>NZ_JAMDJP010000002.1:0-305839 GCF_023475945.1 Shewanella sp. 8A
GACGTTGATAGGTCAGGTGTGTAAGCGTTGTGAGGCGTTGAGCTAACTGATACTAATGACTCGAGAGGCTTAACCATACAACCCAGATGGGTTTTGCTAAGTAGCACTTAGACGAATATGAACACTTAAGAAGTGGTACTCAATACAGCTTTCCGAATTAATTTACTGCCTGCGTGAGATAAGACGGGTAAGTAAATACCAAATTTGCTTGGTGACAATAGCCTTGTGGAACCACCTGATCCCATCCCGAACTCAGAAGTGAAACGCAATCGCGCCGATGGTAGTGTGGGGTCTCCCCATGTGAGAGTAGGTCATCGCCAAGCGCCTAATTTAGCTTAATGTGCAAACGTTAAGTTAAAGGAGCGGTAGTTCAGTTGGTTAGAATACCGGCCTGTCACGCCGGGGGTCGCGGGTTCGAGTCCCGTCCGCTCCGCCAACATTTCGATAAGCCCTAACAGCAATGTTAGGGCTTTTTCGTCTTTGGAATTTATCTATTTAAATTGTCGCGGAATCCTGTTCTGCAGCATTTATCCCTCTCATTTATGAGCGCATCACTGTGTGATGTACCATACCAATCGTATTCAATATCTGTTCATTTAGCGGAGTGCAAAGCACTTTAGGCAAGGTGAAGGCTTGAAGGCATAATGGGCTCTGCCAAAAGCCTCGATCGCAGTATAAGCGCCTTACCATGCAGTGACTGACAGCCTCAAAGGCATCCTGCTTCCTGTGGGATTGACTTAAAATGGAATAACTCTTTCTGCGTTATGCGCCTCGGATTGAAATACCTGTAAGGCTATGAACTGATGAGATATTTGATGTGGCTGGTTTCAATGGCGAGCTAAATTTAGTGGTATCGGGACAGTGTCAGTGGTTTGCTTAAATGAACTTGAGAATGAAAATACTCGACTAAAAAGCGGTTAAAGGCTGAAGTAATAGCAGAGATGATAATCCAATTTTGTTGACCACTATAAATCCCCCTTTAGTGATTAGAAGAATATAGCCTACTTAAAAATCACTAAAAGTGAGCCATAGGGATCGCTCTTATCGGCCTGATTTAAAATGGCTTATAGCGTCTCTAAGGCTAATATTCTGTCAACTAAATAGCTTAAAAGCTTTGTTTGACTAAGAATCGCCATTCCCAACTGTTTACTGAATCGCCCCCCGTGTAAGGTACCGAAAAATCGATATGGGCGACGTTGCCGTAGCTGGATCTAGATGAATAAATCCGCGCGCCAATACCTATGCTACCGAGCGGGCCGTTGACTTCGTTATTGTCGGCTAAGGGGCCACCAGAGGCTTGGCCTACATCCGCAAAGACTGCCCAGCCGAGTTCGGCTAATTGGTATAAGTTGATATTCGGATAATTGCGGATTTCAGCGGTAAATAACCATTGGTTATCCCCTTGTTGATATTCGTTGGGATAACCTCGTACTCCAGTTTCATCCCCAAGTCCTTGAGTTAGATCGAGATAGGTATTATTGGACAGGCTTGCCCAAGCTTTGCCATAGGCAATCCATTTTGGATTGATTTGATAGAAGTATTCCGCTTGTACATTAGCCTGAAAAGTGTCTTTTTGCGTGGTGCCTAGAGTGCTGGTCGCGCCCATTTCCAGTAACCAAAGATGTTCATCAAATTTATAACCCCTACTGGTTTGCCATTTAAAGTGGTAACCCACTGGGTTATTGTCGCCGATATCATTGGTTTCAATACCGAGTTGGATATAGTGATGCCATCCTAAGTTAAAGTCTTCATTATTACGGATCAGGTGCACGTTGTTGAGTATCTGAAAATCATCTTGAACATATTCATAGGCAACCCAGGGATACATAAAGTCCCTATCTTGTGGTAACTCTGAGTTGGGATACACCTCTGAATTGGCAAACTCGTGTTTGTCTTGGGTAAAGCCAGCAATAAAGCGAGACAGATTGTCGTTGCTTCTATTGAGTAACCAACCATATTGCAAATTAAGGTAATCGACAGTGTGGGCAAACTCGTTCACCTCTTGCCCATTTTGTCTCAAAATATCGGTGCGGCTATCATCTAAAAACTCGGCCGAGTACATGGTCTCAGTATTCAATGAATAGAAAGGCTTGCTCACGTACACATGTTTAGCTTGGCCGTCACTATTATCATAAAATTCAGCGGCGACAATGCCGTGATCGATAAAACTCACGGGAGCCTCAAAGGCAAACTTATAGCCAGTGCGGGATTCGTTAGATTGATACTTTAAGCGGGTGCGAATGCCAGTACCTAGAAGGTTATCTTCTTTTACGCCAAAGGAATAACGAGTGTCTCCTCCTGAGCTGCTAAAGCTGGCCGTTGGCAGTAGCGACCAGTTGTCCCAAGTTTCAATAATAATGGATTCATCTTCGAGGGGAGAATCCGTTTGGGGATCTTTCTCACTTGTATAAACTTTGGCATCACGAATATAGGGTTCGGCGCGTAGTAAACGTTGAGACTCATCGAGATCTTTTTGGGTGACCGTATCGTTTTCGCTAAAGGTAAGCTTATCGCGAACAACATATTCCTTGGTATTTATATGCAGATAGTTCGCCCAACGGTGGATAAAAAATGCATCGGGATCTGACTCGTCGAAGATCGGGTTGCTCACCACGACAATTTTGCTGACCTTTTTTGGGGCTTCCTCGGGGGGCGTTTTAGGCAAAACCTCATCCGCTCTGGCTAGGTTGACTAGACCACAGAGGCAACAAGGTAGAATCGATGCATACAGGGTAAACTTCTGCATAAAACCACTCCCGTAAACTGGATGGCGACAGCTTAAGGTTCTGCTGTGCTTCACAATTTAATAACACACGGGATATGACGATTAGTCAAGTAAACATTTTAATAAGATTATGATTTTTCATAAGGTTATTTTAAGAATAGGGCTGGAATTGGCGCCAGCCCTGAGGATGAATGTTATAGCGTACGCCTTGGTGGTACTACGACGTTGGCAAAAATCAGTCCGGCGATAAGCGACATAAAGATCAAAAAGATCTGTGAGCCAATATGGGATTGGTTAAGCATAGTTTCGCCGGAGATCAGCGCGTTCAGCCCTATGTAGGTTTTACTGCCGGGTACTAAGATCACAATGCCTTGCAGCAATGCAATTGAGGCGGGAGCCTTCATCCAACGGGCATAAAGATTGGAGTAAACTCCTACGGCTAGGGCACCAAAAAAGATCCCCACCGAATCCCCAAAAAAGTGCCCACCTAACATGGCGGAGAAAAATGCGACAATTCCCGCTAGAACGCCCCAAGGCGAATCTTGCATCCGTGCTTTAAAGATGAACACCAGCGCCATAGAAAGGATGGGCACCGCCGACCAAATCGCCCAGCGAGGCAATCCTTCCGGTTCGATATAAATGGCCTCACCGAAGAAGGCTTTACCAATTGCCATCCCCAACACTGCACCAAAATATAGCTTAAACAACAGCATACTGGCGTCCATAATCCGCGCCGTGCCCGAAATCAAATCGCGTGCCGCCAGCTCAGCAAGCCCCAAGGTTAAGGCTAAACCGGGAATAAAGATGATGATGGAGGAGAGGATCACCACCGGAATATTAATATTAGGGTCGATGCGGGCAATGGCGCAGGCGGCAATGGCGCAAACAATCGTCGCGAATGGCTCTAACACTTCTGCCATGCGTGTCGAGCGCTCGGCGCGGTATACAAAGCCATAGACTAGCAAGCCTAACAAACCAGACCAAAAAACATCGTTCCACCCTGTGCCCATCAACATGGCAAATGCCGCTGCTGAGGTGCCGAAGGAAAAACAAGTTAGTGCTGGGCCATAGGGGTTGGGTTTGTTAGCGATTTCCTCTAGCCTGTCTAAGGCTTCGGTGAGTGTGCGTTTGCCCGAGGTGAGTTCATCCACCAGTTCATCGGTGCGGGCGAGAGAGCCTAAATCCAACTCGCCGGGTTTTACCCGCGCAACATGGTTATATTCTTGATCGGTATCGTGTTGTAATACGAAGGTCATGGAGGTCGGCGAGATTAAAAAATAACCTTCGATTCCGAGCGTCCGAGAAACGGTTTGTAAATGGGTTTCAAGACGGTAAGCGGGTGTGCCAAACTTATGCAAAGCCTTACCTAGCTTAATGATAAATTTACGCTTTTCGAGAAACTGTTCGTTATCCAATCGGGCTATTCGCTGTATAAAAAGTTGTAAGAGATTGCGCGCGCATATTAACCTATCTCGTCACTAAAAGGTTAATGGCTTTTAACCTGAATACAAATAAATTGCTGAATTTTTGCGGTATGTACCGTGCTTATGTTAATTAAAAGGGAGTTGCTATGCCATTAATCGTAACAGGGTTTTACGCGAGCCTGACTGGGTTGTTAATCATTGCTTTAGCGTATCGAGTGGTGAAATTAAGACGAAGCCAAAAAATCGGTCTCGGTGACGGCGGTAACGATGCTTTAGCACTGGCGAACAGGGTGCACGCAAATCTAATTGAGAATGCGCCCATCGTATTGATTTTAATGCTGGTGGCCGAGGCGGGTGGTTTGGCGCATTTCTATTTGCATTGTTTTGGTACTGTATGGATTGTGGCGCGTTTACTCCATGCTATTGGCTTAACTCAAGGCAAAGGCGGTTATCATCTTGGGCGTTTTTGGGGGGTGTTGCTCACTTGGTTGGTGACTATCAGCCTAGCCCTAGTCAACTTAGTGCATTTTGCCCAAAGTCTGTAACTGCTGAGATTGGGTAATGGCCGTCTAAGCCATATCCTTAGCCACTTTAGGGGTATTAAGCGCATTGGCGTAAATACCCCTAAAAACACCTCGGCTGCTGTTTTTTTAATCGCACTTATCCCTGTTTGCCTGCTATACTCCGCGTCCCTAAATCGGTGCGGCTTGCTTTTGTCTGCACCTTTGTTTGACATTACGTTTTTGGGTCAAAATCGATGCAAGTTGAATCCACACTGTTTAGCCATCCCAAGTATTGGGCCGAGTCCTTCGGCACCGCGCCTTTCTTACCTATGTCTCGCAAGGAGATGGAGAAATTAGGCTGGGACAGCTGTGACATTATTATTGTCACTGGTGACGCCTATGTGGACCATCCAAGCTTTGGTATGGCGGTCATTGGCCGGATGTTAGAAGCCCAAGGCTACCGCGTCGGGATTATTTCTCAGCCCGATTGGTCGAGCAAAGATGCCTTTATGCAGCTAGGGCGCCCGAATCTGTTTTTTGGCGTTACCGCCGGCAATATGGATTCAATGATCAACCGTTATACCGCCGATCGCCGTATTCGCAGCGATGATGCCTATACTCCGGGCGATGTCGGCGGTAAGCGCCCCGACCGCGCTGTGACGGTTTATACCCAACGTTGTAAAGAAGCCTTTAAAGATGTGCCTGTCATTATCGGCGGCATCGAAGCGAGTCTGCGCCGTATTGCGCACTACGATTATTGGTCGGATAAAGTCCGCCGCAGCGTGATTTTTGATGCCAAGGCCGATATTTTAATGTACGGCAACGCCGAGCGTCCGCTGGCCGAAGTGGCGCGTCGTTTAGCGGCGGGTGAAGCCATTGCGGATATCCAAGATGTGCGCGGTACAGCGGTGATCCGTAAAGAACCTATGCCCGAGTGGCGTGGGATGGATTCTCGCAAAATCGATCAATTGCATAAGATTGATCCTATTCCGAACCCCTATGGCGCCGACGATGTGGGCTGCGCCAATTTATCAGGCCCATCGGATGTTAAAATTTTCGATAACGATGCGCCAAAGCCTATCAGTGTGCAGCCGCCACGCCCTAAGCCATGGGATAAAACCTATGTGCTGCTGCCTGCCTTTGAAAAGGTGTCTGAAGACAAATACTTATACGCCCATGCTTCGCGGATTTTGCACCAAGAGCAAAACCCTGGTTGTGCGCGAGCGCTGTTCCAGCCCCACGGTGACCGTGGCGTGTGGGTGAACCCACCAGCTTGGCCACTCAATACCGACGAAATGGATGCCGTGTTCGATTTACCCTATAAACGGGTGCCGCATCCTGCCTACGGCAAGGAGAAAATCCCTGCCTATGACATGATCAAAACCTCGATCAACATTATGCGCGGCTGCTTTGGTGGCTGTTCATTCTGCTCGATTACCGAGCACGAAGGCCGAATTATCCAGAGCCGTTCGCAAGAATCGATTATCAAAGAAATCAAAGATATTCAGGATAAGGTTCCCGGCTTTACTGGGGTGATTTCCGACTTAGGCGGCCCCACCGCCAACATGTATCGCCTCGGTTGTACCAGTGAAAAAGCGGAGAAAACCTGTCGCCGCTTATCCTGTGTGTATCCATCGATTTGCGGCCATTTAGGCACAGATCATAAACACACTATCGACTTGTACCGCGCCGCTCGCGCTGTGCCCGGCATCAAGAAAATCTTGATTGCTTCGGGCGTGCGTTACGACTTAGCGATTGAAGATCCGGCCTATGTCAAAGAGTTAGTCCAGCACCATGTGGGCGGCTATTTGAAAATCGCCCCTGAGCATACCGAAGAAGGGCCGCTCAGCAAGATGATGAAACCCGGCATGGGCGCCTACGATAAGTTTAAAGAGCTGTTCGATAAGTTTTCTAAGGAAGCGGGTAAAGAGCAGTTCCTGATCCCCTATTTTATTTCGGCGCATCCGGGCACGACCGACGAGGATATGCTTAACCTCGCGCTCTGGTTGAAGGAGCGTAAGTTTAAGCTCGACCAAGTGCAAAACTTCTATCCATCGCCAATGGCAAACGCGACGACCATTTATCACACTGAGTTGAACTCGCTGAAAAACGTCAAGCACACCAGTGAAGTGGTGCCTGTGCCGAAGAAGGGCCGCCAACGCCGCCTGCATAAGGCGCTGCTGCGTTACCATGACCCTGCAGGTTGGCCGATTATCCGTGAAGGCTTGATTGCCATGGGACGTGAAGATTTGATTGGTAATAGTCCGAATCACCTTGTTCCACCAGAAGGGCGCAACGAACGTGGCCCGAAATGGATGAAGGATGCTAACCAAGGGCAAAAAGCTCTGACGCGCTTCTCGGGCAATCAGTTCGATGAGCGTAAAGGTAAGGGTGATGCCAAGGGAAAACCGAGCGCAAGCAAGCCTAAGGGACCCAAGTCTGGGGCGAATGCAACGCAAGGTCAGCAGCCTAAGAGCAGCCGTCCGGGAGCTAAGGCACCTTTTGGTCAGTCGGGCTTTAAGGGAAAATCAGAGCAGGGTAAGGCTGGCCACCAAGGTCGCGGAAACAAAGCCTCTTCAGGCCGTCAGCACGCCAAGTAACGGTGAAAAAAAAGCCACTCCAGTAAACCGATTTGGAGTGGCGCAGAGGTGATGGCAAACCAGCGGTACCATCCAATGAGTGTATGGCGAGCGTTTGTAGACAGAACGTGCGCCGCACTCCGGTCTCAAATGGGCTCACGGATATGAGGAACGTGAGCCGCTATCCCTCAATGTACGGGAGAGCCTGATGAAGATTTTCCATCCCTAAAAGAAGTAGTTAATCCCTACCGCAAAGCCATTATCTTCCTGCGCTTCGAGTGCTGGATCATCCATATTGCTGAAATCTAACTTCATTTCGGCAAACATCACAGTGTCGTTACTGTAACGGTAGTGCAGGCCAAGCATGGCGAATTGGCGGGTCCATTTGCCTTGGATGGGCGTACTTGCATCTGTGTCTAAGTCCAAATAGCTGAGGACAATCATAGGCACAAAGCCATTATCGAATTGATAGGCCGTCATCAGCTCAGCGCCAGTAGCGTCGTAGAGTTCGCCGCCGACCAGCTCATTGTTCTTACTCTGATGAGCGTTAAAGCCGACGTAGAGACCGCTGGCTTCGCGGTTATCGGCGTAGTGATAGTAATCACCATACATGGCACCGATACCGACGATTTCGTTGGTTTCATCGACTTGAGTGTTACCTAGGTGGCCTTCAAAGTCGCCACGGTTAAAGCCGGCTAGCAGTTTAAATTTATCGGTGAGTGAGTAGGTCAGGCTGGCACCGTAACTGCTGTCGAAATTGAGCTCAGAGTTAGTCATTTCGCTGCCGTCGTCGTTTTTTAAGGTGACATCACCATTGGTTTTGGCGGCGTATTGTAGGGCGATTTGCACTGGGCCAAAGCTATTGCGGTAGATAAACGCGGAGTCGGCACGGCCTGTTCCGGTTAACCCGCCATCGCTAAAGGCATAGGCACCGACACTATATCCGGCGAAGACGTTCGGTAAATCCGTAGTGCCTGCAACATCATAGTAAGCGCCCCATTGCTTACCAAAGCTGAGGCTACCCCATTCATCGTGCGACATACCGACGTAACCTAAGCGGTTGTAGAGGAAGTCTTCGGTTTTTTCGGCGGCCAATTTGCCACCTTGCATCACTAAACTGTCATCGCTAGACACCATGTTGATGCCCCATTCCGTGGTGGCAAAGGCGGTCCAGCCATTTCTCTCGCTGCGTTCAAAGCTAAATCGTACTCGGGAGGAGTCATCGATTACTGAGGTATCGTGGCTGTCGTTGAGTGCCGCGAATCCTAACCAACCGCTTAAATCTAATGAGTTTTTTTGATCGTTATAAAGTTCAATCGCTTGGCTGCTGGTGGCCACCAACAGCATAGGTAGCATTAACGCTATGCAGGTTTTTTTCATCATTCCACCTAAATTAGGCAAGTTTTGTCTGGGGACCTTAGGCTCTGCGGCTTAAGGTCCCTAATGACGTATTGCTGTTAAGTTTCTTATGTATTAAATGAGACTCGCAGGGGCATTGTGCTCACGCTGCTTTAATCCCAACGCTTGGGGTTTTGTTGGAGATCACCCCGTAGATAGTCCAGCCGAAGAAGGTCGCGATAGCGCCTAACATCACAGCTGTTTCACCAGAACTATAGAGGGCGTAAAAGCTATACAGAGCACCGATAATCGCAATCACGTTGGCGACACGGGCTTTGTTCGCTGGCACCTTGAGTTGTTTTTGCATCACACCTAGCGCTGCCATCGACAGGATATAAGGCACAATGTTAGTTACCACCGCAAGGTTAACGAGCGCTTCAAACTGTTTGCTCAGTGATGGGCTGATAGTCATCAAAGACAGCAGGGTTTGAATCGAAACGATGATGGTCATCCCCCAAATTGGCGCATCTGCTTTGCTGACTTTAGCGAACACTTTAGGGAAGAAACCTTCATCGGCAGAGGCTTTAAACACTTGCGCGATAGTGAACTGCCAACCGAGCAATGAACCTGTACAGGAGATAATGGCGCAGGCCATTACGATTTTACCCACAACAGGGTTAAACATTTGCGCGAAGGCTAAACCAAAAGGTGCGTTTGAATTAGCAAGTTCGGCGTTAGGCACAATCCCAGCTATCACGTTGGTGGAAACGATATAGATAAGCGCCGCTCCTAAGGTTCCGCCCATTACGGCGATAGGAACGTTTTTCTCTGGGTTATCAACGGCCTCTGAGTTAGCACAAGCCGATTCTAAGCCAAGGAATGCCCATAAGGTCATCGCGATAGAACCGCCTAAGGCTTTGAAGAACGGCATATCATGTGGGTTCCATGCGCCTTTATAGAGGTCGATGTCGAACCAGAACCAACCGACTAACGACACGCCAATCACTGGCAGAATAATCCCCCATACGGTCACGCTGCTCACGCGACCCGTAATGCGAGCACCACCAAAGTTTGCGACTGTGGCTAACCAAAGCACGCCAATGGTGGCAAGACAGATAGCCATTGGGCTTAAGTTCACTTCGAGTAGCACCGCGGCATAACCCACGGCGGAGATAGCGATGGCGACGTTAGCGATAAGTAGCGAAACCGCATAGGTGTAGTTCGCCATAAAGTTACCGCTGCGGCCAAAGGCATATTCGGCATAACCGCCCATACCACCGGTTTTTTTACTGAACATACCGCATTTTGCAAACGCAAAGGCCAGCGCGGTTGAGCCTGCGGCGGTCACAAGCCAAGAAAGCACAGAGATAGTACCGACTTGGGCTAATTGGGTGGGCAGCATGATAATCCCAGAGCCCATCATATTGACTATGGTGATAATCGTTAATTGGACAACGCCAATTTTATTTTCTGATTTACTCATAATAATGACCTAATAATGTAATTCATTATAGAAGGTTGAAATTGACTGTAGAGCGGGGTTAATTAACTCTACAGTCAGATTCAATTATTTATTTAATACATAACCTAAGGCTTGGATTTTTCCGTCTGGGGTGCTTTCGAGGTAAACACCTTGTAATTCTGGAGAGAATCCGGGTAATAAATTGATGCCTTCTTCAAGGGCTAGGAAATAACGTTGTACTGCGCCACCCCATATTTCACCTGGCACCATACATAACACCCCTGGTGGATATGGCAGGGCGCCTTCTGCGGCAATTCGCCCTTCGATTTGTGACAGTGGCACTAATTCAACATTGCCGCGAATAAACTCGAGGTTAGCTTCCTGTGGGTCCATTACTTTTGTTGGGAAGTGAGCATGGCGGAACATTTCTTTTTGCAATTGTTTTACGTCATGGCTGACATAAAGGTTGTGCATTTCTTGGCAGAGTTGACGAATAGTATAGTCTTTATAACGTGCTTTATTGGCGTTATAGACGTTTGGCAATACTTCTGATAATGGCGCATCTTCATCGACTAATTTCTCGAAGCGAGATATTTGCGACACTAAGTGCTGCATTTTTGCCATATCTTCCGCAGGTGTCATCAAGAATAAAATCGAATTTAAGTCGCACTTCTCGGGAATAATATTATTTTCACGTAAGAAGTTAGCCAAAATAGTTGCGGGAATACCAAACTCAGTATATTTACCGGTTTCGGCATCAATACCTGGCGTAGTTAATAGGAACTTACAAGGATCAACGAAATATTGGCCTTTTTCATAGCCCTCGAAGGAGTGCCATTTTTGTCCGGGTTCAAACTCGAAGAAACGTAAATCATCGGCCATTTGTTCAGTTTGATAATCCTGCCATGGGCGCCCCTCGATCATACTTGGGATAAATGGCTTGATATATTTACATTTTTTAAGCAGTAACTTACGCGCTTCGATACCGGCTTTTACCGCTTCACGCCACAGATAACGGCCGCTGGCGCCTTCGTGCATCTTAGCGTTCACATCCAATGCAGCAAACAGAGGGTAGAAGGGGCTGGTAGAGGCATGCATCATAAAGGCGTTGTTGAAGCGTTTATGGTTGCAGTATCTGGCTTGGCCTTTGATATGTTTATCTTTTTTGTGAATTTGCGAGGTTTGTGAGAACCCAGCCTGCTGTTTGTGCACTGACTGAGTCACGATAATACCGGGATCTTCAGGTGTCAGTTCCAGCAGCAGTGGCGAGCAGTCGTTCATCATAGGAATAAACTGTTCATAGCCAACCCAAGCAGAGTCAAACAGGATGTAATCACATAGATGACCAATACGATCAACCACTTGGCGAGCATTGTAGATGGTGCCGTCGTAGGTGCCGAGCTGGATAATCGCTAAACGGAATGGACGTTGTTCATCGGCTCGTTCAGGTGCTACTTCGCGAATTTGTTCCCTTAAATAAGCTTCTTTGAAGCAGTGGGCGTCGATACCGCCAATAAAACCGAAGGGGTTACGGGCAGTTTCCAAATAAATCGGTGTCGCACCGGCTTGAATTAACGCGCCATGGTGGTTGGATTTATGGTTGTTACGGTCGAATAATACCAAGTCACCCTTCGCCAGCAGTGCGTTGGTCGCCACTTTGTTTGAAGAAGAAGTGCCGTTAAGCACAAAGTAGGTTTTATCGGCGTTAAATACCTTCGCCGCGTATTTTTGTGCATCCAGCGGCGCACCTTCGTGGATTAACAGATCGCCGAGTTTAACGTCGGCATTACACATATCTGAGCGGAAAATGGTTTCGCCAAAGAAATCGAAAAATTGACGACCCACAGGATGTTTACGGAAAAATTGACCACCCTGATGTCCTGGGCAAGCAAAGGTAGAGTTACCCATTTCCACGTATTTTTTCAGTGTGCCAAAGAAAGGTGGTAGTAGGGCTTGCTCATATTTTTGGACGGCGGTTTCGACCTGTTTTCCATAGAAATCGGTATTGCTACCGCAGAGTTCAAATACCCCGGTAATCGAGGAGCAAATATCATCTGGGAAGGTTTCTTCACAGCAAACGGATACGAAAATAGGCAGTTTTAATCCGGTATTTTTAATTTTTTCAACAATACCATTTTTAACATCATCAACAGAAACTACAGCCGCGCCCACATCGCAAAAATCAGTGGTTAATACATTGACTACTTCTCTGTCTATTTCAAAACATGATCTAACAGATAAGCTGGCGGCAACTTTTAATGATTTCATCGTTAATTTCCCTTTTACTTTAAAAAGTTTTGGATACAACTTGGCCTATACCTAATTAAAAAATATTAATGGTATTAAATTAGATATGGCTATTCCGTGTGCAGATATGATGAAGCTATAGTCGTCCAAGAATAAATAGATAGATTTATTCAAAATGAATGACTTAGCCGCAGCGTTACTGCACGAGCAAAAGAATGCTTTGATTTAGGTGCGAGATAATAAACCTGAAAAAAAACAGTACGATAAGTGTATGCGCTTACGAGGGCAATACCACTTTAGACCTGTTAATTGGTCTACTACCTACGCGAAGATTAGCGAAGGAAGATAAATGAATGGTCGAAGTAATCACGTTGGCTAGGCATCATGATATGTCTAGTACGTCGGATATGTGCCATGATTTTAGATTTCCTCTTCATATACAACTCCATTATGAAATTCGAGAAAATTATTAATTCGTTTTATTACGGCATGGAGTTTATCTAGGTGTTGCCAATAAAAATATGATCGGTGTCTTATTTTTAATTAACTGTAATTATTTATTGCAATAAGTTTTATCTGTGTAATTACAGTCAATCATCCTTAAGTATCATTATCTAAATAACGAAAGTAAATGTTGTCAGTTTATTTTTAAAATTAAAAATGCATAAATTTATAAATAATAAATATCTAATTACGCGCAAACTACAGTATTAATTTGCTTGGTGATTTATAGGGTACGCCATCCTTGCATAAAAATGCAGATGAAGTCTTTACAAAATCACTTGAGTGCTTAAATATGACAAAAAGTCGACACTTTTTCTCAATTTTGAGCATTTAGGGAAGAAAATTGGCGTTTTGAGGCAGGTTTGCCACTTAAGACTGACGTAAATTAGCGGTGTTACGTATCAATTGGAGATTGTGATGAAGCATTTACATAAGTGGATAGTCGGAATTGGATTATTTACCGCAGTATTAGGGTCGGTGCAGGCCATGACCTTATCGAGCAAAGATATTAGTGAAGGTCAGCAATTATCGAATCAATTTGTTTTTAATGGGTTTGGCTGTACAGGCGCAAATATTTCGCCCCAACTTGCTTGGCGCGATGCCCCTGAAGGCACGAAAGCCTATGCGGTGACGGCGTATGATCCCGATGCACCCACGGGCAGCGGCTGGTGGCATTGGGCAGTTTATAATATTGGTGGCGATCAACAGCAATTAGCGCAAGGTGCGGGTTCTAAAGCCAATGCATTACCTAAAGGGGCGATTGCGCTAAAGAATGATTTTGGCACCACCGACTTTGGTGGCGCCTGTCCACCGCAGGGGCATGGCATGCACCGATATGAATTTACAGTGTGGGCGCTACCGTCGCCATTAGAGTTACCTAAGGATGCCTCACCCGCGCTGTTAGGCTTTATGCTCAATGCACAAGCTTTAGGGCACGCTAAGCTGACCGCAGTGTATCACCGCTGATATTACAGGGCTGATGTATGATCCGCATGTTTGAATACGACTCGAAACAGGCGCAATCACTCTCACGGGTGCCTGTGCATCAGCCCTCGATTATTAGAGTGATCCAAGGGGAAAAGTCGTTGCTTTGGCAAGATGATACCCTCGCCGTGAATGTGGAACAGCTATTATTGTTACCCGCCGGAAGCCATATCAGTTTCGTCAATCGGCCGATGAGCGGACGTTACCGAGCGGTGCAACTCGTCTTGCCCTATGAGTTGCCCTCAGGCGTTACGCTGGCGGCAACCGATAGGATGATGCCAAAGCCTACACAAACGATCTCACGCTCGGTCGATTTTGCCTGGAATGCGTTACTGCATAGCCTGACCTTGGCGCTGCCCACATCGGTGCAGATGCATTATTTAGCCGCATTATTGTTAAGTTTGCCGCAGCAAAGTAGTGTGAATTGGCTTTATGGTCATAAGCAATCGAGTGTCACTCAAGCCGTATTGGCAATACTGAGTCAACATCCTTCTGCCCCATGGCAGCAAGAGGAAATCGCCGACAAGTTGCATATGAGCAGTGCCAGTTTAAGACGTAAACTGGCGCAGGAAGACACAAGCTTTAGGCAATTACTTGCCGAAGTGCGCTTGTGCCAGGGTTTAGCACTATTGCAAAACTCTAGCGATTCAGTTTTACAAGTCGCATTGTCTTGCGGGTACTTGTCAGCAGAAAAATTTTCGGCACGCTTCAAACAAACTTTCGGCCTGACACCCGCCGCATATCGCCGTACCTTATGAGCAATCTGCGCAGTTGAGTGGAGTGCCATCCTTGGCTGGGTTTTGGTTAACCTTTCCAGTTTAAATCGAAGTCGTAGCGAACCCCGATAGCGATACTGTTATCTGTATCTCGGTTGTCATTGTCTTGATATAAGTATTCTGCATGTAGGCGCACATTGGCGCTGGGATTCCACTCTATTGTGGTATTAACGCCTTGATAGTTAAGACTGCTTGAGTCGTTTATCCCATCGTCGAATCGGAAGTAACCCAGCTTAAGCTTATAGTTCTGGCCGAGTGGAAGGGCGAGTGCACTATCGAGGCTATAGCCCTCTCGGTCTTCGCCTTGATTGAGTTGGTAGTCCTTATATTGATAGGCAACGGCAAGATAGACACCATTGGTAAAGCTATAAGCCATTGCAAAGCCAGTAGTATTTTCTTTGCCAGTATTAAGATTGGACTCGAAAGTATCCTGTTCTAGGTAACTTAGGCCTAGGTGTAACTGCTGCCAATCGAGGCCAAGCCCTGCGTTCAGCATATCGGCGCCACTGTTGGCCTCTTCGCTCTTAAATTGAGCGGATCCCATAAGGGTAAAATAGCCGATTTTTGTTTGATAGAGCGCGAGATTATCCGTAAAGAAAGGACTCTCCTGATTGTAGGCGAAAGGCGAGTTGGCATTATTGAAGATGTCAGTATATTCGGCGACTAGGCTATATTGTACGGGGCGTTGACGGCCGAGAGTGAATTGTCCCCAAGGAGAGCTTACGCCCGCAAAAGCTAAGCGTGCATCACCAAAGCTACCATCACCGTTCAGGTTTATTTTCCATTCCCCCTGTGCCAGCAATGCCCAGCCGGGAGCGAATTCAGTTTTACCTTTAATCCCTATACGTGAGAGCGCATCTCCAACATCCCAATCGTCGCTCAAACGACTATCGCTGTAGACTAGCGTCGGTCTCAGTGAGCCGTAGAGGCTAAGTTCGGTATTTTGCAGTTGAGTTGTTTGTTGCTGTTCTAAGTGTTGTAGGCGGCGATCGAGTTGCTCCCAATCACGATTTTCTGCGGCCATAGTGGCAAAAGGCAGCGTGAGACCGAGTAGCAGTAGTGAGGTTTTATTCATAATTTTCCCCTTATTTTAGGGTGTAACGGGTTTTTAAGATGCAACTAGCCCTGACCTTAAAGATCGCGGACATGGGTGTGGGTGATTCCCCCCGAATGGGGGGATACTGGCGTTATTGACTCACTTGGAGTTGCAGTGACCCCGAGTCGTCAGCTTTTACTTGCTTTTAGGTAACTTCTGGAACCAGAGATTGTGGTGTTGCTTAGCCCAGTTCTCATCGCATTGTCCCGTGAGCATGCATTCCATACCGCCTTCAGAAATCACTGTTGCCATATAGATATGTACGACGGTAAATGCCCCGAGCACGAAAGCGCTCACGAGATGCAGGATTAAGGCGAGATTGGCGCCATCTTTGGTTGCGACCAAGCTTGGGAACATCAAGACCACACCGGAGCCAATCATCAGAGCGCCAAACAGGGCAAAACACCAGAACCAGAGTTTTTCGCCTGCGTTAGCAAAGCCCGCATCAGGGTGCTTGCCTTTGAACGAGCCGAAGTTGAGGTAGCCGCCGAGCGTCTTAAACCAACCTAAGTCGCAGGCTTCAGGGAGTTGTTTGTTGGCCCATTTCACCACCATTACTAACCAACCTAATATAAAGGGGAAGGCCATAAGGTTATGAATGGCTACAGAGCTACCGATAAAACCGATCCAACGTTCTGCTCCCATATTCGGTTCTAACCAAAAACGGCCTGCGATCATCGCCAGTCCGGTGCCGATCAGCAGTAGGCAAGCGATTGCGCCTATCCAGTGGAACAATATATCCATTCCACTCCAACGGTTGACTTTATGGCCAGAGAAACCTTGAGTCAGTTTTGCCTTGCCATTGATTAAAACAAACAGGGCTAAGACGAAAAACATCCCAAAGAAACTGTAAGTCAGTAGATCGGCCCACCAAGTCGCAGGAGCGAGCGTTTCGAGATAGCCTTGATTGACTTGGGCCAAGGGCGCAGGAAACTCAGGCTGTAGTGGCATTCCACGAAGTTCAGGAATATCCCCTTGAACGGCGATTTCCTGTATGGGTTGCCATTGTTGAGGTTGGGGCATTAACGTTTCGCTCGCCAGTAGCGGTAAGCTGTAAATGCCAGCAGTAAGACTAGTGATAACAGTGATTAATCTTTTCATATTATATCCTTAAGCATCGAGTCGAGGCTTTTCAGATGGGGCATGGGCCCCTGCAATATTTAATCTGTTCGCCAAAAAGTCGGCTAGTGACTTGGCATAGCAGTCCCAAAACTTGAGCTGAGCATGGCGTGACATTCCGTCTGTGAAATATTCAAACCAAGTACCGAGATGTTGTTGTAAAAAACACTGTGCCATCTGGTTCAACTCATTGGCTACTGTGGGGTTGGTATTGCTATGGTGATGGCGTAGGGCTTCGGCACAGAAGAGAAACTCCATTTCATTGCCAATATAATCAGCAGGTTCATTGAGTTTGTTATCTATTACTAGGCCTAGTTTTTGGTAAAACTTGGCCACAGTACTGGTGTTGTCGGTGTTGAGTTGCCTTCCCCCATCGCGATACACAGACTCATAGGGGGGAACTAACAAGCGTGTCGGTCCGATACACATGCGGTTATAGTCACATTCGAGCTCTATCGGCTCAGTCAACCATTTACGAGCCTCCTGCAACAGCATGGGATATTGCTGGTTATGCTCTAACCAAGTGATCAGCAGTTGCAGGGTTTCGGGAGAGGAAGGAGTAAACAACATTCCCTTGAACGCCTGATAACCTGCCGCTACTGGACCAAAATCCGTTGATGTCATAGCCGCTCCTTAACAATGACCATGTTAGGTTTGGTGACGCAGTTACCGTAACCAATCCCTTGCTTAGAGACTGAAGGTTTTTGAGCGAGTAACTGATTGATACGGTCGGTATCGAGACATTTTACGGGGCAGCCATCGACGCACGCAGGCTTAAGACCTTGGTCGATCAGTTCAATGCACATATTGCATTTAGCGGCTTTACCATCAGTTTTAAGCATGACGACGGCATCGTAAGGGCAGGCACTGACACACAGGCCACAACCTGTGCACTTGTCGCGGTTGAGTACGACGAGCCCGTCACTGCGTACTGTATATGCTTGGGCAGGGCAAGCAATTAAGCAGGCTGGATTACCACAGTGCATACAGGAGTGGCTTAGCCATACGTCTATTGCACCGTCATCGCGTGGCACTTCGTATCTGTCGACTTTACGAAAGCGTACGTCTTCTGGGAGTTCATTGTGGATTTGGCAGGCAATAGTGCAGGCTTGGCAGCCAACACAGTTTTCTTGTCTGAAGACGAATCCGAGTTGATGTTTATTTTCCATGGGGTTCTCCATCAGGCTTTAGCCAAAGACACGCGGGTTGAATGGTAGGCAGAGCAACCACCCATGTCGGTCAATCTGTCTGTCGTCAATGAGTTAGTGCAACCCTCAGTGCCGTTAGGATTGAGTCTGAGCCAATTACATTTAGGGCTCATCAAGGTCCCTTGAGGTACGCCACTGGTTATCATGGCTACAAACTTGGCCTCACCGCGGTGATTACTGAGTTGAACTCTGTCGTTGTTTTTGATGCCGTAGGTTTTTGCATCTTCAGGATTGATTTTTACGTAGTAGGCGGGAATGGCACGAATGTATTTTACATTGTAGAAGGAGCTATTGACCCGCTGTGGAACACCTGATGAGAGTAGGCGGAAGGGAAGTGCTTTTTCTTTGGCTTCCATCTCATCTTCGGGCAAACCCCAATCGAGTACAGGATGAAAACCTGCATCGGCCATGAGCTGAGAACTAAATTCAATCTTGCCACTTGGCGTATCGTATTTACCATCGGCGAGTACAGGCTGGGGAATGTCTAACTTAATGTATTTTTCCTTCATCAAACGCTCGTAACTGACGCCTTTATAGTAAGGCGAATCGGTCGTTAACAACTCGCGAATGATGTCATCGTTACTGGCTTTGAAGGCGGGATCTTCAAATCCCATGGCTTGGCCTAATTCACGGAAGAAGGTCCAGTTACACTTAGATTCTCCCAAAGGTTCAATGACTTTCTGACAAACTTGCACATAGTAGCCGTGGTAGTCGCCGACGATATCATCGGTTTCAAATTGGCTGGCCGCAGGCAGGATAATATCGCAATACTGCAATGAGTCAGTCATGACCATATCATGGCCGACCACAAACAGATCTTCCCGTTTCATCCCTTCGATAACGGCATTGGTATCCGGTGCCACAACGACAGGGTTACCGTTATAGATAATCATGCCGTGGATGGGTTTACTCGGTTTGTCATGGCTGGTGGGATGCGTAGGATGTAGCGCCTTGGCTAGCTCCGTCATATTGATCCGCTGCGCATCAGGATTGGAGCGCATATATTTACCGCTCGCTTGATACTGATTGAGTCCGCCACCTGCATGAACGTTATCGTAAATTAATCCGTTACCACGTTTACCAAAGTTCCCTGTAACGGCGAGCAACATAGCCACAGCGCGGGACATGCGGGCACCGTTAAAGTTACGTTGGAAACCATAGCCCATACGCAACATGGTTTTTTCGTTTTCGCCTAGCACCTTGGCAAATTCAAACATTTTTGCCCGAGGAACCCCTGTGATCTTCTCTATTTCGTCGTAACTGATCTCGTTCAAGCGTTGCAATAAGGCGTCGTAGCCAATGGTTTGCTCTGCGATAAACTTATGATCGACAAGATCTGTCTCTACAAGATATTTCATTATGCCCGCGCAGAGTTGCACATCTGTGCTGGGGCGAGGTTGTAGGTAAATATCTGCCTGTGAACATAAAGGGGTTCGCTGTGGATTGACGGCTAACAGCTTGGTGCCGCGGTCACGGGCTTGGTTAATCAGTTTGATAGCAATAGTGTTAGAAACAACTTCATCATGTCCCCAGGTGAGGTACACATCGCTGAGTAAGATATCCTCAGGATCTGGGCCGAGGAAGGTGCCATACAAGGATTCGAGCCCATCATAGGCGGCATAGGTACAGACTTTACGTTCAAGAATAGAGGAGCCGATACGGTTCCAGAAACGCTCACCGGAAGCGGACATACCAATGGCGCCATAATTACCAGAATAGCTATAGGGAAGAATGGCCTCTGAACCGTGCTCTGCAATGATCTGTTTGAAACGGCTAGATATTTTACTGTAGGCTTCATCCCAACTAATACGGCGCCATTTACCTTCTCCTTTGTTACCAACACGCTCCATTGGATGTAGGATCCGGTCGGCGGCATAGGTATACTGAACGTAGCTTTGACCTTTCAAGCAGGGAGCTAAACCTGTTTTAGCTTGTTCTTCTGCCCCGGATACATAGGTCATGCGACCATCTTGCACTCTAAACTTAAGTAAACATCGGGCTGCACAGTTGCGTAAACAACTATGATAAACAACATCTCCATTTCGTTTTGCCAATAGACCTGTATTGGCGCCTTGTTGCTTGGCATGTGCTATGCCGGGGGTTAAGCCTGACAGGGAGGACAGCACAGCGCTTGCTGCAGCTCCTTGTAAAAACGTGCGTCTATCGATTTTCATCGTCATCACCCACCATGATTTGAACCTTAGGTTCGTTTTGATTATTGGCTTTGTGCCTTTTATATCGCCGGGGAACCGGCATGCCCCGAGAGAATCCCAGGGCGAAATTACTTACATCACATAGGTTTGCAGTTGGTTTTGCCCATTGATCAGGCTGATGGTCAACAGTTTGCCATCCTGTACTAACAGTCCTTGCGGATTGTTCGTGCCAGCCAGTTTGGCCATAGGTGTTACTTCGCCAGTAAGCAGATTGAGCTTAAGTACCTCGCTGCCGTCATTGTTGAGGACCCAAGCTTGCTCGCCTTGAACGCTGATGCCTGTTACTTGAGGTAGTGCAGGGAGTCCTTGCAAATTTGATTCGGCAGAGAGCGTCATATCTGTGCGGTCAAAGCGTGATAACACTAAGTGTTCGTTGAGTGCATCGCGGGTCGTAACCGTGACAAATTGTGCGAGTGTGCTGCTGTAACCCAATGCCAAGCTGTAGCTGGTTTTAGCGCGTACTGTGCTGAACTGGCCGCGAGCGGTTTCACCTATGCCATCGCTACTTTGGTTGAAGCGGCGATAGTTCATTTCCCAGTTTTGTGTTGGATCGAGAGTTAATTCCGCCCAAGCTTTATTGAAGCCCATCACCAGCAAGCTGTTGGCGGAAGTAAAGGCAACCCCATGAAGCGTTTCAATATGCAGCATATACATGCCATCAATCTGCGCTTTACTGAGAATTTGCATTTTCTTATCAAGGATATAGACCCAATTATCTGTTGTCGTTAGGGCATAAATCTCTGCGTCAGCTTGATAGTCAATGGCAGTCACACGTCCACTTATCTCCGATGGCAGCACTTGTTCAGCGACTAATTTCGCTCTAGGAGCCTTAGCAAATAGCGGTTCTGTTGGTTGCCAAGTCTCAATATCAGGATTATCAATGGCGTAAGCACCGCGAGCATTAGGTGCATAAGTTGGCCAGTGGTCGAGTTCCCAACTCATGTATTGAGGATTAAAAGAGACTCGGCCAGGGCTATCTTGACCTACGAAGGGAAGGGGGCCCGTTTGCGTAAAGGCTTGAACAATATTGCCACTGATCACGACTAGGAATATCCCACAGGCAACCTTAGGAAGCGTATCGAGTGGTTGCTTGCCGTAGCCGTTATTCGGGAACTTATTGCCAAGTGTGAGCATGAGTAATGCCACCACAATAAGCACAACGACAAACACCAATAGCGCCCAAGTGTAGGTATGAGCGCCCATGATTTTTAGTGAGAAACCTTGGCCAATATCACTGCCTAAATTGATAGAGGTATGAACTGAGGCCATAAAGGCGCCATATATTCCAAGCCAAACTAGCGCAGCGATATATTTAGGTTTTAGACCAAAGCGAACGATATAGAGTGCAGTGAGTGCGACTAGAATCATAGCGGTGCGCTCTTGCCAACAGAAAGCACAAGGGTTATCTAAATAAATAAAACCGAAAATAAAACAAGCAATACCAACGGGTAATGCCATGATAATAATAGAAGCAAATGAAGCTAGCTTGTTAAATAAATGCTCTTTCATGGTAGCCCTTTAGTAATTACCGATAGGAAGTAAAATGCCCCAAGACATCATTATCCAAATGAAGAAACTTAAACCAATGCAACCAAATAATAATTTGTCTGCGAGCGACTCTTTTTCTGGTTTTTTTAACACCAGATAAGCGGCAAATGCCGTGATGCAAAAAAGTGTGAACTCCATTAACTACCTCTTTATTGACGTGTGACTTATCTCTTAACTAGCTGAAGCTAATCGCCATTCTCTCTCTAATCCGTAAACGAGTTTTGATTTAACCCAGTTGAATGCGGGTGAGTTATTTATATTTCCATAGAGAATGTAATTTCCAACTGCTCTTTGTTCGCTCCGGATTTCTTTAATATCGTTAATCATTTCATCTGTTAATCTTCGATAATTAACCGAGGGAATCATGTCGACAAATTGACGAGTAAATTGATTACAACTTAACGTGATGCTGTTAGATTGAGCGAGCAGTTGCATGGCGGTTGCTACACTGTCGGTATAACCCGCCACATCCATTTGTAATCCATTGTCACGACAAAGATTAACCAATAGCGGACAACTGAGATCGTTATAGTTATCAATCTCTAACAGTGGATAGTTTGATAGTTGTTCCAATGACATTTCACCCTCAAGAATGGGGTGATTATGATTGGCTAAGATGTAGATATCTCCAGTTTCGGAGAAGATTTCATTATTGAGTCGACTATCATCGAAGCCTTCGTACACAACAACAAAATCAATATCACCTGTTATTAACTCATTGTTGCAATCGTGACTTAAGCTACGGACATCGAATCTAATATTGGGTGCTTCAGGTTGAATATAGTTTGAGATCACTTTATGAACAGCATAAACAAACTCGTCATAGGCGCGTATTACAAAATGGCCACCAGATTCACTTGGAGTGAAAACAGAATGTTGACGTTCGAGTAGTTGATATTGTTCAACAAGATACTTGGCGTGCGGAATGAGCTCTTCTAACTTTTTAGTTGGAATTAATCCATGTGATTTACGAATGAATAGTGAGTCCATGAATATATCGCGTAGTGCATTTAATGTACGCGTGACGTTACAGTTTGATAGACCAAGTTCTGTGGCGGCTATATTGGCTTGACCATTTTTATAAACGGAAAGTAATACTCTAAGCTGAAGGTAATTAAGATTATCTATTTTCATTTTGGTAAGTTCTTGGCTTTATTTTCATATCACTATGAGCTCTTTGTAGGCTTGTTGCCAAGATTAATATGGCATTATGTTCTGGTTAATTCTGTTATTTATGAGTTTCATCCTGTTTTTAAGTGATTGAAATAACCTTATTTCTGATGGTGAAATTTAATTTTTCTGGGTTTTATGAGTGAATGTGTGAATGAGTTCAGGAATAAAGTTGAAAGATATGTCGAGATAAAAAATTGTGACGTTCGTACTTGTGTTGTCTATTGGTGTGTCGTAGGAGGATGGGTTAGGCTAAATAACCATCGATATAAAAGCGTGATTTCAGAACGAATGCTTGCTTTATTCTTAAGCAAAAGTGTGGTTACTTATCCTTAATGCTAGAGGTTTGCTAATTTAGAAAAGTCGCTATGAGTTGCAGTATTCGTATCGCATTTAGGGCTCACTTAACAGGAGGTATTTATGGCAGAAGAGCAATTTACTGAAACTGGTTTTTGGAACAAAATCAAAATGTTTGGCCGCCAGGCTGGGCGTGAGGTGGTTGAGCGTGCTTTGTGGCTTTACTATGCTGCGCAAAAGCCTAATACACCTACGTGGGCCAAGTCGGTAATTTTTGGGGCCTTGGCGTATTTTATCTCGCCTTTAGATGCGATTCCCGATTTAACGCCGTTAGTCGGTTTTACTGATGATTTAGGGGCGTTAGCGGCGGCATTGACTATGGTAACGCTTTATATTGATGATGAGGTTAAATCACTGGCTGCGGCTAAGTTAGCGTTGTGGTTTGGCGATGAGCCGACAACGCCTAAATCCTGATATCTCTGAGCATTAAACCTTAAAAATATGATTTTATTAGTGGTTAATGAAGATGAGTTGGCTTAGTTTTTTGAGGGTAAAAAAATTTTCTGTTAAACGTTTCACTATTACGCAATTGCGCTATATGCTAGCGCTGTTTTGTGAACCCATTGTGTGTGTTTAGGCAAATAAATGAAAAATATTATGGTGGTGATCCTGTGGTTGATAGGAGTCTCTGCCGCCACTCCCGTGTTCGCCGATAAGGCCTCGCCAGAACAACTCGCTCGTCTGTACCTCGATTTTATGGCTCAAACTAGTCGTCAGAGTGAAACTCTGTGGCCGGGATTTCGTCTCGACGATAAAGTCCACCTCTTCAGCTATGCGGGCAGTGTTTGGTTACGTCAGCCCGGTGGTGAGATTATTAAAGACAATAGTGTGTTAGAGTCAGTTAACCTTCACTCTGGTCTATCAGTTAATTTTGGTTTTCCTCAGTATCAAGGGTTGGCTGGTGTGCTGATCCAGCTCGAGTCTCCCACGATTCAATTTGATAGTACGACAAAAACTGCCGATTTGCCTTTCGTGATTTGGGCTGGCAATAGTGTGCATGAGGCGTTTCATTTTTACGCTCAATCCGAGTGGCGTGTATTAGAGGATGCTCGCCGCTATGAAGGGGAGGTCTACCCGCTTAATTTTGATGCGCGCTATTACCGTCTTCAGTTATTCAACTCGCTCATGTCAGCCTTAAAACAGCCCGAGCAACAAGCATTGTACTTAGGCCATGCTGCTTACTGGTTGCAGGCATGGCGTCAAACGGCGCCTAACGAAGATAAAGTCAGTTATGTGAGTGATTTAGTCGAAGGCAGTGCAAAATACGTTGAGTTGATTGCGGGCGCGCGCTTCCTGAGCCAAAACCAAACCTATCTCGGTTATCAACAGATACTGCTGCAATATGTGCAGGATTATTATCAACAGCAGCAAATGCTTGGCGGTTGGACGGCCGAAGCTGAGAATATCGGCGCACTTGCGGGAATACTGTTAGACAGCACTCAAGATGCCCATGTGTGGAAAGAGTCCGTCATGTCGGGCATGTTGCCTGTGGATTTACTGCTGGGTCGCATTAAGCCGATTACTCCACCGGTTGGGCAAAATAGTGCGCAGAAGAAACGTCTGCAAGATATGCTGGCTTACTATCCGTCGACTGACCAAAAATTGGCTCAGCTATTGCGAGATGTGCAGGACCCCAAGGTGCCACTATTGGTCATGCCGAGCGTGAGCGATAGCAGCAGTTTTATGGATGTGGGGGAAGTTCGTTCCGGGTTTTATGTCGTGCCTTATCAAGAGGAAATGACTCAGGCTTATTTAGGGATGAGTGTGCAATTTAGTAACTTAAATGTCAGTGGTAGCCCCTTGTTGGATGTGCCTTTGCAAAATTATTGTGAGGGCATTGAAGCCGCAACTCTGTTACCTTTGGGGTTTACCTTCCAACGCGAAGGTCAGTATCTGGTGTTTAATGAGCCGGAAATCCACGGAACAATAAGGGTTTCTGCAAGTGTTGTTGAGGGAAGAACCCTCTACTGTGCGATGAATTAATATGAGAAAAAATCAGCTCGAATTTACCTACATGCGTGGCATTGCGATTATTTTTATCGTGCTTGGGCATAGTATTTACAACTCTGAGGAAGGGTTTCCGTTATTGCTGGAAAATTTACTCAGAGGTGGCACGGCGCTGTTCGTGTTTATCTCTGGCTATTTTTTCCATCGGATTTTTTATAAGGACTTCGATTACGGTAAGTTCATGAAGAATAAAGTGCAAAATGTGCTTTATCCCTTCTTAGTGGTTTCTGCTGTTGGCTTATTCTGCTTGAGTTTGCGCTGGATTTTTATGGAGCATCAGCCACTTGAACAGTTGTTGCTCAGTATTTTTTATACCGTACGAAATGGTTACATCTTGTACCCGCATTGGTATATCCCTTTTATCATGGCAGTGTTTTTATTGTCGCCAGTATTTTTATGGTTTATTCGCTGCTCACAGCAAATGCGTTGGACGCTATTTGTACTGAGTTGTGTGGCGGCCATTTTGCTCCACAGACCCATAGGCAACGTTAACTTTATTCATTCAGTCGTTTATTTTATGCCTTTCTATTTGATTGGTATTTTATATTCCCAAGATGAACATCTTGTGTCGCGCTATGGTTCCATTTTAAGTGCGCTAGCAGGAATTTTCCTTGTCGTGAGCTTGGTTGAACAGAGTTATATAGTACAGCATGTTGGTAACTATCATAAAGCACCGTTTGAATATAACGGCATCGACTGGCAGTTTATCCAAAAACTGAGCCTGTGTGTGTTGGTGCTTAACTTCTGTGATTGGTTGTCAAAACGTAGTCGCTTACCTTGGCTTATCGAAATCGCCGAAATGAGTTTTGCGATTTTCTTTATCCATCCGCTGTTCGATATGTTGTTTAATACCACTGCAACGATATTCCGTTTCCGTTTTCCGCCAGGGTCTGCTATCACGAGTATTCTGTTCTCGGCCGCGATTTTTCTCTTCCTGATGGTGGGCAGTATTATCACGGCGCGCTTTATCAAAAAACGTTTAGGTAACCGTTCTCGTCTTTACATCGGTTGGTAATCCTTCACAAGCACAGGGGAATTAAGTTTAAATTTATTCCCCTGTGTTAGCGTGTTTTGCATTGAATTTCCCATGGAAAACATAATGCAAACTATCACCTTAGCACGTCTTGGAATTGTCGGCCTATGGATGGCAACGCCAGTATTTGCCAATGCGACTCCCAAACCTGTACTTGCCGTAGAACAAGAGGCTTTCTTCAATCAATTAGCCGCCCATTGCGGTAAAGCGTTTGCGGGTAAAGTCGTCTCAAAGGACAGCGCCGATGCGGCTTTTCGTGATAAGTCACTAGTGATGCATGTGCGAGAGTGCAGCGATACTGAGCTGAAAATCCCATTCCATGTGGGAGACGACCACTCCCGTACTTGGGTGATCACTAAAACGGATCAGGGATTAAGGCTAAAGCACGATCACCGCCATCAAGATGGGACTGAAGATAAAGTCACTATGTATGGTGGCGATACCGCCAGTATGGGAACCAGTCAAAAGCAATCATTTCCCATCGATCAGGCATCGATTGATAACTTTATGCAAAATGGCCTAACCCAGTCTGTCACCAATGTGTGGCATATAGAAGTTACGCCAAACACCTTCAGTTATTTACTCACTCGGGAAGCTCGTCATTTTCAAGTGGATTTTGCTCTAACCCAACCGCAGCCTTTACCGCCAGTTCCTTGGGGACAT
This sequence comes from Shewanella sp. 8A, assembly GCF_023475945.1. Classification (NCBI taxonomy): domain Bacteria; kingdom Pseudomonadati; phylum Pseudomonadota; class Gammaproteobacteria; order Alteromonadales; family Shewanellaceae; genus Shewanella; species Shewanella sp. 8A. Next base: position 26,957 of record NZ_JAMDJP010000002.1, read on the forward strand.
GAGTAGGTTAAAGCGTAATTAAAACAAAACCTCTGAGCTTTTCGAGTTCAGAGGTTTTCTTAAAGCGGTCTTGTAATCTTAGTTACCCCTAGGCTCGAAGGTAAAAGATTGTCCCGCCAGTGCGGCTTCAAACATTAATCCACCCTTGGCAACGGTAAAGACTGCCATGCCATTGATATAGGCTGCGGTAGCCGATTGATTACCACCGGCTTGACCAGCACCTGCCGAGTTGCCTGTGGTGCCCGCTTTGGCGTTAGCACCCATATTAATGGCAACGGCGGAGGCTTGGGCATCAAACTCAAAACTGCCACTGGTGAACTCATTGTAGGATTTGGCATCTTTAAAGAAGATGATCTCACTATAGGCTTGTCCACCTAATTGAAATCCAATAGATAGCTGGGTTAGGCTGGAGTCTCCCATATATTGCCCCGCTTGAAAAACCCGACCTTTGCCGTAGGCGGCGCCAATACCAATCCCACCTTTGCCAACTGTTGGAAAGAGGGCGTAGCCATAGGCGGTATCAAAAAATTTGCGGGTTTCCTTGGCTTGGTGAAAATTTTTTAAAGCCTCAGTGTAACTATCATCTGCTTGCGCAACTGGTGTCAGTAAGCTGGCAATCAAGCAGGTCGATGCGACAACAAAAGATAAAATTGATTTCATGGCGTTCCTCCTTAAGTCTTGGTTCCATCAGACTACCCTTTGTTGTCACAAATGACAGCCTAAAGCTGCGTTAATGTCAGCTCGGATTCAGTTTTTCAATAAGACATGTTGCCAGTTTTGATTGCTAAGCGATGGTTTAGTTCTGAGGTGGATTGGGCGTGGTGGTCGATTTTTCCTTGCTATCGTTCGATTCTTGCTGCAGTTGTTGAATAAATTCAAACTCCTCTGGGGTGAGTACTCCTGAAGATGAAGATTCAACTTTGGGCTTAGGCACTGATAAATGGCCTTTCAAATACGCTGTGCGAGTGATCTGCTTTAGACCATAGGCGGCAAGTAAGTAGAAACTTAATAGTAAGCTTAATCGGGGCAAGGCGTGGGATAAGGCTGAAAGCGAGTCGCCTAGATAAAAAGGCAGTACAACCACAAAAACACGCAGTAGCCAGTTAAATAACATCGCTAAGGTTAGGCCAAATAACCAGCGGAAACGGATGAGTTTCAAGGTGTCCTGTGGTGCATCGCTCAATGGCGGTTGACTGACTTTATATTGTTTAAGTAGATGCCACAGAGCGACAAAATAGGCTGCTGTTTGAGTAAACAGCAACAACGGCATTGCTAAACTCCAGTGGCTGAAATCGATCGTCAGCGGATTATTAAAGAATTCAGCCTGAAACCAAATGGCGTTTTTATGTAAGTTGAGCCGCAAAGTAATATCTATAACTGCAAGCAGTAGTGTGATAATCGCCGGCCAATAATGCCATGAAAAACCAATAGGCTCAGTATGTTGCTCTAAACTGCGTTTGCAATAGAGGTAAAGCAGTGGCATGAGTAAAAAATAAATCGGGGCAAGCAAATTAAATAATATGTGGATAGGAATTGGCGTGTTATCACGGTTAAGCATTCCTGTCAGAAAATACAGTGCGATGAGACTTAGAAAAGCCGCCAACAGCTTTTGATTATTGTCCGAATGATAAAAGTAACGAATATAAATAGTTAACGCGAGGCAATGTAAGCCACCAAATAGGGATAACCACCAATAGGCTTGAGCAAAAAATGTATTAAATTCGTTCATTTTGTCACCTCGACGACCTGTTATATCAGGGAAATTCGAGGCGAAAAAGCATTCCTAGGTATTTTTCTGTGAAATGGCGATGCGTTGATGACGATTAGATGCGGCTTCGGGGACTGACGCAGGTACGGGATGACGCTCGGCCAGTAAGTGTTTGATTGCACGAATGGGATGCGGTAACAGCATTCTCGGCCCCGCGAAAATCATGATCTCTTTGACCTGCGCCTTTTGGGCGGGCTTGTAGCAATGCACTGAGCACTTATTGCAGGTGGGCTTATCTTGCCCATAGGGACAACGGTCGAGGCGAACGGCTGCATACTCTAGCAGTGCTAAACATTCTTCACACAGGCCGGATGCCGTTTGGCCTTGGTGCTTAGCTTTGCAATAGATCTTCGCCATCGCGCTAATGGTTTGATGCTCGTAGCGCAGTTTGCCTGTGAGTAGGGCCGCTGAGTCCATGGGAATACCTTAGTCTGTTACTCGGATAATCCCATCATAAGCAGCGGCGCGGGCTTGTTCAAAACCTAAGTGTCAATTTATGAAGATGCGCACAAAATAAGACTTTAAATGTGCATTACCTTATCGGCATCAAGTGTCCAGCGGGTGAGATCCTGTAAGGTGCCAATTTCAGCGCCTTCGAGCAGCATATCCGTATTCACTCCTCGCGCTTGAGCGCAGGTTTTACACAGTAAAATCGGGACTTGCTGAGCACTAAGGATCTCAAACATTTGCTGCAAGTTATAGCTTAAATCAGGCGTTGTCTGCTGTTTGAGTGCCCCAAATACCGCATCTGACATTAAAAAGATTTTGAGATCAACATCTTGCTCGGTTTGATCCTTGAGGGCTAAAGCAATGCGCAGGCTGTTAAACAGTTTTTCTGTGCCGTATGGGCTCGCGTGGGCAACAATAAGAATTTTTTGCATTAGGCTTTCCTTAATTTTTTGCAAACGGTCATAAACCTTAGCAGTCTAGCCGAATTGCTTATATCGATTTGCGTGCAAGATCGGATAAAACGGCATAAATACTTGATTTACCCAGACACTATGGACTTTAATAGCGGTTAATCACTGCTCAACTTTTGGACAAAACTCCTTGTCAGTCGCAGACTACTGAGTCGTTCTGGCAAGCCAACTGCAATAGCTTCTAACAGGAAGCAGCCATAAAAGGTGAAGAAGAATGAAGGTCATTGTCGTTTTAATATTGATCGCTATCGGAGTGTTTTTATTTCGTCGTGCCCAGCGCTTGGCGAAGGAAGAGCAAGAGGCAATGATGGCAAAAAAAACAACTGAAATGACAAAGGATACTAATTCTTTCCCAGAAGTGGCTGAATCTACGCCCGAAGTTACTCCTCCAGTAAATAATACGCCTGAAGACGCTTCTGCTACTGTGAAAGCGCCTGAGATTGAATTAATGCCAAGGGAAGAGGAGCATCAGCCTAGCCGCGCCGAAATCGTTGCAATAAGTGAAGATATTATCGATGTTGATATTCCCGCTGTGCCCAATGAAGACCCTGTGATTATCTTGGCCGACGCCTCTGAAAAAATTGAGAGAGAGGCTGAAATTAAACCAGTATCCTCCGAGGCCGAAGGCCTTGCATCACCAGGCTCATGGGCGAATGTGACATTGCAGCGTGCGTTCGAAGGTTATCAAAGTGCAGAGACCGAACTTGCGCGCTATAACGCGTTACAGGATGTGATTGCAGAGTGTTATAAGCAGCGAAAATCGACTGACTATTTAGCCTATGGTGCAGCACTGTGTGAGCTTTATCCGGCATTATTCCATCGAGCGAATGCCACCAAGCCCAAACAGGTTGAGCTTAAAACCACAGGCTTTATGCAACTTGCAACATTATTAAATGATACTCAAGCCTTTAACGAAGCTATCGCGCTATGTCAGCAGGCTGTCTCACTTGGCTTAACCGACGGTACTGTCACTGGATTCGAAGGCCGGATCAGCCGTATTGAGAAGGCGCAGGCAAAAGCTGCAACTGCATAAAAGTGATAGTAAGAATGACTCTGTTGTCATGGCGTAAGGTTAAAGACTCTGGCATAAGCCAGTTAATTCTAGCGCCTCAAATGCCCATAACCTAAAAGCGGTTATTTAACGGCTAAAAGCCGTGTAGAATCCGGAGACTTACCGCGCAAAAGGCGAACTAAGGTTCGCTTTTTTTATGAGCTATTTTTATGAAGTGTGTTGCGAGTTTCTTGAATCAAATCGTCAAAATGAAATTACCCTTGGTTGTCTTATTTGCCAGCTTGGCTCTTGGGCTGACAGGTTGCACTAAAACCCCGGAATGGACGCTATTTTATTATCCCAAGTCGCTCTCGCTGCCCACGACGCCGTTACAACCTGATGATATCAATGGTTATTACGACTCTCTTGAACAATGCCAGCGCAAAGCCCATGGATTACAGCGTTTAACGGGGTCAGGTGTGAGTGGCTTCGAGGCTAGTGGCGCCGGTGTATATCAATGTGGCCAGCAGTGTGAGTTGAACGATAAGTCCGTGCTGGTGTGCAAGCTGCTCACTCAATAGGGAATGTATTGATGAAGTTCAAACAGGATTTTTTCACCCAATTGCCTGAGTTTTATTCCCAAGTCTATCCGCAGGGTATTAGTAACCCCCATTGGCTCGCTTGGAGTGACGATGCCGCGTCATTAATTGGCTTAAGTCAGCCAACAGATGAGTTATTACAGGGCTTATCGGGTAACGCGGCTGTTGAAGGTGCAAGCTATTATGCGCAGGTTTATAGCGGGCACCAGTTTGGTGGCTACACCCCTAGATTAGGCGATGGGCGCTCGATTATCCTCGGTGAAGCAATCGGCCCTAATGGCGCATGGGATGTAGCACTCAAAGGCGGCGGGCCGACGCCCTATTCTCGCCATGGAGATGGCAGAGCCGTGATGCGCTCAGCGGTGCGGGAGTTCCTTGTCTCCGAAGCGCTACATCATTTAGGTGTGCCGACGACCCGAGCATTGGCGGTGATTGGCTCTGATATGCCCGTCTGGCGTGAGAGCCAAGAAACCGCAGCCATTACCGTGCGTTTGGCGCGCAGCCATATCCGTTTCGGTCATTTCGAATTTTTCTGCCATAGCGAGCGTGGTCAAGCCGATAAGCTGACGCAATTGCTCAACTTTACCTTGAAGCAGCATTATCCGCATTTGAGCTGCGATCTGGCGGGTTATAAAGCTTGGTTTTTACAGGTGGTGCAAGATACCGCCAAGATGATCGCCCATTGGCAGGCTATCGGTTTTGCCCACGGGGTGATGAACACCGATAATATGTCGATTCTTGGTGATAGTTTCGATTTTGGCCCGTTTGCCTTTCTCGATACCTTCCAAGAAGACTTTATTTGTAATCATTCCGATCCTGAAGGGCGTTATGCCTTTGGGCAGCAGCCCGGCATTGGGCTGTGGAACCTGCAACGTTTAGCGCAGGCGTTGACGCCTGTTATCCCGTCAGATGATTTAATTGCCGCTTTGAATCAATATCAACATGCTCTAGTGCAGCATTATTTGATGCTGATGCGCGCTAAGTTAGGACTCGCTGAGCGAGCGGATTCGACAGCCGAGCAGGATCAACAGGACTTAGAACTCATTGGCCGCTTTACCGTGTTGATGGAGAAAAATCAGCTGGATTACAGCAACACTTGGCGTCGATTTGGTCAGCTTGATCCTAGCTGTGTGCACTCTCCTTTGCGGGATGATTTTATTGATCTCAACGAGTTCGATACTTGGTATCAGGCCTATCAGGTGCGGCTCGGTAAGGTTACTGATGTTGAGGCGTGGCAGCAGGCGCGGAATAACATCAATCCCAAGTATATTTTGCGCAACTATTTGGCCCAAGAAGCGATTATCGCCGTTGAAGAAGGGGATCTTGCGCCGCTACAGCGTTTGCACCAAGTGTTGCGTCAACCGTTTAGCGAGCAAGCTGAGCATGACGATCTGGCCAAGCGTCCTCCGGATTGGGGGCAAGGGCTGATTATGTCGTGCAGTAGTTGATGGAAGTAAAGATGAAATTAAACGCCATTCAGTTAGATAGAGCCGCGTTAAGCTTAAGTGTGAGCGGTGATATCGATTTTGATCATTTCGAAACCTTTGCCGAGCCATTAGCCCAGGCCTTAGATTGCCGCGTGCGCGAGCGTCAATGGGGAGCCGATCGTCATCAATGGTTATTGGAGTTTGAAGGTACACCACTTTGGCTCAATTATGAGTTTTACGGCAATATCTGTTGGCTGAGTGTGGAGCGTGAGGCTGATGTTGAGGTGCTAGAATACCTTGGCACGCTGTTAAGCCGCCACTTATGAGCGCGCCACCATTTAATGAGAGAGTTCCAATGAGCCTAGATACGTTAAATCAACACCAAAGTGCCATCGATAATGCTGATTCGGGAGCGGCTTTTGCTTTTCAAGCTCTAACACCGGATTTGATTTTAGATGCTATCGAAAGTCTTGGCATTTACCCTGAAACGGGTCTGCTTGCACTCAATAGCTACGAAAACCGCGTGTATCAATTTCGCAGTGATGAAGGGCGGCGCTATGTAGTGAAGTTTTATCGTCCAAATCGCTGGACCGATGCGCAAATTCAGGAGGAGCACGATTTTGCCCTCGCGCTTGCCGAGCAGGAAATCCCGATGGCGGTGCCAGCCTTAGTGCAAGGGCGTACCTTGCACCATTTCCAAGGTTTTCGGTTTGCACTGTTTCCTTCCATCGGTGGTCGAGCCTTTGAGGTCGATAATTTAGAACAGTTGGAATTTGTTGGCCGTTTTATCGGTCGTATACATCAGTACGGCGCGCAGTCAGTTTTTCATGCCCGCGAACCGCTCAATCCGCAAATCTTAGGCGATGAGCCTTTGGCGTGGTTGAAACAATCAGAATTAGTGCCGACTTCTCTACGGGTCGCCTTTTTCACTGTGGTCGAACAAGTGCTGGCGAAGGTCAACACCGTTTGGTCGCAGCAATGTTTCAAACCGATTCGCTTGCATGGCGATCTACACCCAGGGAATATTCTTTGGACACCCGATGGGCCGGGTTTTGTGGATTTAGACGATGCCCGCATGGGACCTGCCATTCAAGATTTATGGATGATGCTAACGGGGGATAGGGCGCAGCAGCAACTGCAACTCGAGGTATTGCTCGAAGCCTATGAGGAATTTTGTGAATTCGATACGCGGCAACTGGCGTTGATTGAACCCCTACGCGCATTACGGATGGTGCACTATAACGCTTGGATTGGCAGGCGTTGGCAAGATCCGGCTTTCCCTATGCATTTCCCATGGTTTGGGGATGAAAAGTATTGGGAGCAGCAGATTTTGGCATTTAAGGAGCAACTCGCGGCACTTAATGAACCACCGCTAAGTTTGATCCCTTATTAAATGTGTGAACAGGGTGGGATTTACGTGGCTCTCTTGCCTAACGGATTGAACTCTCAGCTTGAGTTACACTCAAAAAATGAAATATGTTAGGCTCCAGCTATTTTAGATAATTGATTTAAGGACAATTCATGAAAAAAGCATTACTTATGGCGGCAGCGCTGTTATTGGCTCCATTCGCGGTTTCGGCAGCGGAATACAAAGAAGGCGTACATTACACTGTGATTAATGATGGTCCCGCGACAGCTAAACCTGAAATCACCGAGTTTTTCTCTTTCTATTGCCCACATTGCTACAACTTTTCGAAAACGGTTGTGCCTAAAATTTTGGCTGAAAAGCCAGCAGGTGTTGAATTTAACCAAGCCCACGTTGATTTTATCGGCAAAGAAATGGGCGTAGAGATGTCACGCGCTTTTGCGGTTGCTCATCAACTCAATGTCGATGAAAAAATCGATGCGGCTTTATTTGCTGCCATCCATGACAAGAAACAACACTTTACTAGCCGTGACGATGTGCGTGCCTTATTTGTGGCTAATGGCGTTGATGGTAAAGCTTTTGATGCCGCAGCAGATTCATTTATGGTCAAAGCCCAAATGGCGAAAATGAAGCGCGATACTGAAAACGCGAAACTTTCTGGCGTGCCTGCGATAGTGGTCAATGGCAAATACCGTGTTGAAACGGGTGCGATTAAGTCCTATGACGAGCTATTAGACATTGCTTATTACTTAGCGAGGAAGTGATTATCTTAGGATTGCGGTGATTTAGTCATCTGATTGCAATCTAACTCATTGATAATGAAAAAATAATAAAAAAGGAGCCGAGCGCTCCTTTTTTATTGGCCGCATCAAATTGTCCAGAATACGTTGAACCAGTTTTGCGGAGAATGCGTATTAGGATTTAGGCAAAAAAAACCGTACTTCCGATAATGGAGAGTACGGACTTGAGCCATATGGCTCATTTTTACCCTGAGTAACACGGATGATTTTAGATAAGCGTCAAAATAATGTCAATAGTCAAAATGTTGACACTTGGGTTTGTGTTTATCATTGCTTTATTTTTATAAATTAAATCAATTTGTTATTTTGTATTTATTGTAAGTTTTGAAAATAATTCTTTATCGATGAAACTCAATTGGACATCTTTCTGTCAAATGACTGTGGTCAATAACAACAAAAATGCCTGTAGGGGGTTATATGAGAGTTTTCCCTGTCTACGCACCTAAGCTTATTGTTAAGCATGCGCGTATTTTTCTCACTGGTGTGATATGGGTAAAAGACTTAGGTCGATTGGAATTTGAAAAAGGAAGATTTTTATTACCGAGAAAAAGCCTGCCAAAAGTAAAGCAGGCTATCTTAGAGCTGAACGAATTGATTGAAGCGCAGAATCATCAAACTAAAACAGCTTAGATTTCACTATTGAGCAAGCCAACAAGTCCGGTAACTTTCTCGTTCCAAGAACTCAGTTCTTGCTGCAATTGTTGGTTTTGCTCACTTAATTGTTGGTTTTGCTCACTCAAGGTTGACGTCTTTTGCTTCTCTTCCTCTAGCTCCATTTTTAGAAGCTCGATAGTTTCGAGTGTAGCCTGGATCTTGGTTTCCAGTTTGGACAGTAATTCAAGGCTCATCTGGAGAGTCCTATAGTTTCTGGATGGGACTGTGATTCTAGCAGTGCCAAGAGCATAAGGAATAGCAGTCTTTGCCGTTTGGCTAAAAAATGCCCGATAACGGAGTGCTAATTTAAGTTTTTTTGCATTTGTTATTAACTCGTTAGTATTCTTGGTTTTATTTATTATCGGAATGGCCCATGACATCAAGCCTGCTCGCCATAATTCCCCTGTTATTAACCTTAGTGTTAGCCCTATGGTTGCGACGTACCTTAGTTGCCCTAGGTGTTGGTATCCTCTCGGGCGCCTTGATTATTGCCCACTTCAATATACTGCAAAGCTTAAGTTATCTTGTGGAGATAGGCGTTAAGCAGTTTTATAGCCAAGATGTATGGCAATGGTGGCATTTAAACGTGCTAATGGCCATGTTATTGCTGGGGAGCATGACACAGCTACTTGCCCGAAGTGGTGCGGTAGGGCAGTTCGGTGATTGGTTATATCAGCGTATTCGTACGGGCCGACAAGCGCGTATTGGTGTCGTATTGCTGGGTTGGTTAGTGTTTATTGATGGTATTTTTAGCTGCCTTGCCGTGGGCCATGTGTGCCAACCGTTGAGCCAGCGTTATGGTATTCGTCAGACGCAACTGGCTTATTTAGTAGACTCTAATGCGTCGCCGCTTTGTTCACTCTTGCCTTTTTCTAGCTGGGGGCCCTATGTGATGGCGCTACTGGCGGGACTCAGCTTTTTACCCGTTTCAGCCCTTGAAGCCTTTATCGAGGTGGCCTTATCCAATTTTTATGCGATTACAACTTTAGGTTTGTCGTTGATTGTGGCCTGGTTTGGGGTCGGATTTCATCCTGTGGAGAGGGCTGCGTTGGGAGCTGAGCCGTTGGATGCTGATCATGTTGAAATTGTATCGCCTAGCACCCAAGGGAATCCTTGGCTGTTGTCCATTCCGATGCTGACCTTACTGTGCGCCTCTGTCGGTTTAACTTTCTGGTCTGGCGCGCAGCAGGTGCCGTCATGGGATATTTCGGCTTGGTTAGCCAAAGCTGATATTGGCGCTGCGATGCGCGATGCGTGTTTGTTATCGACGTTAGTGACTCTAGTATTGTTGATGCTGTCGGGCCGAAGCATTGGGAAACTGCTGGGCGATTTAGCCCATGGGGTGCGGATGATCGCCTTTGCTATCGCGATTTTACTCTGCACTTGGATGATAGGTGCTGTAATCCAAGATCTGGGCGTGGCGAGTTTATTGGCCGATTGGGCAAAATGGTATTTATCCCCCAGTTTGCTGGTGGCGGGGATGTTCCTACTCTGCGCTATCATGGCCTTTGCCACTGGCTCAAGCTGGGGAACCTTTGCGATTATGATCCCCATCGGCGGAGAAATCGCCCATAACATGGATGCCAGCTTGCTGTTACCTGTATTAAGTGCGGTGATGGCAGGCTCGGTGTTTGGCGATCACTGCTCGCCAATTTCCGATACCAGCGTGCTGAGCGCGACGAGCTCAGGCTGTTTACCCCATGACCATGTGGTGACTCAACTGCCCTTCGCATTAATTGCTGCTGTTGCGGCATTAGTGGGATTTCAGTTAGTCAATTTATCTGTGGCAACAGTGTTTGTATGGTGTGGCGTGATATTTACGGCGCTAGGTTTGCTCATGCTAATGACGCGCTTTTATCCACCCTGGCTGGGCGCTCGTTCGCAGACAAACTGAGCCTTTTCGGGGTAAAATGGTCACAGAATTAACTATCTGATTTAAGAGATTATCCCTATGAGCATTACCCGTTTAGATGTTGGTACACGTATGAGCAGCATAGTGATCCACCAAGGCACAGTGTACTTATGTGGCCAAGTGGCGAAGGATAAGTATCAAAACATCACCGAACAAACGACGACTATGCTAGAGGAAGTTGATACCCTGTTAGCGCAGGCGGGCAGTTCCCGTGAGCACTTGTTGTCAGCCACTATCTATCTAAAGGATATGAATGACTACGATGCCATGAATGCCGTTTGGGACGCTTGGGTACCACAAGGTCATGCGCCTGCCCGTGCCTGTGTACAGGCGGCGATTGCCGAGCCCGAATATTTGGTTGAAGTCTCTGTGATTGCAGCTGTAGCCAAGGCGTAACTCGCTTCTAATCTAAGTAAGCAGTAAAGCTAAGTCGAACTTGGCTTTACCCGCCCTCAACCATTGCTGCCTTAAATGCTGCGGCACATCTACCGTGACAAGGCTACGTCACGCGATCTTCAATTAGAACGCGATCATTAACTAAAACAAGATTTTCAGTTAGAAATAGCGGGCTAAGTTCGACGGAATTGCGGGGCTGTGCGAGGCATAATGTGCCTGCAAGCCTTGGGAGATGGCTTCAATATCCAGTGTTGGTAAAGCTTGCGCTATGATGGCCGCAGCCCAAGATGCGTGGAGCTTGAGTTGAGTATAATGTTCAGTTTCAACAAACCGTGCCAACGAATAACGGCTGCCGCCTAATCCATGTCCCCAACCTTCGCTAACATTAAAGGGAGAATCGAGTCGCTTGCTATCAAACTCCACCAAGTAGGGAGATTGGCCGTGGTGACCTCCAGTCCAATCGCCTAATTCCAACAGCAGAATCATCCTTGCCATTTATTTTTGCTCCTTTGTTATTGGCTCGCAATCATAACACGGCCAAAACTAGCAGCGGGATCCGTCGGCGTGATGGCGATAATGCTATCTAGCCGCAGTGTTTGCTGGCCCGCTTGATGTTCAACGACCAGCCATTCAGTCTTATCTGCATGGGTCTGAGTCGTAATTGCCCGTGCTTGGCACTGGCTGCCGTCCTGTAACTCAATCTTGAGCCAATAGCTCCGAAGGCAAGCCAGCTCAAGGTAGTCATAATGGGCACAGGGGATCATTTTATAGTCAGACATCATCTTTCTTCTCAGTTGAATGATTTAGGTGCAATTCAAGGTCTCATCACTCAGTGATAGGAGGATTGAATATGAAATGCATCTTACTCGTTGGTCTTTTGTGGTTGCAGTGGTGGCAACCTGTATTTGCTCAGACATTGGCCCCATTTCAAGCGCAGAGTGCCGTGACCCGTCCTTATATTATCGAACTTTACACCTCACAGGGATGCAGTAGTTGTCCGCCCGCCGAAGCTTGGTTATCTGAGCAGTTTAACCAGACCGATTTATGGCAGAAATATTTTCCGCTAGCCTTTCATGTGACCTATTGGGATTACCTTGGTTGGCGGGATATTTTTGGTCAAAAAGCATTTAGTGAGCGCCAATATCAACATTTAAACCAAAAGCATACACGGCAAGTGTATACGCCACAGTTTGTGATTAATGCTAAGGAGTGGCGTGGCTGGTTTTCGGGTGAATTAACCGAGATTTTTGCCGAGCCTCAACCTGAGGTGGGTGTGCTTAAAGTGCGTATCGCCAACCAGCAGCTTGAGGCGAGTTTTGTGCCACAGCAACCTTGGGGGCAGCATAAAGATTTGAGTCAAGCACGTTTACAGTTAGCACTCGTCGGCTCAGGGTTAACTAGTGAAATTAAACGCGGTGAGAATCGCCATAAGCAGTTAACCCATGACTTTGTTGTATTTAGCATGCAATCAATCCCTGTGAGTGTCCGTGCGACGGAGTTTGTTGCATCAGATTCAGCACTGTATTTTGAGCAATATCTCAATAGCATTCCGGCTACGGCGAAGAAGGCACCTCATTTAGCTTGGGTGGTGTGGTTAACGCTAAATGAAGAGCCCATACAAGCCGTCGGTGGTTGGCTTGAGGCGAAGCAGGGGGAAATCCAAAGTCAATAAGGGAAGTAGAATCAACCTATTCAAGATTACGGCAAGCTAATAAGACATTTTTGCTGGGTTATTTTATCGGCTAAGACTTTTAGATGAATCTCACCTATTGACTTTATTCCTGTCGCTACCTAGTCTGCTTGTTCAGTAATCAAGGTGGTATGCGATGGAAATAAAATACGATTTAAAACCTGCGTCCGAACGCCGTACTGAGCAATTCAAGCCCGAAGGAAATGTGGGCTTCGGTAGCCTCAGAACCGATCATATGTTTTTAATGGATTATCGCGATGGTGAGTGGCGCGATCCTCGTATTGTGCCCTATGGCCCGTTTGAAATGGCGCCGGGTGCGATGGCCCTGCATTATGGTCAGTCAATCTTCGAAGGCGCCAAGGCCTTTATGCATCAAGATGGCGAAATTTACACGTTCCGCATCAACAAAAACGCCGAGCGTATGAATCGCTCTGCGGATATTGTCTGTATTCCTAATATTGATGAGCAGATGCAAATCGATGCGATCAACGCCTTGATCGACGTAGACCGTCTTTGGTTCCCGATGCAAGAAGGTGCCTGTTTATACATTCGCCCCTTTATTTTTGCGACCGAAGACCGTCTGTCTGTAAGCCCAAGTTCGCGCTACACATTCTGCGTGGTGTTAAGCCCAAGTGGTGCTTACTACGCGGCGGGTGTGAATAAAGGCATTCGTCTACTGATCAGCAAGACTTACCATCGCGCCGTATCGGGTGGTACTGGCGCCTCTAAAGCAGCGGGTAACTATGCTGCCTCATTGCGTGCGGGTAAAGCAGCCGCACAGTTTGGTGCTTCGCAGGTACTGTATTTAGATGCGAACAACCAACAGATTGAAGAAGCGGGCGCGATGAACCACTTCCACATTCTGAAAGATGGCACAGTGATCATCCCAACCTTCACCGATACCATTTTAAAATCGATTACCTCGCAATCTATTATGGAGCTGGGTGAATTGCTCGGCTGCGAAGTGCGCCAAGAGACGGTCATGCTGGATAAGTTTATCGCCGATATCGAATCCGGTGAGATTATCGAAGCGGGTGGTTTTGGGACGGCTGCCGTAGTGTCTGCTGTCGGTTCCTATATTTTTGAAGATGGCCGAGTGGTGACTGTGGGCAACGGTGAAGTAGGTGAGCATATTCAACGCATCTACAAGCTGTATACCGATATCCAGAAAGGCCATATTCAAGGCCCTGATGGCTGGGTGAAACGCGTTGAGCGTATTGCACCTTAATAGTTTCTAAATCAATACGATAAGGCTCCGTTATGGAGCCTTATTCTTTTGCGTCTTGCCGCTTTTGTATCTGTTGTATTAAAAGTGTTTGGCAATCTTTGGCGCTCAGCGGTTTACTCAGCAGAAAGCCTTGGACTTGATCACAGCCTTGCAGCGCCAAGAAGTTAAGTTGTTCTTGAGTTTCAACCCCTTCTGCCACCACATTCAACTCTAGGCTGTGGGCGAGAGCAATAATCGCGCTGGTAATGGCCGCATCATCGGGGTCGTTGGTTATGTCGCGCACAAACTCGCGGTCAATTTTTAAGGTATCAATAGGGAAACGTTTGAGGTAACTCAAGCTTGAATAGCCAGTACCGAAATCGTCTACAGCAATGGTTAAGCCTAATGCTTTGAGTTTTGAGAGGATATTAACTGACTCCTGTGGGTTGCCCATGATCATCGATTCAGTTAGCTCCAACTCAAGAGCCTGGGCGGGAAGTCCTGATACCGCAAGGGCTACTTCAATGGTTGAGATAATATCGGCCTTTAACTGTCTAGCAGACAAGTTAACGGCCATGGTGATATCGCTAAAACCTAACTCATTCCATTCGGCCAGTTGTTGGCAAGCGTGGTTAATCACCCAATGGCCTATTTGATTGATCATGCCTGTTTCTTCCGCGAGGGGAATAAACTCGGCGGGAGAAATGGGGCCTAATTCTGAATGCTGCCAGCGCAGTAGTGCTTCAAGCCCTGTCAGAGATCCATTGCGTAGGCAAAACTTAGGTTGATACACCAAGCTTAACTCATTGCGTGAGATGGCCTGTTTTAACCCCGTTTCGAGCAGCATATGGCGAGTCGCCATCTCATTGAGTTTATTGGTGTAAAACTGAAAGTTATTTCGCCCGAGAGCCTTAGCATGGTACATGGCGGTATCGGCAAATTTAATTAACGAATCCACATCTACAGCATCATTAGGATAGAGACTGATACCTATCGAAGTGGAGATAGTGAGGGATTTGTCCTCTAATAAGAAGGGCGCTTGAAAGGCTTTGAGCACTTTTTCCGAAATTAACGTCGCCGCTTTAGTTTTCGCCACACCTTCTAGAATAATAGTAAATTCATCACCACCCAAGCGGGCTACGGTATCCCCTTCACGGACGGCGTTTTGTAGTCGGTGGGCTACGGCTTTAAGCAGCAAATCGCCAATGTGGTGCCCCATAGAGTCGTTAATGTGCTTAAAACGATCGAGGTCTAAAAACAGTAGGGCGACAATATTATTCGATCTATGTGCTTGAGATATCGCGTGATTAAGCCGGTCTTGGAATAAGGTTCGATTAGGCAGCCCTGTGAGCGTGTCAAAGCTAGCGAGGAAACGTAAATCCTCCTCGGCCTTTTTACGCTCTGTAATATCAGTAAATACCGCCACAAAGTGGCTAGTTTCACCTTTTACGTCAATTACTTGATTTATCTCGAGCCACACCAAAATTGCTCTACGGGCCTTATTGCGGATCCAAATTTCTCCCGCCCAATGTTTATGGCGTAGTAGTTGCTGTTCAATGCTATTAAACAGATCCCGTTGTTTTCTACTGTAGGCTAAGTGAATTAAGTATTTATCACTAATCTGCCGCTCTGAATAACCAGTGATATTGCTAAAAGCGGGGTTTACCGAACGGATTCGATAGTCTAATCCTGCCACCACGACGGCTTCATTCATACTATTAAGCACTTGTGAGGAGAGTACCAGTTCGTTTTCGATCAGCTTGCGCGAGGTAATATCCCGAGTTGTGCCCGTCATACGAATGGGATGGCCCTGCCCATTAGCTTCAACAACTTTACCCCGCTCAAGGATCCAAACCCATTTGTTGGGTGAATGCTCAATGCGGTATTCCACTTCAAAGAAGGGAGTGCGTCCTTGTAGGTGTTCGGCTAACTCGTGCCTAAATCTTTCCCTATCTTCAGGATGAGCATGGTCGTGCAGTAGATGGTGGCGGTTCCATTGAGGGACAGGTATATCTGTATGCGTCCGGTAAACCTGTTGTTCTTGGATATTCCAGTCCCACATCCCGTCGCCCGAAGCCCAAAGCGCCAGTTTAAGCCGTTCTTCAGATGCACGAATGCTAGTTTCAAACTCTTGTTGTTGGCGACGTTTTTGTTTGCGCCATTTAACTATCCATATCAGTAGAGCCAGTGTCAGTAGAATATAAAGCGCATAGGCCAATTCGGTGCGATAAAAAGGTGCATTGACGGTTAAATCGACCAATAGCGTATAGTCACCTTGACGGTTGTATTCAAGTGAGTGACGCACATGGAGCACGTAGTTGCCTGGATCGATATTAGTGAAGGTGATTTCATTGCCTGTCGGTAAATCGTGCCATTGGTTATCAAATCCTTCGAGGAAATAACTAAAGCGATTTTTTCCTGTATAGCTAAAATCCAGTGAGGTGATTTCAAAGCTCACTAATTGATCGGCGTAGTTCATTACGATTTTCGGCGGATGACTCAGATCTAAAATCGTCTGTTTTTGGCCGGCAATTTTATATGCTGTGAGTGCTACCTTCGCTTCACCCCTTTTGTCAGGTAGGGTTTTAGGGTTAAAGCGATTGATGCCATTAATTCCGCCAAACCAGAGATCGCCATCACTGTCTTTAAGTTTTACACCACCGTTAAATTCCAGTGCCTGTAAGCCTTCCTGTTCGTTGAAATTGATAATTTTGTTATTGGTAGGGTTTAATTTTCCAATGCCGGCATTGCTACTGAACCAAATATGATGCTCATCGTCCTCCAGCAGAGCGTAAATCGTATCGCTGGGTAGGCCTTGTTCACGGGTATAATCACTAAAAATGGGCAATAAGGTTTGATACGATAGCCGACTAATGCCACCGTGGGTCGCAAACCAAACATCACCATTACTTGCGACTAAGATATCCCTAATGCGGTTATTGATAATGCTGTTTTTGTCATGGGGGTCATGGTAAAAAACGTCGCCATGCCCTGTTTGCATATCTAATTTTACTAGTCCATTGAGCGAACCAATCCACAGAATATTATTATTAGCCCTAAGGGTGAGTAACAGGTTTTGTGTAGGATGAAAATTTTCAATGCCTGTTAGCGAAACAGGCGTAAATTCATCATTTACAGTGGATTTCCGATATAGCGCATGGGATGTCGCTACCCAGAGCCTATTTTGATCATCTAACTCTAGACTGCGGACATAGTTTGCTTCTGCTGAAGTGTCTTTGCTATCTGCAACATTAAGTAGGCTAAATTCACCGTTTGGAGCTAGACGCCCTAGTCCATAATTACTGGCAAACCAGAGGACGCCTTGCTTATCTTGAATAATCGAGCGCAGAGTGAGGTTTAAGTATTGAGTCTCTAACCCTAATGCCTTGGCAAAAAAAGTGCTGTAGTTTTCATATGTTTTACTATTTCGTGCTAACCGCTTAAGGCCAGCGCCTTCTGTTCCTATCCACAGTGCCTGATCTTGGCTGCGGTAAAGGCTGCGGACATTATTGCTCTGCTGAGGTAATTCGGTCGTATATTCAAACAGATGCTGAAAATATTGACGGCGAGTGTTGATCTTATTCAATCCAGAATAACTCGCGCCGAGCCATAGATTGCCAAAAGGATCTTCTAGCAGGGATAAGATATTGTTTTCACTGATACTGTTTGTACGTTTGGGATCAAATTTATGATAAGTGGCAACGAATTGATCCGCCTCTCTTTCTAATTGTATTAAACCAGCTTCAGGTCCGACGACCCAGAATTGTCCTTGGGATGTTTGAACAAAATCTTTGATATAGGGAACATTATGTTCTGCTTGCCAGATGATAGTCCCTTGTTGAGTGGTCAGATCATAGTGCCAGAGCTGATTACCAAGCGCTAAGCTAATTGCTCGACTTGAATTGGCTTTAATCTGATAAGCAATCACGTCCTGCGGCACATTCAGCCGCGTAATCGTATTTGCACTTACTGCAAAGGTACCATTATCCCTGGTTCCTGCGAGTAAATAGGTGTTATCAACATTGGCAAGACTGGTGATATAGGGTTCAATGCTGGTTCCTAGTGAAACTTGGCTTAAGCGTTTTGTTCTTGTGGAAAAAGAAAACAAGCCACTTTGAGTGCCAATCCACAGCGTATTGCCGACAATATTGAGTTTAGTGACCCTGGGATCGGTGAGACCCTGTTCTATGCCAATGCGTTCAAAGGTGCCTGTTTTTAAATTGAGCCGATTTATACCTTGGCTAAAAGTACCTATCCAAAGATAACCTTGGGCATCTTGGATAATATCCGAGATATAACTTTCTGAAATACTTTGAGGATCATTAGGGGAGTGGATAAAAAGATTGAAGTTGTAACCGTTATAGCTATGGAGCCCATCTTGAGTGCCAATCCACAGCATGCCAGCACTGTCCATAAATAGGCTGGTGATTGTGTTTTGGTTTAACCCTTCTTCGCTGCGGATATGCTCAAATTTAAGCAGTGTATTTGCCGCATTAAGCGGTAATGCCAAGCCTGCGGGAAGCACCGCAACAAAACTGAGAATGCAGAGCACGCTAACGATTAGTCTAAGGATTGGTTGACTCAAAGCTACCCCTATCATTCCCTACTTTTTCCCCAATTTTGGGAGGTATTATTCACGTTACTTTAGGAATGTCGCGTTAAGAATGAGACTGACGCGATCTCAGTTTTAAAATTAAAATAATGGTTAATTTATTCACAGATTTATATAGCGTAAGGTGTTTTTATCAATATCTGCTGTGACCAACGCAAGTTTAGCATTTTTTACCGAATGCCAACATATTGCGGCTCGCAGGGAAGATAAATAAAAAAAGACCTTGCCGGAAGGGGGAGAAGCAAGGCCTTTGGTTGAACTCTATTGATAGGGTGATATCAATCAACTTGAAGGTGCGAATCAGTTGTCTGGTTTTATACGGTGGGCACGCGTACAAAACCCTCCATCAGCACTCGGGCGCTGCGGCTCATAATGGCTTTAGTCACTGTCCATTCGCCGTTTTGTTGCATGGCCTGTGCGCCGACGCGAAGGGTGCCAGAAGGATGGCCAAAACGTACCGCTTCCTTCTCACCACCGCCTGCCGCGAGATTGACTAAAGTGCCGGGAATCGCCGCCGCGGTACCAATCGCTACGGCGGCCGTGCCCATCATGGCATGGTGTAGTTTGCCCATGGAGAGGGCGCGTACCAGAAGATCGATCTCCTCCGCTGCAACTGCTTTGCCGCTGGATGACACATAGTTTTTGGGCTTAGCCACAAACGCTACCTTTGGCGTGTGTTGGCGTGATGCGGCCTCATCAATATGTGTGATAAGTCCCATACGTACGGCGCCATAAGCACGGATGGTCTCAAACTTGGCAAGAGCGGCATTATCGCTGTTGATATCGTCTTGCAGTTCAGTGCCCGTGTAACCCAGATCCTCAGCATTGATAAAGATGGTTGGAATACCCGCGTTAATCATGGTGGCATTAAAGCTGCCAATGCCAGGTACTTCGAGTACATCCACTAAATTACCCGTTGGGAACATGCTGCCACCATCGCCGTCTTCGTCAGCGGCGGGGTTCATAAATTCGATCTGCACTTCGGCGGCGGGGAAGGTCACGCCATCGAGCTCAAAATCGCCTGTCTCTTGCACCATGCCATCGGTAATCGGCACATGGGCAATAATGGTTTTTGCAATATTGGCCTGCCAAATACGCACGGTGCAGACACCGTTTTGTGGAATGCGATCAGCATCAATCAGCCCATTGCTAATAGCAAATGCGCCGACGGCGGCGGTCAAGTTGCCGCAATTACCGCTCCAATCCACAAAGGGTTTGTCGATAGACACTTGGCCAAACAAATAGTCAACATCGTGGTCGGCTTGGCTGCTTTTAGACAGAATAACCGTCTTGCTGGTGCTGGAAGTTGCGCCGCCCATACCATCAATCTGTTTACCATAGGGGTCGGGACTGCCAATGACGCGCAGCAGTAGTGCATCACGGTCAGGGCCTGGCACTTGGGCTGCTTCGGGTAAATCTTGCAGACGGAAAAATACCCCTTTGCTAGTGCCGCCGCGCATATAGGTTGCAGCCACTTTAATCTGGGGTGGGAAAAGTTTATTACTCATGCTATTAACTCCAAGGGGAATAGCGAAAAGGTTCGTGTCGATATAGGCGGCAAGCTTGTCGGCATTGCCGCCTTTTAGCGCGAATCTTACTTCAGATTTGACTCTAAAAAATCCTGCGCAAACCGTTGCAGTACGCCGCCAGCAGAGTAGATAGACACTTCTTCAGCGGTATCTAAACGACAGGTCACAGGCACTTCGACACGCTCACCGTTTTTACGGGTGATGATAACGGTCAAGTCTGCACGTGGCGCGATATTGCCAACAACATCAAACACCTCGGTGCCATCGATGCCATAGGTCGCGCGATTCTCGCCCGCTTTGAACTCCAGCGGCAACACGCCCATACCGACTAAGTTTGTGCGGTGAATACGCTCGAAACCTTCGGCGACAATCGCCTCAACACCCGCTAAACGCACACCTTTTGCCGCCCAGTCACGGGATGATCCCTGACCATAGTCAGCGCCAGCGATAATAATCAGCGGTTGTTTGCGATCCATATAGGTTTCAATGGCTTCCCACATGCGGGTCACTTGGCCTTCTGGCTCGATACGCGCCAGTGAGCCTTGCTTCACCTTGCCATCGACAATTGCCATCTCGTTTTTGAGTTTAGGGTTGGCGAAGGTCGCTCGCTGGGCGGTTAAGTGGTCGCCCCTGTGGGTCGCGTAGGAGTTAAAGTCTTCCTCTGGCAGGCCCATCTTGTGCAGGTATTCGCCCGCCGCGCTGTCCATCATAATCGCGTTTGATGGCGATAAATGGTCAGTGGTGATGTTGTCGCCTAATACCGCGAGTGGACGCATGCCCTTGAGGGTGCGCTCGCCCGCTAATGCACCTTCCCAATAAGGTGGGCGGCGGATATAGGTTGATTGTGGACGCCAGTCGTACAGTGGGCTGACCTTATCGCCGTAGTCGACGCTCAGGTCGAACATCGGCTCGTAGACCTTGCGGAACTGCTGAGGCTTAACGCTTTTCGCAATCACAGCATCGATTTCAGCATCCGACGGCCAAATATCGATTAAGCGCACTGGCTTGCCGTCTTTATCGAGGCCTAACACATCCTTCTCGATATCGAAACGAATGGTGCCTGCGATTGCATACGCCACCACTAACGGTGGCGATGCGAGGAAGGCTTGCTTAGCGTAAGGATGGATACGGCCGTCGAAGTTACGGTTACCGGATAATACGGCGGTGGCGTACAGATCGCGGTCAATCACTTCTTGCTGGATAACCGGGTCGAGGGCGCCGCTCATGCCGTTACAGGTGGTGCAGGCGAAACCGACAATACCGAAGCCTAATGACTCCAGCTCTGGCAGTAAATTGGCTTCTTCTAAATACAGTTGTACCGCCTTAGAGCCAGGGGCGAGTGAGGTTTTCACCCAAGGTTTGCGACTTAAGCCTTTGGCATTGGCGTTACGTGCCAGCAGGCCCGCCGCAATTACGTTACGTGGGTTACTGGTGTTGGTGCAACTGGTAATAGCCGCAATAATCACGGCACCATCTGGCATTAAGCCTGGCTCGTTTTCAACCACGCCGCTGATGCCGCGCGCGGCCAACTCTGAAGTCGGAACGCGAGCATGGGGATTCGATGGGCCAGCAATGGTACGCACTACCGATGATAGATCAAAATGCAGGGTACGTGGGTACTCGGCCTGCTTGAGATCATCGCTCCATAAACCTGCGGTCTTGGCATAGGTCTCAACCAGCTTAACTTGCTCATCGCTACGACCCGTGAGGGTTAGGTAGTCTAGCGTTTGTTGGTCGATATAGAACATGGCGGCCGTGGCACCAAATTCTGGCGTCATGTTCGAGATGGTTGCGCGATCCCCAAGGGTTAAAGCCTCTGCACCTTCGCCGAAGAACTCAAGGTAAGAGGAAACCACTTTTTCCTTACGCAGGAATTCGGTCAAGGCTAATACGATATCGGTGGCGGTAATGCCCGGTTGAGGCTTGCCTGTGAGCTCTACGCCGATAATGTCGGGCAGACGCATATAAGAGGCGCGGCCTAACATCACGCTTTCGGCCTCAAGACCGCCCACGCCGATGGCGATAACACCCAGTGCATCCACGTGTGGTGTATGGCTGTCGGTGCCCACTAAGGTATCTGGGAAGGCCACGCCATCGCGGGCATGGACCACGGGTGACATACGCTCCAGATTTATCTGGTGCATGATGCCGTTACCTTGCGGGATCACATCGATGTTTTTAAAGGCTTTTTGCGTCCAGTTGATAAAGTGAAATCTGTCTTCGTTGCGTCTGTCTTCGATGGCGCGGTTTTTGGCGAAGGCATCTTTATCAAAACCTCCGAATTCCACTGCCAGTGAGTGGTCAACAATCAGCTGAGTCGGCACAACGGGGTTAACCTGCGCTGGATCGCCCCCCTTAGCAGCAATCGCATCACGCAGACCCGCTAAGTCTACCAGCGCGGTTTGCCCTAAAATATCGTGGCACACCACGCGGGCCGGGAACCATGGGAAATCCAGTTCCTGTTTTGATTCAATAATTTGTTTTAGCGAGTCTGTGAGTGCTTCTGGCTCGCAGCGACGCACTAAGTTTTCCGCTAACACGCGTGAGGTGTAAGGCAATTTCGCATAGGCGCCGGGGGCAATGGCTTCAATGGCTTCGCGGGTATCGAAATAGTCGAGTGCTGTGCCGGGTAAAGGCTTGCGATATTGGGTGTTCATAACAGTGCTCATAACATCATCCATTTCGGAAAATGAAGTCGGCGCGAGACCCGCATTGAGTGAAGTCTCGCGCTAAGTGTGGTCAGTTTTGCTTAACGGTTGGCAATGGGTACCACTTTGCGTGGTGATACACCCACATAATCGGCACTTGGACGAATGATGCGGTTGTTTGAACGCTGCTCCATCACGTGCGCCGTCCAACCTGTTACCCGTGAACAAACGAAGATTGGGGTAAACAACTTGGTTGGAATGCCCATGAAGTGGTAAGCACTGGCGTGGAAGAAGTCGGCATTGCAGAAGAGTTTTTTCTGTTCCCACATTAGGGCTTCACAGGCGACCGATACGCGGTAGAGGCGATCATCGCCATAATCTGCGGCCAGTTTTTCAGACCATTCTTTGATGATGGCGTTACGAGGATCTGAATCACGGTAGATGGCGTGACCAAAGCCCATAATCTTTTCTTTGCGCTCGAGTTTACCCATCAGCACATCGCGGGCATCGGCTTCGTCTTTCATGTCTTGAATGAGTTCCATCGCCGCTTCGTTGGCGCCGCCATGCAGCGGGCCGCGTAGTGAACCAATAGCGCCAGTCACGCAGGAATGCATGTCAGACAGGGTCGATGCACACACACGGGCGGTAAAGGTTGAAGCGTTAAACTCATGCTCTGCATACAGAATTAACGAAACGTCCATTACCTTAGCGTGCAGCGCCGATGGAGCTTTGCCGTGCAGCAGGTGCAGGAAGTGAGCACCGATTTGCTCATCGGTGGTTTCGGTGTCGATGCGTACGCCATCGTGGCTAAAGCGATACCAGTAGCAAATGATCGATGGGAAGGCCGCCAGTAAACGATCAGCAATTTGGCTTTGCTCGCTAAAGTTGTGCTCGGCTTCGAGGTTACCCAGCATAGAGCAACCGGTACGCATGACATCCATTGGATGAGCGTCGGCAGGAATGCGCTCTAATACTTCTTTTAATGCCTGTGGCAGGCCGCGCATGCCCTTAAGTTTGGTCTTATAGGCCTCGAGTTGTGCTGTGGTGGGCAGCTCACCGTAAAGGATCAGGTAGGCGACTTCTTCGAAGGTGGCGTTTTCGGCCAGATCTTTTACATCGTAACCGCGGTAGGTCAGGCCGCTACCCGATACACCTACAGTACTTAGTGCAGTCTCACCCGCGCTCTGGCCACGTAATCCAGCACCACTTAATTTTTTTGCGTCTGACATAATTCTTCCCTTCCGTTAACGCTATGGTTATTGCAGACAGGCTCAATATTAGCCGTCTACCTTTTTGGTTAAAGCTGCATAAATGTTGACTAAATACAGAGTTTTAGCCTTATGTAGGGTTGCAGCATATCGGTGATGCAGGAGCCGTTATTTGAGGTCACGGCTCTCGCATCTGGGTATCAGTAACAACGCGAAGCCTAAGCTTCTACTGACGTCCATGGTCTGTACTTATCTTTTACTTATCTTGGCTAAATAATTGATCTAACTTGTCTTCAAAGGCGTGGTAGCCCAAGTACTTATACAAATCCGTACGGGTCTGCATAGTGTCTAAGACATTGCGTTGATGACCATCATTCATCAGCGCTTGCATCACTTTCAGTGCGGCTTGGTTAGCGGCGCGGAAAGTGCCGAGTGGGTAAAGCACCATGTCGGCGCCCGCTTCGGCGAGTTCTTCTTTGTTGAACAATTGGGTTTGGCCAAATTCGGTCATGTTCGCCAGAATTGGTGCGTTAACTTGGGCTTTGAAGTGACGGTATTGGTCCAGCTCAGTTAAGGCTTCGGCGAAAATCATATCGGCACCCGCGGCGATATAGGCTTTTGCACGTTCGATACCCGCTTCTAAACCTTCAACGGCAACCGCATCGGTGCGCGCCATGATCACAAAGTTAGGATCGGTGCGGGCATCGACGGCGGCCTTGATACGGTCAACCATTTCCTCGGTACTGACGACCGCTTTGTTGGGTCTGTGGCCACAACGCTTTTGCGACACTTGGTCTTCCATGTGCACGGCAGCTACACCGATTTTCTCAAACTCTTTAATGGTGCGGGCAATGTTGAAGGCGCCGCCCCAACCGGTGTCGATATCGACCAGCAGTGGCAGTTGAGTTGCCGAGGTGATACGACCCGCATCGATTAGCACATCATTCATCGAGGTCATGCCTAAATCCGGTAGACCGTAGGAGGCGTTTGCGACGCCTGCGCCCGACAGATACAGGGCTTGGAAACCAGTTTGCTCCGCCATCAAGGCGAAATACGCATTGGTGGTGCCAACGATTTGTAAGGGTTTTGAGTTAGCAAGAGCTTGGCGAAAACGTAATCCTGCGCTTTGGGTCATGGTCTTGTCCTTATCCAATTAAAAAGTACTGAATGATCAGTATTCGATGCTTATGGGCTGCGACTTAGCTGATATTGGCTAAAGTTTCTTTCGCGGCGGCGTTAGCTTGTAATTCAATCAAGCGTAATTCGGTATTTTTACGGCCTTGCTCAATATGGCGACGCATCAACAGGCTAGCGAGTTCACCATCACGCTGGGCAATGGCTTCGACTATGCGTCTGTGTTCGGCAATGGCTTTTACTGGGCGGTTCTTATTGGTGCACTGATAGCGATACATCCGCAGCAGATGATAAAGCCCGCCAATTAAGGTTTCTTGCAGATGTTTATTGCCGCTGGCTTGGATGATTTGATAATGGAAGTCGACATCACCTTCCTCTTGGAAATAGGTATCGCCATTGGCCAGCGCGGTTTCTTGCACCGCGAGTAAGTCTTCTAACTTGGCTAATTGTTCTGGGGTAATACGGCTGGCCGCAAGTTCGCAGGCCATGCCTTCGAGCACGCTACGCAATTGATATAAATCGTTTAACTCGCTCACTGTGAGTTGAGCAACACGGGCACCCACATGGGGCGCACGGACTACGAGACGTTGTCTTTCTAAGGTTTGCAGCGCCTCACGGGTCGGGCCGCGGCTGATGCCGTATTTTTCGGCGAGGGCTTGCTCGTTGATCTTACTGCCCGCAGGCAGTTCGCCTTTGATGATGCTGGTTTGTATTTGCACCAAAATTTGATCGGCTAAGGTGGTCGACGATTTTTCGCTGGCTAGGGATTTCACCTTCGTTGTTGAGCTGGTTGCGGCATGAGCCACTGAGCTTGGGGTGTCATCTGTTGGGAATATGGTCTCTTGCTTCAACATACTGCGCATCACTCGTTGATTGCTGGATTGTCGACAATGAGTAAAAAATAGTCCCGTTAAATGCCATTGTCAACAATATGTTTACTTAGACGTAAGTCTATACTTCTGTCGTTTTGATTTTTAGCTACTGTATTTGTTGGTTATTTTGTATTTAATTTGATTTTGATAATTTTATCTTCTCTATTTTTTAATTGGTAATTGTCGACAATTTTGGTATCGAGTGATGTCAGATGGTGCGATCAAGCACAGCTTTTACCCCATTGCGACTTATTGAGTACAATGCTGAGAAGGTATTGGTTGGCACCTACAGGGTGAAGGTATAGAGGGACAAGATGGAGAAAATCCTCATTAGCAGTTGTTTGCTTGGGCAGGCGGTACGTTATGACGGCGGTCATAATCTGCTGCAAGACGAGTGGATGCAGCGATGGCAACGAGAAGGGCGGATAGTGGCGTTTTGTCCTGAATGCGCGGGCGGATTACCCACACCAAGGCCTGCGGCCGAGCGTGTTGGCGATCTAGTGCTAACAGCGCAGGGTGAAGATGTAACAGCGGCTTTTAGGTTGGGAGCACAAAAAGCGCTTGCTTTGGCTCAGGAGCAAGGCATTAAGATAGCGATTTTAAAGGCGCGTAGTCCTTCCTGTGGCAATCAGCACATTTATGATGGCAGTTTCAGTAAGCATTTAATTGCAGGGCGGGGAATGACGGCCGAACTTCTGCTAGCGGCAGGTATGAGTGTGTTTAATGAAACGGAATTAGCAGAAGCGGCAATGAGGCTGGCACAACTTGAGGTCGAATAAGTGGGCTAGGTAAGCCTAACCCGCTATCGACTCACTTACGTTAGTGAATCTGTATTCGTTAATCTGTATTAGTGAAGCTGTGTGTGGGTGCTGGTGGCACTATCCGTTAGCTGCTGATGTTGCTGCAAGAGTGCAGCAATTTGATCATCTTTTTCCGCCCAAACTTGGTTTAACCAACGCTGAAACTCGACCCGATATTCCGATTCTGAAAAGTAGCGAGTAGCGTCGACCTGCGGTACTGGCAAGGCTCGCACCCGTACAATAATCTTGCGTACTTTGCCGTTCATTACGCCAAATAACACATCGTCTGGCGCATCCGGATACACTACCGTCACATCCAGTAGGTTAGTAAATTGCTCACCCATAGCGGAAAGTGTAAAGGCAATACCACCTGCTTTAGGCCGGAGTAAATGACGGTAAGGTGAATCTTGGCGCTGGCGTTTATCTTCGGTAAAGCGGCTGCCCTCAACGTAGTTGATAATTGATGTGGGCATATTTTTAAACTTTTCACAGGCTCGGCGAGTGGTGGCTAAATCTTTACCTTTAAGTTTCGGATTTTTTTTGAGTTTTGCCGGGCTGGTTCTGTCCATAAAAGGCATATCGAGCGCCCAGCAACCTAGGCCCATAATAGGGACATAGATCAGCTCTTTTTTGAGGAAGAATTTCAACATGGGGATATGGTTACGCAGCAGGTAAGTTTGCGCGGCAATATCAAAGCCACTGAGGTGGTTACTGATTAGCAAGTACCAGCTGTTTTTATTGAGCCCTTCAAGTCCTTCAACATCCCACTCGATTTTGGCAATCAAATACAAAATGCCACCATTGCAGGTTGCCCATGCCCACATAAAACGATTCATCAGTCCGGTCACTGCATTGCGTGCGCCTTGAGCTGGCATCAACATTTTCACTAAACCACCAAGGCAAACCAAGGTTCCCCAAAGGGCGGTGTTAATGATCAGCAGGCTCAGACTGAGAATAAACAGCACTGGGCCGGGGAGAAAATTCAACATAGAGGTTTTACCTTACTTCTTGGTCCGCTTGCCCAGCCAATTGGCTGATCACTTGATCTTTAGCGAGCCAAAGCTCATTCAATTGTTCTTGGAAGCTAATTTTAAACTCGCGATCATTCATATAATCGCCACGCATATCCGGCGAAATATCCTTCACTGTTATGTGTACTTTAACCTTTGGCAGCTTGCCTGTCAGGTAGTCCCAATAGCTTGGAACGCTATCTGGATAGTAAATCGTGACATCGACTAGCTTGTGGATCTGTTCTCCCATGGCGGATAGCGCAAAGGCCATGCCGCCCGCTTTAGGTTTTAACAGATGTTGGAACGGTGAGTTTTGTTTTTTATGTTTGGCCTTGGTAAAGCGTGTTCCTTCGACAAAGTTCATCACACTCACAGGCTTAGTCTTAAACTTTGCGCAGGCTTTACGGGTGATCTCGATATCTTTGCCCTTGAGTTTTGGGTTCTTTTTAAGTTGTGCTGTGCTATAGCGGCGCATAAAAGGAAAATCTAATGCCCACCATGCTAGCCCTAACACGGGCACATAAATCAGTTCTTGTTTCAGGAAGAATTTCAAAAACGGGATTCGGCGATTAAATACGCGCTGCAGGATCAAAATATCGACCCAAGACTGATGATTAGCGATCACCATATACCATTCTTTGGTAGAAAATTGGCTATCGCCCGAGAGCTCAATTTGCACTGGGTGCAGCACACGTTCAATCACCCCATTGACGCTTATCCAAGCGCTGGCGCAAAAGTCGAGAAAATAGCTCGTCGCCGTTCTCAACACAGGCAAAGGAATAAGTTTAATGAAGCTGCCCAGAACAATGGGTACAACCCAAAACAGCGTATTCACGACATAGCCTAAGAAAGCTATGCAGCCTTTTAATTGTGAAAACAACGTCCCCATTGGCGCCCCCTGATAAAAATTGGAGGCCTATGTTACTCGGTGTCGGCGTTTGGCTCAATCTTAGGGCGGCTGGTCGGGGCATTTGTTAACATTTCGAGTCTCAATACTGTTGGGATAAACGGGCCAATAATTTATCCATAGCCCGATAACCTAAGGCTTGGGCGAGGTGGCGCCTTTCGGTATTGGGGGCCTGCTCAAGGTCGGCAATGGTGCGGGCAACCCGTTGAATGCGATGAAAGCTGCGCACGGATAATCCTAACTTGACGACACTCTGTTCTAAAAAAACTAGGTCAGCCTCATTGATACCACTAAATTGCTTAAGTTGTTTACCTGATAGTTCGCTGTTAAGCACGCCCGCTCTGGCGAGTTGAATATCGCGGGCGCATTTTACTCGTTTGGCGATTTGATGGCTGGTTTCGCCTTGCGTCGACTGTTGCGTTAGGGTGCCTGCTGGGAGTTTGGGGACTTCGATGGTGAGATCAAATCTATCTATAAACGGGCCAGAGAGCCTGGCGAGATAGCGCTGGATTTGATCGGGTGTAGCTCGATTGGGGCCGTCGATATCGCCGCTCGGGCTGGGGTTCATGGCGGCGATCAATTGAAAGCGGCTTAAAAAGGTCAGTTTTGCCGCCGCGCGGGAGATCACCACTTCACCTGTTTCCATAGGTTCACGCAAACAGTCGAGCACTTTTCTTGGAAATTCAGCGACTTCATCCAGAAATAATACTCCGCGATGGGCCAATGAAATTTCGCCAGGCTTAGGAATGCTGCCACCACCGACTAAGGAAATTGAGGAGCAAGTATGGTGCGGCGCGCGAAATGGTCGCTTAAGAAAGTCCTCAGGTTTGATATTGATGCCCGCGACGGAATGAATTGCAGCCACTTCTAAGGCTTCTTCATAATTGAGAGCAGGTAATAGCGCCATCATGCGGCTGGCTAACATGGTTTTGCCAGTACCCGGTGGGCCTAGCATTAATAGGTTATGGTTGCCTGCTGCGGCGATCTCAAGCGCTTGTTTAGCTTGGTATTGACCTATCACCTCGCTAAGGCAAGGCGTGGACTGCGCCGGCTCATCCGAGATCCATTCGAGCTGCTGCTCCAGCATGGGAAGTGGCGCTTGTCCATGGAGAAACGCGGCTAAACTTTGCAAATGGGAGCCAAAGTAGACCTTAGGATAGCCAACTAATTCGGCATCGTGGCGATTATCGAGTGGCAGAATTAACTGATTATTATGGTGTTTAGCCGCAATGATTGCTGGTAGCAATCCTTGGCAGTAGCGGATTTGCCCTGAGAGGGCAAGTTCGCCAACAAATTCGGTATCCTTAAGGCTAGAGTGGGGGATTTGCTCTGAAGCCGCTAGAATGCCGATGGCGATAGGTAAATCGTAACGGCCACCTTGCTTGGGTAAATCTGCAGGGGCGAGGTTGACGGTTATCCGCCGCATCGGAAACTCGAACCCCGCATTGATCAAGGCGCTGCGTACCCGCTCGCGGGCTTCTTTGACAGAGGCTTCTGGCAAACCCACCAGATTAAAAGCCGGTAGGCCATTACTGAGATGCACTTCAACCGTGACTTCGGGTGCTTCAACCCCACAACTGGCTCGGGTATGTACGCAGGCTATCGCCATAAACAAATCCTTTTGTTGATCTTTTGAGCAGAGTTTGAGTGTAGCAGTAATTAACGCAAGGAGTTTTCTATCGCCTAGGTTGTTGCTTGTCTCATGAGTAAGTCCTTTGCTCTGAGTTTGCGGTTCCTGTAATAGCTTTGGCAATTTGCCATATTGGACGATAGCAAATAGTTGATAGAAATGATAAAAAGCCAATATTGGAGTCGTGAGGTCAATATGGATATGTTATTAGCAGAAAATTCCCCCATTCGTCGGCAGTTGCTCAAGCAAAAGCTGGCACAGTTTAAAGACCCCAACCTTGCCAACGTGCTCTCGGCGTTTATTCGCAGTAGTGTCGATCTCTATCCCAGTGCAAGCGAAGACTATAACCAGTTGGGTAACAGCCGATTGGGTGGATTGCCGGATTTACCTGTAGGCATGGATTATCCGGTGACTTTGGTCGGAAGGGAGGAGATGCTGGATGCTTACGCTGAGGAATTCGACCATACTCGCGAGTATATCGAGGAGCATTATGGGTGGTCGCAAGATTGGGACTGGGACGAGGCGGCGCAGGCCTTCCGTGTGCCGATGCAATTTATCGCACAAATCAATTGTAGCGAACTGAAAGCGTTGCAATCTTATTTGCCTCGAGAGGGGCGATTGTTGTTCTTTTTGGAGCGCTGGCGATTCTCGGAAATGCTTCGCGGCCATGTTTATTATGTCGCTGAAGATCAGCAACTGAACTCTGGGAGAACGATTGCTGAACTTAAGTTCGACGATGCTGTCTGTACAAACTATGAGTATGAGGCGGCTTATCAACTTCAGGGGATTGCTAGCATTAAGATGATAGCCCCTGACATGATTAATAGTGACAACCCGCATTTAGTAAGGTTAGCCAAGGCGCATTTACAAGCGCTACCAGAACCGCAACAAGCCATGGTGCTGGAGGCCATAGAGGTTGTGGATGATGAATTTGTACCAGAGTGGCAAGATCAGCTCAAGGGCTATGAGCTGATACAATTGAATGAGCAGGGGTTAATTCCCGGCCAGATTCTCACTCAATCGCAATGGGCTAATACCGAGTGGCAGTCATCTAACTTGCAGGCATTGCTCGTCCCCGAGCAGCCACTGCCGTATTACGATGGTATCGCCAGCATTAATGATTATGGAGATAGCCGCTATAAAGCCCCCGAACTCCACGCCGCGGCAGAGTTAGGTGGTAATGCCGAAGATTATCTGGTGCTGCTCAAAGTCATCTACAGTGAGCACTCTATGCGGTTGAATTTTATTATCCACCGAGACGATCTCGTATCGGGAAAATTCGAGCGCATTTACTGCATTTATGACTACTAGCTGAGCTATAACCAGCCTTTTTGTTTGGCAATGCGGGCGGCATCGATTCGGTTGCTCGCATTGAGTTTGGCAATGGCTTCGGATAAATAGTTACGTACCGTGCCTTCGGCAATAAACAGCATCTCGGCAATTTCGGCGGTGGATTTGCCTTCGCTGGCAAACCGAAGGGCGCGGCGTTCTTTATCATTGAGGGGGTCGACATCGCCAATTGCCATCATTGCCAGCTCAGGATCGATAACGCGTTTGCCCGCCATCACTTGTTGAATTGAACTGACGAGGGTTTCTGAGGGCGCATCTTTTAGCAAAAATCCACCGACACCCGCTTCAATAGCGCGTTTAATGTAACCCGCGCGGCCAAAAGTTGTGATCACCACCACTTTGGTTTGGCTATGTTGCTCCTTTAGCCAAGCTGCTAGCTCCAAACCTGTTCGTCCCGGCATTTCAATATCCGTCAGTAACAGGTCAAAATGCTGTTGTTTGAGAAGAGTTAACGCTTCGTCGCCATCGCTGGCTTGGGTAATGGTAAAACCGCCAGCAAGGGTTAACAGTGCCGCCAGTGCGCCGCGTACCATGGCTTGATCTTCCGCCAATAGAATCTTCATTAATCTGTTGCTCCCTGCAAAGGTAGACTGACGGTAAAGGCGTATCCCTGCTCAAGATTATAACTGAAATGACCTCCGAGGCTATCGAGACGTTCACGGATACCTGTGAGCCCATTTCCTTCGATAAAAGGTCTTGCTAAGGCATTATCTTTGACTTCAACAAAGATCGTATTCGGCTCCTCGCGAAACGTGATATTGCATTGGCTGGCGTTGCTGTGGCGCAAAATATTATTCACGAGTTCAGTTAAAATCAGCACAAGTTGGCTTTCTGTTCTGGCGGGTAGTTTTGGTAATTCACCGATTAACTCTACGTAGATGCCTTTGTCCCTGAGTGAATTACATAGCTGGGTGATGCAACTTGCTAAGCCTTTGTGTTTATAGTCTGAGACGGTATGCCTTATTTGGCTCAAGCTTTCCCGCGCAATTTGTCCTAGCTCTTGTAGTTGAGTCGTTGCAAGTTGATATTCTTGTTTCGCCAGTAGTTTTTCGGCCAATTCAGCCTTTAGCGCAATCGATGACAAACTGTGCCCCATAATATCGTGCAAGTCTCTGGCGATACGCTCCCGTTCAACCATAGTGGCTAAGGTGCTGATCTCTTTGGCGCTTTGTCGCTCCTTCAATCTATGCTGGTAACGTCTTCGCTCTGCTTTACCGAGCATACCAACCCCTAATACTAAGGCTGAGCCGTACATTGGAAAATAGTAGCTATTGAATTGACTAACGTAGTTGAGCAAGAACAGTGTAACTAGTATCCCGAGCCAGCATAACAAGCTAACTCTAAAGGAATAAAAGAAACCAATAAAGAAACTGGCAAAGGTAAAGAGTGAGATGGACCCGGGATTAATGGGGGTAATGGCTATAGCAAGTACTAACATGCCGATAATAGGCCGATGGGCGCTGCGGAAATTACTGCGGTAGGTCCAAAAATAGCAGTAAATAAAGGGAACCAGCACGGCTAAAATTAAGATAATTTGCCAGCTAGGATAAGGCGTAATAAACAGCGGTATCAGATAAAACGCGAGGTTTATTAAGTACACCCATGCGAGCTTTCGTTCAAGTTGTAGGGGGTTATTTGTCATATCGCTTCGCCTAAGATCCATTTTGCGGCTGCTGAGAGTAGGATTGGCCTCAAACGTCAGCCAATCCTTTCGCCTTTTCTGGGATTATTTTGCACTTATTTGCTGATTTTGCTGAAGTAAAAACTTAGCCCAACCATAATCTTTTTCCACTTGCAGCGCCTGTTGCCAATCTTCGATAGCCCCTTGGGCGTCACCTAACTCCTGTTTTGCGAGTCCGCGCCAAGTGTAAGCTTCGGCCTCACCCCAGCAAATGTTCTCGCAAGGTTGATTAAATCGCTCAATCGCACTACTGGCGAGAGTCTTTGCTTGTTGCATGCTGCCTCCAAACATTGCTGGCGTATTATAGGCGGCAATCGCTTTTACTAATGTGACCCGCGGATTAAGCGGCGCCAGCTGTTCGGCCTGAGCAATGGCGTTAGCGGATTTGATCCCAAGCTTAGCGCCTTTGCTGTTATCCAAGGCGATTTGCATACCATACACGGATGATAATAGTGCTAGGGATTCGGCATCGGCTTGACTATTGGTTAAGATTTCTAAGCTCGCTTGAGCCGAAGCTAAGGCATTATCTGCTATGGTTTTTTGTCCCATCACATTGGCGCTGATGGCTAAACGATAGTTGGCATAAGCCGCCTCGTAATCTTGAGTGGCAGTGCTGAGCTGTTGCAATTTATCAATATTCAGTGTGTTAGCCGCTTTGTCTGCCTCAGCGATATTGGGGCTAGAGTTCGAAGCCGCGAACGCTGGCACGCAGGTGAGGGCAAGGCTTGATAGCAGTAAAAGTGTTTTCATGGTATTTCCTTATTGAAGAGATTGCCCATTGCTTGGGTACGGCTTCATTATCAGAAATCCCTCGACACGATTGCAGGCACAAAGGTCATCAATTAGGCATGACAAATGTCATTCTTTAATGGCTACATAGCAAAACACCGGAGTGGCTCCGGTGTTTTAGTAAGCTAAGGTGAACGCGTAAATCGTTAGACTACCGCTTGGCTGCTAGCTTGGTTAACGAGGTAAACCATGTAGCCTAAGTAAGCGATAAGCAGCGTGGCACCTTCGCGGCGACCAATTCGTAGGCCAGACCAAGCAAAGGGTAAAATGATTACGGCTAACGCTAGCATGACAATAAAGTCTAAGGGTTGGAAACCAAGCCCAGATACAGGATAAACGACGGCGGTCACGCCAAGAATACCTAATATATTAAATATATTTGACCCAACGATATTACCAATAGCAATATCGCTTTCGCCTTTGAGTGCCGCTAAAACCGAGGTCACTAGCTCTGGCATGCTGGTACCGATAGCGACAATAGTCAGGCCGATAATGACTTCACTGACACCAAACACTTTGGCTAAATCAACAGCGCCATTCACAAATAAAATACCACCACCGACTAACATTCCGATGCCGACAATAATAAACGCGATTGAAAGCAATGGATTTTTAGGACCTTCTTCAATCACTTCACCATCGGCATCAGTAGTATTTTTGGCGCTGAAATAGCTGAAAACCAAGTAGCCGACAAGGAGTGATAATAAAATGATGCCGTCAATCAGGCTGAGTTCGCCATCTAGCAATAATCCCCAAAACAGCATAGAAGCGAGGATCATCAGTGGAATATCCCGTCTTACCATCTGCGATTGAACTTGGATCGGGCGAATAAGCGCAGTAATTGCCAAAATTAAGCCAATGTTGGCGATGTTAGAGCCAATCACGTTACCCAGTGCAATGCCGCTATTGCCTGCCAAGGCTGACTTTACGCTTACCGCAAGCTCTGGTGCGCTGGTACCGAAAGCCACAATCGTTAAGCCGATCACCAGCGGCGTAATCCCAAGACGAAGTGCAATGGAGCTTGCGCCACGGACTAAGGCCTCTGCGCCTAAGGTTAAAATAATAAAGCCGCCGATAATTGAAAGTGCAATAAGCATTTTGGACTCTGTTAAACCTGATTGAGTGAATTAATTTAAGGTGTATCACCTTACGCTGATAGGCGTACATGATACGTGTTTTTAATTTGCTTTGACAGAATATGTCATAAAAAAGCACGCCGAAGAGCGTGCTTTAATCATAACGGTGCGCTTTGACGTTATTTTGCGACTAACTCATCTTCCCAGCGTACTTGAGCACCACGGATCCCGTCCACCCTTTCGCTAAAGGCTTTCTCAAGCACGTGGCGTTTGATCTTAAGCGTTGGCGTTAACACATCATTTTCGATGGTCCAAGGTTCATTCACTACCACAATGGCATCCACATGTTCGTGGGATTCTAAATGTGGATTCACGCTATCGAGTGTCGCTTTAAGGGATGTACGCACTTCTTCGCGGGCCTGTAAGTTGGCTCCCTCAGAAAGCTGCACTAAAGCGACTGGATGCGGTAAGCCTGAGCCTATAACGCAAATCAACTCTACATGGGGATCTTGTGCAAGTTTGCGCTCAATTGGCACTGGCGCAACGTATTTGCCTTTAGCGGTTTTAAAGTTGTCTTTCACACGGCCTGTTATCGTCACACAACCATCGGCATCGATGGCGCAGAGATCGCCAGTATGGAAGAAACCATCAGCATCGAAGGCTGCCGCGGTGGCTTCAGGTTGCAGATAGTATGCGGTCATTAGGCCTGGGCTCTTAATGAGTAACTCACCATCCTCACCTTGGCGGATGTGGCAGTCCTGCACGGGTTTACCCACGGTGCCGATTTTACGTGCATCGAAGGGGTAGTTGATGATGGAATAAGCACAGTTTTCTGTCATGCCCCACGCTTCACAAATATTCAGACCAATGCTGTGATACCAATGGATGAGTGAGGGCGGAATAGGCGCTGAGCCAGAGCCGAGTAAACGGCAATGGTTGAGTCCTAACCCTTTGTGGATCTTGTGTTTCACCAAGCTACTGATGAGCGGGATCTTGAGTAATAGATTGAGCTTGCTGACACCAATTTTGTCGATAATGTTCTTTTGGAACAGGCTCCACAGCCGTGGGACGGAGAAAAACACCGTTGGTTTAGCGCGCTGCACATCCGCAACGAAGGAGTCTAAGCTTTCAACGAATGCGACAGTACTGCCTGAATAAAAAGACGATCCTTCGATCGCCACGCGCTCGGTAATGTGGGCTAAAGGCAAATAGGATAACAATCTATCATTACCATTAGTGCGTAGGTCGCGCACTACCGCTTGGCAGGTCCAACCATAGCTGGCAAAAGTTTGAATCGCACCTTTAGGTTGGCCCGTTGAGCCCGAGGTATAAATCAGCGTCATTATCTGATCGGGTTCGGGTAATGGCGCTTCAATCAACGGGTTGCCCATATTGAGCAATTGTTCCCATTGATATTGGGCTGGCATGGTGTCGTAGGGCATCGCAAGGCGCAATAATTCGCCGCCGACGCCCGCCTCTTGGTCTGCCCAATGA
The DNA here is from genome assembly GCF_023475945.1 of Shewanella sp. 8A. NCBI lineage: Bacteria > Pseudomonadati > Pseudomonadota > Gammaproteobacteria > Alteromonadales > Shewanellaceae > Shewanella > Shewanella sp. 8A. The sequence goes on from NZ_JAMDJP010000002.1 coordinate 63,427, forward strand.
TCAAGCTTACCGAGGACAATTGCTTTGGCGCCACTATGTTGCAATACATAGCGGATGGTATCTGGGTTCGCCGTCGGATAAATAGGAACGCTAATATAGCCGCCGTGCATTAGGGCGAGATCGGTGATAAACCATTCGGCACAGTTTTTAGACAGAACGGCAATCTTATCGCCAGGCTCTAAGCCTAAATGACGCAGTGCACCGGCGAGTTGTTGGACTTTTTCTTGCACTTCATTCCACGTGAAATCAAGGTATTGCCCCTTGATTGGCTGGCGCAAATAAATCTCATCCCCACGCGTATTCGCCCAGTGCGCCAGCATTTCAATTGGCGTCTTAATCGCTTTATCCATAGGCAATTCCCTGTTCTTTATTGTTATTTTCACCCCAACATAGGTGCCCAGTATGGCGAGTTTTGTGAGGCCGCGCAAATAGTTTGCAAGATTGTAAAATCACTAAATCTGCAAAACAGCCTAATGGGCGAGTATGAAATGAAAATGAACTTAATCACAGGTCAGAGCAGGAGTCGCGGGGCGCATTAGGCAATAAAAAAGGCGCCTAAGCGCCTTTCATATCAGTTGAAGCTTACAGCTCCATCACGCCATCCATTTCGACTTGCGAATCTTTAGGTAACTGCTTCACACCGATAGCGGCGCGAGCTGGGTAAGGCTGGCTGAAGTAACGGCTCATGATTTCATTCACTTTTGCGAAGTGGCTTAAGTCCGTTAGGAAGATATTGAGCTTAACGATATCGTTGATTGTGCCGCCGGCAGCGGTACAAACGGCCGTTAAGTTTTCAAACACTTGCACAACTTGCGCCTCAAAATCATCGCTCACGATCTGCATTGTGCTTGGCACCAGTGGGATTTGGCCGGATAAATATACTGTGTTGCCGACTTTAACCGCTTGAGAATAAGTGCCAATTGCCGCTGGGGCGTTTTCGGTCGCGATAATGATTTTTTCTGCCATGACGCTCTCTCTACATAAATGATCAACGATTACGGGATGTACGCAACACCTCGGGCAGTACCCTGATACGGCGCATCACGTTAGCTAAATGGATCCTGTCTTTCACCGAAATTCGCAGGTTAATCAAGTAAACGCGGCCATCGCGCTCTTCGGTGCTAAGGTTGTGAATGTTCGAGCCCTCGGCGGCGATAATCGAGGTGATCTTCGCCAGCGCGCCTTGGTGGTTAACAATTTCCACCCGCAGATTGGCTTGATACTCGACGCCTTCGACATTATCCCACTGTACGGGAATGTATTTATCGGGCTCGCCTTGGTAACCGCGAATGTTAGCGCAGTTTTCCATGTGGACGACTAAGCCTTTACCTTGGCTCACGTGGGCTATCACCGCATCACCTGGGATGGGGCGGCAGCAGTTGGCGAAGGTCACTAACATGCCTTCGGCGCCGCGGATTGGCATCAGGTGAGAATCGCGGCTCTCTTGATTCTCTAAATTATCGCCAATCAAACGTTGAGCGATGACTATGCTCATGGCATTGCCAAGGCCGATGTCGGCGAGTAAGGAATTTAAATTGGCGTGCTTAGTATCGCGCACGACTTTATCAATCTGCTCGGCAGGGATGCTATCAAGCTTGGTTTTACCCAGCGCATGGTTAAGCAAACGGCGGCCAAGGGCAATGGCATCGTCTGCTTTTAGGCTCTTGAGCACTTGGCGGATTTTGGCGCGGGCTTTACCCGTGACCACAAAGTTAAGCCAAGCGGCATTCGGACGCGCGCCTTTAGCGGTAATGATCTCAACGGTTTGGCCGGAGATTAATGGCTGGCTTAACGGATAAGCTTGGCGGTTAACGCGGGCGCCGACACAGGTGTTACCCACATCGGTGTGGACTTCATAGGCAAAGTCGACGGCGGTGGCGTTAACCGGTAATTCTAAAATGCGACCTTCGGGGGTAAACACGTAAATCTCTTCGGGGAAGAGTTCGGTTTTGACGTTTTCCACGAATTCGAAGGAGGTGCTGGCGCTCTGTTGCAGTTCCAGCAAGCTTTGCATCCACTTGCGGGCACGCACTTGCGTGGTGGTGCCTTGACCATCGGCGCCGCCTTTGTAAGCCCAGTGGGCCGCAACCCCTTTGTCGGCCATTTGATCCATATCTTCGGTACGAATTTGGATCTCGACGGGAACGCCGTGGGGACCGAATAACGAGGTATGTAGCGACTGATAGCCGTTGGCTTTTGGGATAGCAATATAATCTTTAAAGCGACCTGGACGTGGTTTATACAGGCCATGCATCGCACCGAGCACGCGATAACACGTATCGATGGAGTCGACAATCACGCGGAAGGCGTAGATATCCATCACCTCTTGGAACTGCAGTTCCTTGCTCTGCATCTTGTTATAGATGGAGTAGAGGTTTTTCTCGCGGCCTTTCACTTTGCCTTTAATGCCCGCATCGTTTAGGCGGGTGAGTACCGCAGCTTCAATGCCTTGAATGAGTTCTTTACGGTTGCCTCGGGCGGCTTTCACTACTTCCTTTAATACCCGATAACGCATGGGATAATAGGCTTGAAAACCCAAATCCTCTAACTCAGTCTTGATATTGTGAATACCAAGTCGGTTGGCAATCGGCGCGTAAATCTCTAAGGTTTCACGGGCAATACGACGGCGTTTGTCAGGACGCAGCGCGCCTAAGGTGCGCATGTTGTGGGTGCGGTCGGCAAGCTTGATGAGAATAACGCGGATATCCTGCGTCATCGCCATCATCATTTTGCGAAAGTTTTCTGCTTGAGCTTCTTTCTTATCGCGAAATTTCAGCTTGTCGAGCTTAGACACCCCTTCAACCAATTCAGCCACCGATTCGCCAAATCGTTCGGCTAAATCTTCTTTGGTGACATAGGTATCTTCGATGGTGTCATGCAGCAATGCCGCCATCAGCGTCTCATGGTCGAGACGCATTTCGGCGAGGATGCGGGCAACCGCAACCGGATGAGTAATATAAGGTTCGCCGCTAGTGCGCATTTGCCCTTCATGGGCATCACGCGCAACTTGGTAAGCCTGCTTGAGCAATTCTACCTGTTCAGGTTCTAAGTAACCGGAAGCAGACTCCTTTAGACCTTCAAACAGATACAAGTGGCAGCTCTCCTTTACCCAAACAGGTGTGACTCAATCAAACTTATAGTGAACGGCCTTCAGCGATGGCTGCAACAGCTGCGATTTCAGCAGCTTCACGCTCACGCACAGTTTGACGCTCATCAGCATCTAAAGTGTGAGCATTCACTAAACCTAGTTCGATTTCACGCAGGGCGATAACCGTTGGTTTGTCGTTCATCTCTTCAACCATAGGGTCTTTACCCTGCACGGCGATTTGGCGAGCACGACGCGCCGCAACCAGGATCATATCAAAACGGTTGCCGATTTGTTCTACGGCGTCTTCTACAGTTACGCGAGCCATGTGTTGAAACTCCAGTTTATCTAGGGAAAAAATGACGCAAAATTGTACACTATGGCAGTTAGCCTGCCAACAGATCGTTAAGCATATCATTTTGCGCGTGGATCTGACTAGCACCCGTTAAGCGTTGGCTGCGAATGATCGCCCGCAGATCCGCCAGTGCTGTGTCAAAATCGTCATTGACGATAATAAAATCATATTCTTTATAGTGCGACATTTCAGAAACCGCCTGTGCCATACGGCTGGCGATCACATCCTGGCTGTCTTGACCGCGGCCAGTCAGGCGACGCTCTAGCTCATCCCTTGAGGGTGGCAGAATAAATACGCCCACGGCTTCTGGCATCAAAGCTTTGACTTGTTGGGCACCTTGCCAGTCGATATCGAGAAACACATCAATACCTTGAGTTAACGTGTGCTCAATCACATGGCGCGATGTGCCGTAGTAATTGCCAAACACTTCGGCCCACTCAAAAAAGGCATTTTGCGCGATCAGTGCTTTAAATTCTTCAACATTAACAAAATGGTAGTGTTGACCATCAATTTCACCTGGGCGTGGCGCGCGGGTGGTGTGCGATACTGAAACCTGCATATCGGCAGGTTTGTCTTTTAACAATGCCGAAATTAGCGAGGATTTACCCGCACCACTTGGCGCTGACACAATAAATAAATTTCCGCGTGCGGTCATGAGCTAAATATCCAGTTGGTTAACGCAAGAAGGGCCCAGAAAGCCGAGTATTATACAGATTTTGACCTTAAAAACGCTAGGGCTAGTTACCCGGCAATTGTTGTCTATTTATGTTTTGCGACAGTTAGCGCTGCCGCTGGTGCATTTTTACGGTTTACTGTGACTCAAAGATTGGATACTGAACATCTCTGCGTCCCTAAGCCTTGCTGAGCTTGAGAATTAAGCCTGATTTAGCTTTAGATGGATATAATCAGCATTTTTATATCTCAAGCGGCATATTGCACTGACAAGTGCGGCTAAATTCGTTACGCTCATGCTTATACGACATAGAAGGTCGTGTGCGCTTGAATTATTTCACTATAAAGGAAGGGTCGTGCTGTTAAAATCTCTTTTCTGCCTTCATGGGCGTGATTCCCGTCCCCGCTTTGTGGCCATCAGTGTTGGTGTGTATTTGGGCATTTCACTGGCTGTCGCCGCGTTTGGGGCGAACTTTTTAATGTATCTTTTAGCGTTAGTGGGCTTACCTTTGCTCGCCCTTACTGCGCTGCGCCGTTTAAATGATGCGGCTAAGCCTAAGGCCTTGGTTGCAGTCTTTATTCTGCCGCTACTGATTTTACTGGCTCTGTATATTGTGGCTGCGCCACCAGTATTGGCGATATTAGGGTTAGTGTTGGGGGCTGGCGCGACTTTTTGGGGAACCCGTTTGAAGTCGCCAACCATAGTGGATTACCGTTTTGGTTATTATGGACCAGCACTCGATGCGCCTATCTCGCAGGCGATCCCCCGTCGCCGAGTTGAACCTGTGATCACGCCAAAGGCGGCTGCTGCGCAAAATGCGGTGCCTGATGTATCAGCAAATATTCCTGTTGCGGCTCCGGCAGAAGCTTATTCCCAGACAGAGCCAACTATTTCGTCTGCTGTTGCTGAGCCAGAACTTGAGGTGTTGCGCCAAGATGAGCTGCGCTTTGATGCCTTAACTAAGATGACTGCCAATCCAGCGGATTTTGTGGTGCCTGATGCTGTAATTGAGGGGCATGCCGATTTTCGTCCCGCCAATCCGAGCCGAGTAGAGCAAACGCGAATCGACCTCGCCGAGGTCGATTTAGCTCAAGTGGATTTGCAGGGAGAAGAATTTAAGCGTGCGCCGCTTGATCCTGCTGAGCACAGTGATGAGCCGGTGTGGCGCTTTGATCCCGATGACAATGCTGAGGTATTTAATGATACCGAGCATGCTGAAGAAGTGCGTCGTCGCCGCGCTGAAGCTAAAGAATCCGGTTCGATGACTGAATTGTTTAGGGGCGTGGCGGAGTTTTTCGCCCCTTATCGTCGTTATGTTAAGTTGCCTAAATTACCTAAGCTGGAGCGCCGTTACTGGTTGCCTGTCGGCGGCGGTGCGGGCGCTGTGTTGTTAGTCTTGCTGGTATGGGGATTATGGCCTAGTTCTGATGAGTCGCAGGTAGACGAGTCGGTTGTGCCAGCGGTGCCTTCAGCACCTATTGCAGCAAGCGATCGTGTGACCTTAGATCTGCCCGACGGTTTTTCGGTGGCATTAGAGCAAGATGTATTAATTATTCGTTGGTTGGGTGAACGCGACAAGCCGCAAAACCTGTGGTCTATTGCTACGGCGAAGGGGGATAAGAGTTGTAGTGCATTAGTGTTTAATAATGGCACTGAGTATCGCACTATCACTGTGGACTTGCTTGCCGACTCTGCCACTGAAGCGCGTTTCACGCCGCTTGATACCGCTAATATCATTACCGATTTAGCCCGCCGTGGCAGCATTGGTTTGTGTGGTTATAAGTTCAGCCTCAAAGGCAGCCAAGCGGTTTTAGAGCCAAATCGTGCCTTTGGAACTTATTTAGCCCGTTAAATAGATAAAAATAAGCTTAAATGCTAGTCAGGATTAGAGGGGTAGATTACACTTTTGCTCCTCTTTTTCTCCGATCTTGTGTTACATGCACTCGCATAGCCGATGACGGCGAGGTTCGGGAAAATTTCTTTAATACGAACTGAAAACTCAATCCCACATGAATACAGATTTGACCTTAGTCATTATGGCGGCGGGCCTTGGTAGTCGTTTTGGCGGCGATAAGCAGTTAGCCTCCCTTGGGCCTGCGGGCGAACCCATGTTGGTGTTATCTATTTTATCGGCTATTCGCAGTGGATTTCAGCGCGCCGTATTAGTGATCCGCCCTGAGCTTGAGGCGGAACTCTCCGGGATCTTGACGCAGTTTTTACCCGCAAACTTTGAATATCACTTTTGCTACCAGTCATTAAGTGATTTACCACAAGACGCAAAGCTTGCTGATTTTAGCCATCGTTTAAAGCCTTGGGGGACAGCGCATGCGCTCTGGTGTGCCCGCGATTGGGTAACAGGGCCAATGGCAGTGATCAATGCCGATGACTTTTACGGTGACAGCGCCATTGCCTCGTTAGCACAAGGCTTAACCGCGAGACCTAAGGATTGGATGATGGTGGCTTATCCTATCGAGCTGACGTTATCTGAGCATGGTGGAGTAAACCGTGGCTTATGCCAAGTTGAGCATGGGCAGTTACGCTCGGTCGCCGAGTGGTTAAATATTCGAGCGCAAGATGATGGTTTTGTTGGCGAAGGACCAATGGGATTCGCAAAGCTTCCTCCACAGTCGCTGGTATCCATGACCTGCTGGGGCTTTTCGCCAAGCATATTTGATGTTATTAAACAGCAATTAACCGCATTTATTGAACAACAGGGCCAATTGCCGAAATCGGAATGCTATTTGCCTGCTGTGGTTCAGGCGGCAATTGAGCAAGGTGTGCCCGTCTATGTTGATGTGGCCAGCGAACCTTGGCTCGGTGTGACCTATCCGCAGGATACTGTCTGGGTAAAGCAAAAATTAATGGAGTTATTGGGTGATAAAACTCATTAGGCAGTCAGTGTTGCCTCATTTTGGAATTGAAGCCGACGAGGCAAAAATCTCAGCGTTAGGGAATGGTCATATTAACGACACCTTATTAGTGCGTTGGCCTACGGGTGAATTGGTGCTGCAACGTATTAACACCCAAGTGTTTAAGACGCCGCAGGCGCTGGTGAGTAATGCCGATAAGATCAGCCATCATTTATGCGCAAAGGCATTGCAGCAGCAATATGGTCTGCAAGTGGTTAGCCCTTGTCTTACCCAAGAGGGTGAACTTGCTATCGACTTAGGTGAGCAGGGATTTTGGCGTGCGATCAGTTATTTACCCCATAGTTTAAGTATCGAAGTGGTGAAGTCTGAAGCGCAAGCTGAAATGGCCGCCAAGGCCTTTGGTCACTTTGCCTGTGCATTAAGTGATTTTGACGCCACCGAGCTTGAAGATGTGATCCCGCAGTTTCATCACTTGCCTGGGCGGATGGAAATGCTGCGCCAAGCGGTGCAGCAGGATAAAGCCAAACGCTTAGAGTCGTGCCGTCAATGGGTTGATTACGCGCTGTCGCAGCAGAGTTTATTGGATGAACTGGCTGAAATCTCGCCGCAGTTACCGCTGCGGATCTGCCATAACGACACTAAAATCAACAATATGCTGTTTGATAAGCGCGACATGTCGAGCATGGCGATTATCGATTTAGACACCTGCATGAAAGGTCATCTAATGTATGACTTTGGCGATATGGTGCGTACCTTCTGTTCGCCCGAGGAAGAAGATTCTACTGCCCTTGAAAATGTTAAAGTGCGCCAGTCGATCTTTGCCGCCATTTGCCGTGGCTATTTAAGTGAGCTCTCCGAGGTATTAACTGAGGTCGAAAAACGCAGCCTTTGGCTTGGGGCGCGAGTCATTTGCCTGATGATCGGCGTGCGTTTTTTAACGGATTATCTCAATGGCGACGTGTATTTCCACGTGCACCGTGAGGGCCATAATCTGGATAGGGCGGCGAACCAGTTTACCTTGTATCAAAGCCTGTTAGATCAAGAAGCCGAGTTAAAGGCTTGCTTCTAGCCCTAATCAAACGCCCCAAACGGGGCGTTTTGTTTTTTGCTTATATACGACATAATTGCACCATTAAAAACCCTTAGTCTCATATGGATTTGGCTTGGAATGGGCAACCACGAAGTACCCGCAGCATTAACTTGTGCGCGCCGTAGCGCCAGAAATCTCTGGTTAAGATGTACTCTGCGCCGCTCGCAGCAGGAAGCCGTTGCCTCGTCGATGATGACGGCAACCAGCGATAACTTTTTTAATGCTTACGCGATTTTTCTCGGTGCTAGTCTTGCGCAAATGGGTTTTGTTACTGGATTACCGCAGCTCTTTGGGGCGATGTCGCAGTTAGTTTCTGTCTGGTTAGCGAGCCATTTTTCTCGTCGTAGTTTTATCGTTTACTGTGCAGCTTTACAGGCTGTGTTGGTATTAGGAATGGGCGCGTTAGCGGCCTTTCGGCCTGAGCACGCAGTATGGATATTTATCGCGCTCGCCGTGGGGTATCACGGTTTTATTAATCTTATCCAACCCCATTGGCGCGCTTGGATGGGGTCGATTGTACCTGAACGTCGCCGCGGCGCCTTTTTCGCGGCGCGTACCCGACTCACTATGGGCGCATCCTTAAGTGTATTCTTTATTGGCGGTGGCATTCTGACCTTGACCGATTCGCAGCAAATGGCCTGGTTGGGTTTTACGCTGCTGTTTTCGATTGCCGCTATGGGGCGTTTTGTCTCGGCTTGGTTATTACTGCAAATGCACGATCCTGATCCGCGCGAAGCCAAGCAGCGGGGCGTATTTATCCAAACCATTGGTAACTTTCGCGGCGCATGGAAGGATAAAACCTTTCGCCAGTACAGCTTGTTTGTGGCCAGTATGCAGGCGATGGTCGCCATATCGGCGCCGTTTTTCGCTGTGTATATGCTGGAAGACCTGCACTTTAGCTACATCGAGTTTGTGCTCGCGAGCGTAGCCTCGATAGCGACTCAATTTGTGACGCTAAAGTTTTGGGGACGATTTAGCGATCAATTCGGTAATCGTTTGGTGATGATTATTACCAGTTGCATGATCCCAAGCTTGCCATTGCTATGGCTGTTTTCCGATAACTATCTGTATATTCTCCTTATTCAGGCATTTTCTGGGCTGGCGTGGAGCGGCTTTACCTTAAGTACCGCCAATTACCTTTATGATATTCGTCCCTTTCGCAGTGACTTTGCGACCTATGCAGCGTTGCAAGCGTCACTCAGTGCGGGATTGGTGTTTGTGGGAGCGATGGTTGGCGGCACGATTGCCTCCCATGCGGCGGACTTTTTAGTCTGGTCAGGCTGGAATGCTTGGCTCAGTAGCCCGATTTTTGTAGTGTTTTTAGTATCGACCATACTGCGCGCATTTGTGACACTGTGGTTTATTCCACGCTCGGTCGAACCCAAAGTCAGGCCTCGGCCGCAGTTATTGCAACTTATCTTCCGTATTCGCGGCTTTAATGCGATTTCGGGCGTGAGTCTCGACTGGTTAACTGTGGTTAAGCGTCGGAAAAATAATGATTAACCTAGAATCTAGAACCTAGATTTTATAATCAAAGAACTTACGTTTTTCAGGCCCCGAGGCATTGGCGCTGATCTTATTCGGGTGTTTATATTCATCCCAACTAGCCACATTGCGACCGACATTGAGCTTAGGAAAGTTCTGCTGATTTTCGCTAGCGGCTAGGCCCATAAAAGCCAATAGCTGACCGAGGGCACCTTGTTGGCTCACATCGATACTGAGTAAGTCGTGTCTGCCCGCAAAGTAGTTAACCACCTCAGCTTTATGACGCTGATAACAATCGATAAGATGTTGTTCATCCTGCGGATTTTCGACTATACCTACGCCAAAGCTATGGCGAAAGCTGCGCTTCATGATTGGGTGGAATCGGCCAGTTTTGGCATCCAAATGTGGCAGCATTCGGCTGAGTAACATCTGCATCGACGGCACCCAAGAGTCTAACTCTCGGTCAATATAGACAAATTTGGCCTCGGGGAAGAGTTTATCTAACTGCTTGAAATCGCTAAAACAAGGCGCATCGGAAATCGCATCAGCCTGCATAAAGGCTGCTTTAGTAAACGCCATATGTGCCACTTTTAAGCCTTGCTCCAATAGTGCCACGCTTACGCTCGTTGTCCCTGTTCTGGGTAAGCCGATAAAAATAACCTTCTGTTTTTGCTCGGCAACAACCGACTCATGCTTAATCGCATTTGGCTCGATTGCACTCGGCTTGGTTGCACTTGGCTTGGTTGCATTCGGCGCGAGTAAGCTTGGCCTGATGTCATTTGGTTTAGCTGAATCGCACTGTGGCTGATTGAGCTGCACATCTTCACTATGGTTATGCCTTTGAGAATCGGGAAGGGTGGCAATAGTTGGGTTATCAGGCATGGATTGGGCTCAGCATTCTTGTCAGCGTGGTCGTGATGGGTGTGTAAATTGGGTTTAGCATTAGTGTTTTATCAACGTTGGCAGTATATCGCAGTGCACAGGTTTTGGTAGCGCAAAGCTAGCGTTGCGTCGGTATTGCGTTGTTGAGGTAATCAACAGGATAAATTCCTTTATGCTAGAAGCATTTGGGCAAGGTGAGGCGATTACTTGTATTATTTGCCTCATTTTGTGAGGTGAATAGGTTTGTTAATTGACTCATTGTGTGAGTAGAATAGGCTTGTTATTTGACTCATGGGGTAGGATATGTGGATTTGGCAGCAAGCCGATTGGCCTAAGTTTCATTGGAATGCCAGCAGCATTGATGCCTTGCTGCGTCAGGTCTATTTCAATCAGGGCCAACTGCTTGGCAAGCAAATGCTAAGTCCCGACGACAACCTGTTAACCTCAGCGGCGGCACTCGACACCTTACTCGCTAACATTATCCATTCCAGCGCCATTGAAGGTGAAAAGCTCAATGCGGCTTCGGTGCGCTCATCTTTGGCTAAAAAACTCGGTGTGTCAGATGACAAACCGTATCCGACCACGGCACAAACCGATGGTTTAGCCGACATTATGCTCGATGCCTTAAAAAATTTAGATACAGAGTTAACCCTTGAGCGGATATTAGGTTGGCATAAACAGTTATTTCCCCAAGGTTATACGCTGTTTAACCCCGTTATTGGTGGAGCGCTGCGTGGCGATACACCTATGCAGGTTGTCTCTGGCCGCATTGATAAACCAACGGTGCATTTTGAGGCCCCCTCTCGAGCGACTTTGGACGCTGAACTCTCACAGTTTATCGAATGGTTTAATGCTTCACGGCAAGATCTGGGTTTAGATCCGCTTATCCGTGCGGCGATAACTCACCTTTGGTTTGTGACTCTGCATCCGCTTGATGATGGTAATGGGCGCATCACGCGTTTATTGACCGATTTAGCTTTGGCGCAAGCGGAAAAACGCTCAATTCGTTTTTACGCTATGTCGGTCAGTATTCTGGCCCGTCGCCAAGCCTACTATGACATTTTAGAGTCCATTCAAAGGGGTAATGTCGATATTACTCCTTGGTTAGTATGGTTTTTTGAAACCCTCAATGATTGTTTACTCAATGCGATGGCTGATGTGAACAAGACTCTGCTAAAAACGCAGTATTGGCAAAATGTCGATCAATCCTTATTGAGTCAAGAGCAAGCCAAAGTGCTCAATCGGATGTTAGATGGCGATTTTGAATTAGGGATGAATAGTAGCCAGTATCAAAAAGTCGCGAAGGTGAGCCGCGCCACCGCCACCCGTCACCTTGCGCAAATGGTCGAGCAAGGCTTTTTAGTGAAAGCCGACGCCGGCGGCCGAAGTACGAGGTACTTATTGCCGAGTGGGCAGTAGTGAGTGCTTAGCTTTAAGTCTCAACAGTGGCCACAAAATGGTATCGCCCGCAGGCACGCCGTAAACTCTTCCATGAGGGCTCCACCGCGCCATCCATGGCGCAGAGGGCCTGCTTATCGATACCATTTTCCGCTGTGAAGCCCTTGTATCGCGTCAACTTCAGTGTGAGCCTTGAATGGGGTTACAAATTAGCAGTTGAATAAGCACATACTCACAATTGGCATCCACATTTCTTTTAATTAAATATCAGTATGTTATATTGCACCAAGCTACTTAGATAAGGATTGGTGACGAATAATGGAAATTCAGATTGGTGATGTACTGAGATATAAAAAGCCAGCATGTGGTAAAAACATGTATGAAGATGGCCACCTCAATTTCCACTTTCTAACCAAATCCATCGACGCCAACAACCTGCAACTTGAAAAGGGAATCAATCCCTGCGCCAAAATCAAAACGAGCTTGGGTCAACTTGTGCGCCCGGCAATACTTATTTCTAGTAGCCCAAATAAAAAAGGATCAGTAGAAACCCCCTGGGAAGATTTTTATGACGTTGATAACGGTCATATTCGCTACTTTGGTGACAACAAAGAACCAGGTAAAGATCCTGCTACCGCGCCAGGAAATAAAGCACTACTTGAAGCGTTTCGTTTAGCCCATTCACACAGTGTGGACGAGAGATTATTAACTCCACCTATCTTGTTTTTTAAGCGGGCGATAGTTAATGGCGTCGCTAAAGGTTATCCGCAATTTTATGGATTGGGGATCATTAATAGTGTTGAATTAGTGACCCAGTGGGACAATAAATTAGCTCGAACTTTTACAAATTATGCCTTTGATTTTACGGTGCTTTGTATCGCCGCAGAGCATGAGGTGTTCGAATGGGATTGGATAAATAGCCGCCGTAAGAAAGGCTTTTCGCTCGCGATAACCAATAATGCCGCCCCTAAAAGCTGGCGACAATGGCTAAATGAAGGCAGTAATTCTCTTAATAAATTACGCCGTCGAGTTTCCAAACTGAGTCTTGAGAAAACGGTAAATCAAAAGCCTATTCCGGGATCTGAGTCCGATAAAATTTTAAATCAAATTTATGATTACTATGCCAACAAGAAGCATAGATTTGAGGCGCTTGCAGAGGTTATTGCAGAACGCGTGATCGATAGAGAGCTTGGCATTTATCAAAAAGGCTGGGTGACTCAAGGCTCGGGTGACGGTGGTGCCGATTTTATCGGTAAGGTGACGTTGGGCAGTGGATTCTCCAAAGTGGAGTTGATTGTGCTAGGGCAGGCAAAATGTGAGTCACTCAATACACCTACGGGTGGTAATCATATTGCTCGTACCGTGGCACGTTTGAAACGTGGTTGGCTAGGTGTGTATGTAACCACCAGTTATTTTTCAGATTCAGTTCAACGAGAAGTGATTGAAGACAAGTATCCAATAGTCTTGATTCATGGACGCAGACTTGCAGAGGAAGTCGCTAAGTTAGTGTATGAAAGCGAAGCGTATTCCAATGTCGCAGAGTTTTTAATCGCGATGGATGCAGTGTATCCATCGCGATTAAAGCAAAGGCAAGCTGAAGAGATATTAAATATCTAGGTTGCTATAAAGAGGATATGAAATCTAAACCGACACGTGATTGGTTGCCTCCCAGTTTTTGCAACAAATTTAAACCATATTCATATCGGAGAGATGCTATAGCTTTTACATCTTTCACATCTGACAGCTTAAGCTGAGGTATTGGATCTGATTCATGATCATTTGGTTCAGTCAGTACAGGTCTCAAATGCTGTAGCTTTAAAATATTCCCCTCAAAATAATTACCATGGTTTAAAGCATAAAATGTTTCCCATACTGGGTTTGATATATCATTCTCAGTAAAGCGAAAAGTTTTTATGCCATCATTATAACGAATAAAAACATGTTCATTTTGATTGATACTTTTTTGAAATTTTTCAATGTTCTTGGGTCTATCATCGTTACTTATTGTTACTTCGAAAAGCTTAACTGCTTGAAATGCAGAGTGTTTTTGTCCAAGCCTGGTCTCCCATCTTTTCTTGGCTTGATTTGGAACTAAGTCACATGCTGGACTTAAACAGACCCAAAACTGTTTCTCGTCTCCATCCTCAAGTTCAAATACAGTTCCTGTATTTATGTGAGAACCATTAATGGGATATGAACAAATATAGGCATTAAGATGTTTAATTTGATTTAGCTCATTATTTAAATACTTAGGAAAGAAAAGCCGTGTAGCTGCATACTTATCCACGGTTTCACTCCTAATAGCAGAATACATACGCTTAGAGAATTCAATCAAAGGTTCCTTAGAAGCGGCTGAAAGCTGTTCCCAATGTCTACTTATTGCCCCTAAATGTTTAAAGTCATCGTCATGATGAGAGTTGTACATATCAATTAGCCAACCCGACTGAGCAAGTTGATCATTAATAATGTCACTAGCTTGCTCTAATCCTTTTTCATCAAGTTCATGACGAATTTTTGCTAGTAATAACATAATTGGTGGCGGATTATGTGCGATTAGTGCCTCTGTTAACTTTTCATGTAGTAACTCAACAGGTTCTTCGTCGGATTTCTTTACTACAGTAATGAAAGCTTTACCAGTACTAATAAAGTTAATTTTTTTATTAAAAGACCATTGAATGTCAGCGGTTATTCCATCTTTTATAGCACCTAATATATCGTTTATTTTCCATGCTATAATATTTTCAGTGCTAATGCCTGTCTTTTTAGATATGTATTCAATATCTTCTTTGAATGGATTGAAAATATGCTCTTTCTCATAAAATTTATATAAGGTTGAATTTGAATTTAAGTTTAAGAAACAGGCAATATCAAGAAAGCTAATTTTTAATTCTAAAAATCGGCTGGCTCTTTCACTTTCTTGATTATCCATCCAAGCCTCTATTGTCTCGATAGATTCTGGATTATAGCTAGGTAAAAAATGAGGTTTATATAAGTCCTTAAGTACCTGTTCAAAAACTTTGCTTATATCATCTTCATGACCTTTGGTATGTATTATAACCAAATTAAAATGATTGTTTTTTACTAAGTGCTCTACTATTTTTCTTGCCCTTTTTCCATCATCAATTTCTGGCGAATCATCTAAGTGATAATCAAGAATTAGTAAATCACTTTGATTAAGGTGTTCAGGAAAATCAGGTAAAGCACCAAGTTTTGGCGATTGACCATCATAAACATCAACACTCCATTTATGCGTATCGTGGCACATATTTAAAATGCGTTTCAATCGTTCTATATTTGTGTGGTTTAACTGTTTTGGCTTTAATGTTCCAGGATTATCCTGTGTAATTTGCTGTTCAAGAAAACCTAGTAAAGTAGGATATTCATCGTCAATAACCGTTACATTCCTTACTGGTGCAATGAAGGCTTCCTTTATTAGGTCTTTATAAGTTACTTGTGGTTGAGTTAATGTTTGATCAGTCATTTTTCATTCCTTTGAATTCAATGGCAAAGTTTGCGCCAGGAAGTAACTTATTCTCTTGTAATGTTTCATATCTTATTTTGTGTCCAGAGGCCTGAAGGTTTTGCCTACAAAGATAAAGCCCTATGCCTCGGCCGCCACGTTGTTTTCTTGTAAAAAATAAGGTGAACAGTTGTTCTAAATCATCTTTGTCTACACCGGGACCATTATCTGATATAAAGACTTCATCACCATTAACGTCAAGTAGTATCTGTTTAGATATGCTGTCGCCATGTTCAACCCAATATTGTGAATTGTTTACTAAGTTTATGAATACTGGGTATATTCTTGATGGTTGGTCAAATAAGCTCATATTTATAAATGCATCACTAGCGGAAAACTGGATATTTTTATCGTTAAAGTTGGATTTAAAGAATTTACTTACATATTGATAAATATCTTCACCAGTTAATGTGCGACTTATTTTTTCGCCAGAGAGTTTTAATGGGGATAGAAAACGCCATTTATCAGACAAAATTTGTTGGGCTTCTAATGCATCAATGTTAGCTTGTGTTATTCGAGGATCCGTACTTAATTCAGAAATTGTTTTGAGACTGCGAGTGACAGTCATGTCTAACCCCTCAATTTCATGCCCAATCACTTCAACAGTTATACCTAACTGAGCTAGTGCGTGGAGGCGAGTTATCTCTTCGCGGTACTTGAGTGTTTCATTCATGCTATCTATAGCTAAACCTTCTAGATCAATTTCTTCATTTAGACGATTTAGAGCTGTTATATAAGGAGATAGTTTTTGTGAGTTTTCAATTTCAGTTTTTATCTGTTCTTCATCCAATTTGTTTATAACATATTCAAGCGAAACTTTTTCTAGTTTCAAATCCTCTAGTGCTTCCATCAAAGAGATTTTATATTGCTCTCTGCAATGCTTTACTAAACTGTCAAATTCTGTTTGTTGCTTTGCTAGCAACTCTTTGCCTTCTGCTGCATATCGTGTGATACTAGAATTTAAACTTGCTAGTTTACTTCGATACACTTCTTCTGCTTTTTGAATATCTGTCTGACCTTTGCTTTCCTTTATTGCAATGTTTACTCTGAAAGTTAGGTCTTTAATAATATCTTGAGCCTGTATTTCTAGTTTTCTGTACTCTCGGTAATCATCTTCTAAGCGACCCAAGTTAGGTGGTATTGGGCTCAGAGAAAAGCCAGAGGTAATGGAAGCTAAGTCATCAATTTTGGCTTTAATTATTTGGATTTCATCACTTGATTTTAAATCTAACCAACTAGAAAGTGATTGCTGTAATTCAATAACTTCTTTTACATGAGCTAAAAGTTTATTACTGTCTTTCTTGATGGTATTACGTATGCGCGCTCTTTCTTTTGATATAAGTTTTTTTCTATCTTCTTCAGCTTTAATTGCTGCTTTTTCTTCTTTAATATTTTCTAGTGTCGGCTTTCTTAGGTTGGATTTTGAACCAAAATATTTATCAGCTACTGATGTTAATATATTTTCAACAATTTCTCTAAATAGCTTCGATGCTCTATTTTCTATAAAGCCCTCACGTCCAGCTTTATCCTTTAAATTTTGATTAAGGTCCCTGGTTATTGCGATACGGCCAAACATTCTCCTGTTTGCCCAAAAATAACGCCCCGCATTTTTTGAACGTCTGAATTCTATTGAGAAATAGTCACTATCAACACGCCCATAGGGCATTACCCTTAACCCATCACGGTAAACGCGAAAGCCACCATATTTTTCAGCTTGATCAAGAAATTTTGAATGTAGTTCATTTGGTAAAGTTGTACTACCTATCTGTAGTTCAAATGTTCCAACTCTTAAATGAAAGGAGCCAAATGCTGAATCACGTCGAGTTTTGTAGGCTACTTTAGGTTTTACTTGATATCCTTCAATCCATTCACCAAAAACCTTGACTCTACCATTAAAGTAGCCTTCGTCATTTACGGTGCCTTCAATAATATGTTCCAAATCTTCAAGATTTCGAATATCAAATTCATTAACGTTATCTAAAATAGGGGAAGGGACTGTTTTATGCCAAGCAATAACAGAGTAGCAAAAATCTGTTATAAGCCGCTCATCGTCTTTTGAAAATGGATCGGTGAAGTTTGATAGCGTTTGCTGGAATCTTTCTCTTGCTAATTGCTCTGGCCCTTCAGCATCTGCAAAAGGAACTTTCGAGATTTGAAATTTTATATCATCGTAAACATCAGCAATAAACATTGCTGTTCCTTTGATAGATATATTTTGCCATACAGACCACTTAGATAGATGTCTTTCACTAAATACATCGTTTATTAATGTATTTACAATTTTATCTTTTGTAGATTTGTCATTGCCATCAGCTTTTTCTTGTGCTGTAAATCTGTCCCAAGCATCATTTAGTCTAGCCGTTCTTTTTTCATCATTACTGTCACCCCACACATTCCCCATCATCTGATCGAATAGACTTGGTAACTCATCGATTAAATCAGAGGCTTTTTCAAATTCAGTAACAGGGATTTGAATATCTTGTAAAAGTAAAAATGGGTTTTCAAAGATTCTCCAGTCAATTAATGCAGATACAAAATTTTCGTTTTTTCGCTTAGACACAATCAACATTAGTGGACCTAAGGCTGCACTAGATAAACGGCCAATACCTTTTTGTCCTTGTTTAGGTCTCAGTGTTAGACCATCACGATCTTCTTCCGGAATGTCAAAACCATTAGTTTTTGATTCTGTACCTACAGTAAGCCATTTTGTTTCGAATTCGGCACGGTTCATGCCATGGCCGTCATCAAGCAAGGCTGCAACTGGTATGTCACCATCGAAAATATGTAACTCGACATTACGTGCATAAGCATCATAAGCATTTTTCCAAAGCTCAGAAATTGCCGTTGGACAATCTGCAATTTGTTCCCGACCTAAATGGTCAATTGTGCGGGCACGGGTTTGAAATGATACTGATGAGAGCATGGGGCTTCCCTAACTAAAATTCCTTATTAGTCAGGATAATATGCTTTTTTTTAGGCAGAATAAATAGACAATTAAGCTAGGGTGTGATGATTTTTTTGATAGTGTTAATTAGCACTTTTCCTAATTTAACAGGAACAGCATTACCTATCTGTTTACCTTGTTGAGTTGAAGTGCCTAAAAAATTAAAGTTATCAGGGAAGGTTTGTAATCGAGCGGCGTGGCGGAGTGTCATACCTTGATTTTTCCAAGGATGAACAAAACGGCCCTTGGAGGGATTGTTACATCCGGTAGTGATGGTATTACTCGGTAAGTGGATCATTACTCGGCCATATACGTCTTTATGACCTTTATATCCATTTGAATGACAGGGTAGCCTAAATTCTTCGCCAGCGTCTTCGCGGCTTCCATTTAAAGGTGTGGCTTCAAATTGCCTAATCATTTTAGGTGTTGGCCGCATTGTGATGTTACAAGGATCATTCTCTTTTACGGCTTCACCATATTCTAGGTTTAGCAGGAGATCTCTTGCTTCATCATCTGCAAGCTTAGTTTTTGGTCGAAAATACTCTTCAATATATTGCTCGATAAGGTCTGCTGGTATTTTTTCAAATACGGTAGAGGCCGCTTTCCAGTAAGGTGATTTATTACTAGACGGTGAGAAGTGTGTCGCTGCTGGGGGAAAATTTGCAGCATCAACATTCAGGTCTTTACGTGTACCAAAGATAAAAACACGTTTACGGTTTTGTGGCACGCCATAGTCTTTAGCATTGAGAATGTCGCAAAAATGAATGGTATAACCATGGGTTTTAGCGAGAGCTAGAAGCTGATTGAGATAGTTTTCATGGCGTTTCCATAAAAGTCCCGCCACGTTTTCAATCAAGAACGCTTTTGGTCGTAAACCATCAACAAAATCAAAATACTTCAACAGAAGCTGATTTCGGGGATCATCAATACCTGCACCGTTAATCCGATGAGTAGAGAAGCCTTGACATGGAGGGCCACCAAGGAGCAAATCCAATTTTCCTGGTTTGAGCTTTAACTCTGTCATTAAGGCGGGCAAGTCGACAGCATTAATATCGCCATTAATTAACTTAGTTGGTGCTTTTAGGCGTTCAACGAGGTTACGTTGATAAGTAATGGTAGCGGCTGTATCTAGTTCGATAGCTGCGATGACATCAATGCCACATTGATGTGCGGCAAGAGATAAGCCGCCAGCACCCGAAAATAGATCTATCGCTTTCATTAATCATCAGTCCAAACTCAAATTTCGAACCGCAAATTATACATGGCAAGCACTATTCCGCTAGCTTTTAGTTTGTGATTGAGGAGTTTGTAATTGTGATAAAACTTAATGACTAACTTATATTCACATCGAACAAAATAACGCCACATGCTTAGTCGTTAGAAAGCTTTTTTGCAGAAATGCTTTTGGAGCTATAAGTACAGATACCTGATAGAGCTGAGGCCATATTAGAATCGACATTGTTGCACCAGTGACCGTCTAAAACAGGGAGGTTTTAGTCGAGCCTACATGGAGGTATGAACGGCGTGTCACTGGGGAAATAATGTAGGTTAAGTGACTCATTTCATGTATCACTTTACGCTCTATTTTTTAAATTTGATAATTATATCAATTGGTAATGAGTGAGCCACCTATAAGCAACTAATCCTCTTTTGCCCTAGAATTTATAAATTGTTGTGCTTCTGCCAGTGCAAAATCAAAATGAAATGCTAGCCCTGATTGAATCACTTTATTATCAAAGCATACAAACCATTCAAAGTCTCCCCTGAACCGATCTGGGTTTCGTTCGATGTAGATCACGTATCCACACCATTCTTCTTCATAAGCGACAAAGTAAGCCTCTTCAAACTGGCTAACGGATTGGTATTCCATGATGTAAACCTAGTGTAATGGTAGGCTTATATTTTCAGTCATTGCTGTTGTATGTTCCACGGACTATGAGTCACATCGAATAGTTTTATTTTATTAGTCGGGCATTTATGTCGTGGTTATCGTATTGAAACGACTTTGGCGCTCAGTTGCTGTTTTATCTGCTCAAGGTAGTGAATTAGGTCACTGGGTTGTTCAAATTCAAGCTGTAGTGTTGGTTGAGAAGCTGTACGGATTTCTGGGTGTAGGTTGTCGCCGTCATTTACGGCTGAAATGATGCTGTAGCGGGGATAATCTTCTTCGCGGCAGATGGGGTCGGCATAGTCGACCCAAAGAATAAAATAGTGGTTGTTGTGTTTGAAGTAAAAGCTGGGACACATGTCGTTTTGGTAGCTTTTATCGATGAGAAATGGGTATAAGCTTAGGTTGAAGCCAAGATCAAATTTATCGCCAAATGTTTGCTGATAAGCACTCATTTTTTTGCCTTAAATCATCGCATTAAGTGATGTTAAGTATAGCTGAGGTATTTGCTTAACGAACTGTTTTATCTGGTTTAAATGTGTTTTCATTAGTCTATTTTTGCTGTGTGGTTATGTTCGTTATAACCATTATGTAAAGCCGTATTTATCGTTAACCCTAGCTAATAATTGCCCTATTTTTTGCTAAGAACTCCATCAAAAACTCAATCAATACCGTTACTTTGGTCGGTTGGTATTTTCGCTGTGGATACACGGCGTAAATGCCATGTTCGGGTAGCGGATAGTCTGTAAGTAACGCCTGTAAATGTCCGGTTTGCAGAGCTGGCTCAACAATAAAGCGCGGTAGGTTGGCAATGCCAAGTCCATCGAGACAGGCCTGATGGATTGCATCACTATTATTGACCTGATAGTTGCCTTTGGGTTGAACACGTTGCACGCCATCGGGACTGTGGAAACTCCATTCCACACCATTTTGAAAGTAACTGTAAAACAAGCAGTTGTGCTGAGTTAACTCGCAGGGCGTCATGGGTAAACCGTGCTGCGCTAGATACGCGCGGGACGCGCAAATCACGCTCAAACAAGGGGCAATTTTACGGGCGATAAGGCTGGAGTCGGGTAATTCGCCGATGCGAATGGCCAGATCAAATCCGCCAGCAATTAAATCTGTAGTCTTATCATCCATCTGCATTTGTAGCTGGATATCGGGATAACGCCTTAAAAATTCAGCTATTAATGGCGAAATATACAAACGTCCAAATACCATAGGTACAGAAATCCGCAAATTGCCTCTAGGTGTTTGCTGCAATTCAGAGATGGCATCCAATCCTTCTTGGGTGAGCTGTACCGCCGGGCGAATGTACTCGAAATAGCGCGCGCCAGCGTCGGTTAGGCTTAAGCTGCGGGTGGTGCGTTGTAATAGTTGAATCCCTAAGTGCTGCTCCAACTGTGTGATTCGTTTGCTGATGGCTGATTTACTGAGTCCAAGCTTTTGTCCCGCCGCAGAAAAACTACCGCATTCGACCACAGTGACAAAAATGGGTAGAGCAGAAAAATGTTCCATGTGCGTCCTATTCTGTTGAGGCGAGGTCGGTTACTGCATTTCGATTCGATGTAATCAGTCTTCAATTAAGCGGGCCAAGAGATAAACCAGACAGGGCGCGTTTACTGTTGAGTTATGTTCAACGATAGGTTGTATTGTCACGGTATTATCCGTCATGGATAAAGATAGTAGACTATTTTGCAACAAAAACGGTGTTCCCATAAATAGAATCTTGCGCCTGTTTTGCGCGTTCGATGCCATGTTGGATGAGGCCGACTGCATGATCCCAAGTTGAGTTTGGCGATGCGTTAATTTGCTATGGTGCTAGCGGCTTCCCTATACTGCCAGTGGTGGCAATTTTTAATTAGTTACATTTTATCTTTTGTTAGGAGTGTTATTTTGTCCTCAAACCAAACCTATTCCTCGGCCACGCCCTATGATTGGGTGCTTTTCGACGCCGATGAAACGCTATTTTATTTCGATGCCTTTGAAGGACTAAAGTTGATGTTTACTGGCTTTGGTGTTGAGTTTACTCAGGCCGATTTTGAGGAATACCAAAGGGTAAATAAACCGCTTTGGGTTGCTTATCAGGATGGCAAGATCAGTGCCGCAGAGCTGCAAACTATCCGTTTTGAGCCTTGGGCGGCAAGGCTTAATGTATCGCCACAAATCTTAAACAGTGCATTTTTAGCCGCCATGGCAGAGATTTGTGCGCCGCTGCCTGGTGCGCGCGAATTGCTATCGGCATTGCAAGGTAAGGCTAAGCTGGGGATTATTACCAATGGCTTTACCGAGTTGCAGACAGTGCGTTTAGAGCGTACTGGTTTACAGCATCATTTTGATATTTTGGTGATTTCAGAAAAAGTCGGCATCGCCAAACCCGATGTGGGTATTTTTGAGCATGCACTTGAGTTAATGGGGCGGCCAGCGCGTGAGCAAGTATTAATGGTGGGTGATAACCCGCATTCCGATATCCAAGGTGGTATCAATGCCGGTATTCATACTTGTTGGTACAACGTCCATGGCCATGCTGCGCCAGCGGGGATCACCCCACATTATCAAGTGAACTCCCATCAAGAGCTGCAACAGATACTGGGGCTTTAAGACAACATTTGGGGTACATATTGCCGTACACATAATGCGAAAAGGGGCTAACCCTTGCAGGTTAACCCCTTTCCTAACAATCACTTAATCGAAAAGATTAGTTCATGCCATATTAAGTCTTTCAATGTTTTTCTCTGTTTTATCTTGTTCACTTTAGTTTATCTAATTCGTTATTTTTCTTGCGGTTAGTATCAATGGTTAATCAATTGTGTTCTGTATTGTTCACCTTTATTCTAGGTTGAACAGGCTTAAGTGTGGGTTCAACTGTGGGTTCAAAATGGCGCTATCTGATTCGAAGTTAAAAGGCATGTTGAAAGGTCACTCTGATACTAAGCCGCGCAAAGTGGCGGACGGTGAGGGGCTGACTGTATTGTGGCGCAGTAGCGGCAAAGTGACGTTTGTTTATCGGTATCGTATTCACGGTAAGCCTAAAAATGTATCCCTTGGTGAGTACAACGGTGAGGAAACGGGGTTAACCCTCAAGAATGCCAGAACCAAGGCGCAGCAATGTAAAGGCTGGCTAAATGAAGGGCATGATCCTGCTATTCAGCTAAAGATAGTGAAAGATGAGCGTTTAAAGCCAATGACGGTATCCGATGCGTTGAGTTATTGGCTTGAAAAATATGCTGATGAAAAGCGTGTGAATGCTGATAAACATCGCCAGCAATTTAATAAATGGATTGTGCCTCACATTGGTGATTTGCCGATAAACGCAGTGAGTAAGCACCATTGGCTAAGTTGTTTTGAAACCCGAGCTAAAAAGTATCCTGTGGCGGCTGGCTATGTGTTACGCAACGTACAGCAGGCGCTTAAGTTTTGTATTAAACGCGGTTTTGAGGTGAATAGAGATGTTTTCGACCTTGACCATGAAGCAATAGGAGCCAATAAGCAGGCCAAGCGTTCAAGGCGATTAGTCGATGATGCCAGTTGGGACGAATTTACGCAGTTAGTGCGCTGGGTTGACCAAGGCAAAATGCTGCCCTATTACCGCAATTTACTCATGCTACTGATTAGCTTTGGTTGTCGCACTCAAGAGCTTAGGCTATCAACATTACGCGAATGGGATCTTAATCGGATGATTTGGACAGTGCCACCAGAGCACAATAAAACGAGTGATAAAGACCAGAAAAAAGGGGAAAGTGGCGAAATCATGCGGCCAATCCCCCAAGCAATAAAGCCGTTTATAGAGTCATTAATTGCATCAAGCCCTAATGAATACCTCCTTGGCGAGCTAAAACGAGCGCCAGCCGTGAGCGGTTGGGGTGGCAAGGTGTGGCAGCAGTTAGGGCATCAAAATCAGTGGAATTTACACGATATTCGCAGAACAGTTGCCACAGGATTAAATGATTTAGGCGTTGCGCCCCATATTGTTGAGGCATTACTCGGCCATTCCATTCAAGGCGTTGCGGGCATCTACAACCGCAGCCAGTATCTACCCGAAAAACTTAAGGCCCTTGATCTATGGCAAGACAGGTTGGCACTTTTGCGAGGTGATACGCAAAACGTTGTAATGCTGGGGAGGTTGGGTTAATGGCCATAATAGAAGAACTTGATTTGCATTCAAATGGAGTCTTGCGTGTGCTAGATGATATGTTATTTGAGTGCCCAAGCCTTAAGTGGGCTTTATGTTGCGCCAATATAGATTTCAAAAAATGGAGTACTGGTGATTGGTTTATGCACGCTAGGGTTAAATTAGAAGTAGATTTATTGCGTGGACATTTTCCGATGAGATTTTCATTGAGTGATACTGAGTGCCTCGGTGCAATAGAATTTTTAGCAATTTTAGCTTACCCGCTCCCAGCAGATGCAAGTAAACGAAAGAAATTTATATTGGCGAATATGGCTGGCATTCTTAAATGTACTAACACTAAATTTAATTCGAAGGCGAGACTGAATTTAAATATGCATGGATGGAGTTTGACTAGTATTGACAAAATTGAATCTGCAACCAATCTCGGGGCAAAAAGAATAACAGAACGGTTGAGGCATGGTCAGGCTGTAGATCAATATTTGAAAGAGCAAACGTTGTTTGCTGAAGATAACCCAAGAACGTTTGCACAAGCGTTATATACTGTGATGAACCTTTATACTAAAGAGAGGACAAAGAAATTTAGTAATCCTTATGATACTGAAAAGAATCAACGAAATGCCTATATTGCTTCAAGACCTGTAGTTCACTACGCTCTTGCTTACTCACAAGTTTTAGCATCAGAGGGTAAAAAACCTCAAAATTATTGCGAAGCGATTATGAATCCTGAATGGCTGCCGAAAGTACTTGCATATGGCAATAATTTTTTAGCGATACAGTATGAGTCATCAAGAGAGGCTATATTAGCAAGAGGTGATAGTTTGTATGCATTCGAATCTGACGAAAAAGTTTATATTTATCAATAGATAACAAGCCCCGTTTTTTTACTATAACAATACTTTTGATAACTCAATTAACTACCTTAGATTGATGATGAACTTAATCAAACGAGGTCGTTAATATGCAAATAAACCCAAACCAAATCATTAGCATTAAAGCTATGTGCAAGAACCTAAACAAAGGCCGCACAACGCTTTTTTGCTATGTTCGTGATGGCAAATTCCCGCCGCCGCTTCGAGTAGGCAAAAAGACCCTTGGATGGAGCCAAAAACAATATCAACAATGGCTTGAAAGCAAGGAGGCAACCAACCATGAATAAGGCAAAAAAATGCCGCTACAAGTCCTGCAAGACTTTAGCGGCTTGGTTGAAAGCCGGACTAAAAAGCTATCAGGCGAAGCATAGCATGTCTGCAATTCAAAGCAAAAGTTGGAGGCAATATGACTAATCTAACTTTTAAGCAACCTAAGCAGCGACCAACAGCCACAGTTGAGAATATTAAAACCTTGCTCAGTGCAAAGGGCGTACAGTTTTACCTCGACCGCCATACCTTAGTAATGCTTTACGAAGGTCAGCCTTACAAAGGTGAAAGGCTTAACTACCAAATCCGAGAAATAGCAATTTTAGAAGACTTTAAGATTGTTAACTTAAATCAGGCAATCAAGTATGCCATTGAAGACTTATGCAATTATCACTACCAATTAAGGGAGGGGACAAAATATGAAGGATAATTTAATTCGCAATGTCACCTCGCTCGCTAATGGTAATTGGTTAGGCATACTCAATAGCTTATGCGGTGATATTCAATATAACAAAGCGCAACCATGCCCCAATTGTGGCGGACATGACCGTTTTACCTTTGATGATTTAGAACGTCGCGGGACTTATGTTTGCCGAGGCTGTGGAAGTGGTGATGGCTTATCGCTGGTAGCTAAAGTGCATAGCGTAAACGCACGAGAAGCGGCTTTAATGGTTTCGCCTTATGTGGGGCTTGATATGGCGCAGCCTATTGATGTTGAGCGCTTAATACGCCACCAGCAGCAATCCGAGGCAAAACAAAGGCAGCAGCAACAAGCGTCCAAACGGCGCGAAAGGGCAGCTCAGTATGCCTGTGACATCGCGAGAACTTGTTGCCGAATGGCGACAGGGACAAATGGCTATCTCCAACATAAAAACGTTAAACCCTTTGGCTCGCTAGAGTTAGCTAAACAGATAAAGGTGAATGGCATTTGCTTGGCTGAGGGAACGTTAGTTATTCCTGTTTTTAATCCGTCAGGGTTAAGCAGTTTGCAATTTATCACTACTGATGGGAGAAAAATCTTCCTTGCTGGTGGGCAGATTAAAGACGGTATGTTTCCACTTTGTTCACAGATAGCACAAAGCGGTGATATTTACATTGGCGAGGGGTTTGCCACATGTGCAGCAGTTGCCGAGGACATAGCAAATAGCCAAGTCATATGTGCGTTTAATGCTGGCGGGTTAGTCGGTGTAGCGCGAGCCGTTAGACGATCTAGGCCACAGGCGGAAATTATCATTTTGGCAGATAACGATCTAAGCGGTGCGGGTGAGCATTACGCAAAAGTGGCCGCAATTGCTGCGAACGGTAGCTACATTATGCCGAGGGCTTGCTAATGAATGAACAAGCAAAAAGCACTGATTTTGCTGATCCTAATGGACGGCAGCAACTGAGTAAGTTAACCCCCATTAGACCCTTAGCTGGTGGCGTTAGTAATGATTTAATCAACCATAAAGCCCCCACGTTAGACTTGCAAAGTCTCGCTAGTCATTATGCGCTGGTAAGGTTTGGTGCTGAGGTTGCACGGTTTTATCAGTTTCCTGTCAATACGGCTATATTGTCGGTAATGGGCATCTTATCAGGTTATGCAGGGCTGAAATATTGCGTGCAATATCCGAATGAACAGCGCTTACCGATAGGGCTTTATGTGGTAGGAGAACAGCCTCCAGCAGCCGCTAAAAGTTCGGTGCTACGAACGGCAGCTACCCCCTGCCTTAAAGCCATAAAAGGGGTAAATGAGAGTCGCAGAGATGCTGCAACTGACGATGAACCCGCCAAAATCCTGCGAATATTAGGCTCAAATGCTACCCCCGAGGCACTAGAAACAGACTATGCCAAACAGAATGACGGTTATTTCTCGCTGTTTAGTGCGGAACAAGGGCTAAGTGATGTGCTGTTAGGCTTAACCAGTGACCGCAAAGCGGATAATGACCTGTTATTAAAAGGCTTTAATGGTGAGTGGCATAGTGCTAGTCGTGTGACCCGCCAAGGCTATCAAGGCTTTGTTCACGGTGCTGTTACCTTGTTAGCGCAGTCAGGCAGCATTGATACCATTCTTGCCAAAAGTAACGGTACAGGCATCGCTGAGCGCTTTTTAATGCTGAGTGAACCCACCTTATTAGGCCAAAGGCAGTTTGGAACGAGTAAACCCTCAGCGATTAATGGCAAATTGCGTGAAGATTACGCGAAAGCCGTTAACGACATAGCAGACTGGCTACTACAGACTAACCACTATCCCGCATTAGATAATTTGGTCAGTTTGGAAATTGAGCCAAAAGGCTGGGAGGCTATTGCTAATAAGCAGCAAGAAATTGAACCGTTGCTAGCCGATGGGGCGCTTTATTCTCACGGCATTTTGCGCGGTATCTTTGGCAAAATAGACATTCAGATAATGAAATTGGCAGCAACATTGCACATTGCTGAAAGGCTAATGATGGGGCAAGAGGTTGGTGGCTTTATTCCTTATTCAATTGTCATTGTCGCAATTAATATGGCTGAGGCGTTAGCGGCCAATGTGCGACAGATATTGGAAGAAAAGGGAATGATCGGAAAGTCAGCCGAATGTGAGGCAATTCTGCGAATGTTTGATAATGCCCAATGCAAAACTGAACGAGAAATTATCCAAAGTCGCAGCAGGGTAATACCGTTCAAGGATATGACGGGGAGTAAGTCGGACGCCATAAGAGCGGCACTGAGGGAGTGTATTGGTCGGGGCTTTCTTACCATATTAGCGGGGACGCCAGAGCGCTATCGTATGGTTTAGCCTGCCAAGCCCCCAGTAATGGGGGTTTTTTGTAGGTGTTGTAACCATTACAAGAACACTGCAACAGATAAAAACCATATTTATCAATGGATAATGATTGTTTTTTGCTGGTTTGTTGTGTTGTTGTAGGTGATACGCTTGTCATGGGAATAACATAGCGCTTGAATAGAATAGTAGCTACAACAGCCACAACATTACAACAAAAAGCATTTAGTTATTTAAATTCATAATTTTAGGTGTTGTTTATCTAGTTCAATAGGACTACAACAGTTTGAATATGACTATCAGCAGCTAACTATTTAGGTAAGGCCAATAGTGAAAATTATTCGTTGATACTTACAGCTATTACACTCCAATATCCACCAGTGCGGCCACTCACTGAGCACTGATAGTGGTTTCTAAGCATGGCTCCAAAACTGTTTTGTGCGTCTACAGAACCATTAACCACAAAAGTAATTTCTTTATCCCCGCCAGTTTTTAAAGACATTTTGGTTTTCGTTACTGATGTTGCGGAATAGGCCGAAAATTCAGCGGTAGACGGTGCTTTTAGTCGTTCAGAAACGGCATCTTTACATTGAACATACGCCCCTATTTCATCGGGATCTTTTGGTGTTACAGGGCTACATCCAACAACAAATAACCCCAACGGTAGAATTAAAATACATTTTTTTAGCTGCGATAATTTCATTTCGTACTTAGTTCCCTTTGTATTAAAGTCATTATCTTATATGGTTGAGGTTGTTTTTTCGACAGCGTTGAATGGTTGTTTTCTGAAATCTCTAATAACCTTTTGAGTGTTGGGATTGAGTTTTCTTACCTAATAAAAAGGCTGTTTTCGGTTGGCGAGTTTAGCTGTTAGCTTGGCAATTCGTTTTCCGTAATTGTCCGCCCCCTCGCCAGTGCCTTAATGTGGTCTAGCCGTATGCAATGGTTTTTCGGCACTCAGTAGCCTGATATTGTTAAAGTTATGCTCGAATAGTGAGGGGTTTTCTCACTCATAAAAAAGCGGCAAGATTTTTCCAAGGTCAAACAGGTATTAATTGGAAGTCACGGTGAGGGTAAAACTTATCTTACTCGTTAGAACTTGGCACCAGTTTTGTGACACGTTAGGAGGGACATATTACACACGTTAGAGCGCCATTCATGGAAGGATAAATGGCTTTTAAAAAGTGGGAAGGTATCGGCTTGAGTCACACACATTAGTCTATTTTCTGACACGTTAGATACTCCACTTTTCGGTTACTTCAAAACATACAGGGGCGCGGTTCGTCGAAACAGTGGGTAGTGATATTAAATCTAGCTATTTGGTGTTGTGCGGACTTTGGCTATCTTTTTCTTCGCTAGCTTTTGGTTAAGTTTGTCGATGCGTTTTTCATAATTATCTGTCCATCCTTGCTTTAGAGCTTGCTTAGATATTTTTAATGCACCTTCAAGATCGCCTTCTTTCTCAAGAATAATCGCTAGTTGCTTGTAGCCTGTATGTGAGGGCAGCATTTGAGGTTCGTCATAATAAGGGTGCTTCATACCCGTTAATTGATGAAGCCGTTTTAATTCTTTAGGTTTTTCGGGGTGACGAAATTTGTTGGCTGTTTTATCGGCTATGGCTATTTGCATTAAACACAGCTCTTTTGCCCTTTCGTAGTGGTCGAGTTTTTCCCGCAACGCGTAGTGATGTTTGATAAGTGAGCCTAACACAAGGTGAACATCAATGAGGTTTGTTTTCGGGTTAGAGTATTCTGCAATTGTCACGCTTTCTGTTTTTGTTAATAAAATATCTTTAGCTTGATCCTTAGCAACACAAGCTAGAACGTGTATTAGACCGCAGATACCCATGCCACTATGTCCATTATTAGAAAGTGGTTGATATAAAAACGGGGGATTACTTATTAAGCCCATTGGCTGGTAATCATTGGCAATTTGCTCCCTTTGGCTAGGAGTTAGTGCTTCTAGCCACCAGTCTTTAAGATGATATTTATCTAATATGTCCATTTTCCACGTCTACAAGTTTGGTACCATTAACGGGCTAATGTTAAGGGTTAGCAGCTATTTTATTGTGCTTTGTGTGTTCAAGTTCATGTTCATTGGAGTATGCGTTTCAGCAAAGTTAAGAACAACGCCATTTCTCAGTAAAATATCAAGCGTATGAATAGTAAAATCAGAGGTGGTTTTCATTGTTAAGGCCTGTGTCGAAGCACTGCCCTCTGTGTAGCTATAAATCCATTTTACATCGGTTTCATTTATAACAGTCTTAACTTGTGGTTGGCCTAAAAGAGCCACTAATTCACTATCAGTTGTTTTGTTTTTTTCTATTTTAGCTGCTTGCTCAGAACTGAAATTAGTCCCTACGTTCATGTTTGAAGTATATGTACAAGCGGAAAGCGCCAGTAGAACCGCTATCATCACAATTAATTTCATGATTGTCCTTATCCTTATAAATGTCCCCCATGTACATACACGGTGGCCCTTGATAAATGCACTGTATAAACATTACGAGTAGTAGGCAAGCAAGATAAATTCTAATGCGAGTAGATTGTTAGTTGTGGGTTCAAGTGTGGGTTCATAATGTGAAAAGGGGTTAACCTTTGCAGGTTAACCCCTTTTCTAACAATCACTTAATCTAAAAGATTAGTTCATGCCATATTTCTTTAATTTCTTACGCAGAGTACCGCGGTTGATACCTAGCATGTTTGCTGCGCGGGTTTGGTTGCCGCGAGTGTGTTGCATGATGATGTCAAGCAGAGGTGCTTCAACTTCACTTAGCACCATTTCATACACTTCTTGTGCTTCCTGACCGTCCAACTGTGCGAAGAAGTTAGTTACGGCACGCTTAACAGCGTCACGTAATAACTGGGGCTTGATAGTGCCGTTTGCGGTTTCGATTTTGCCAACGGTAAGCTGGTGAACTTCTGTGTTAGTTGTCTGATCAAACATTCTATTCTGCTCTTTATTAATTCTTTACTAATTCATCAAAATAATATTCCACGAGGGAATACTGTTCTGCAGCGGTTTCCAGCTGATTAAAGTCAGCCCGAAACTGGCGCTGATCCTCCTGGTCTAGGTACCATCCGATATGTTTTCTGGCGAAGCGGATACCCTTATATTCACCATACAAATCATAAAGTTTGGTGAGGTGTTCCAGCATCACTTGACGCTGTTCTACCACCTCAATGGGCGCTAGCTTATTACCCGTCTCCAAGTAGTGCTGGATTTCTCTGAAAATCCAAGGTCGTCCTTGAGCACCCCGTCCTATCATCAGAGCATCGACACCGGTGTAATCCAGCACAAAGCGGGCTTTCTCCGGACTGTCGATATCCCCGTTTGCGACAACAGGAATCGAGACATTCTGTTTAATTGCTTTAATGGTGTCGTACTCGGCGTCGCCTTTGTACATGCATTGTCTCGTGCGGCCATGAACGGCCAGCGAGGCGATGCCACAATCCTCGGCAATCTGGGCGATTTGAACACCGTTCCTGTGTTCAGGCTCCCAGCCTGTGCGAATTTTTAACGTAACGGGCACATCTACTGCAGCTACCACGGCTTGTAAAATGTCTTTTACGAGGGGTGGATTTTGCATTAGGGCTGAGCCAGCCAGCTTTTTATTCACTTTTTTTGCAGGACATCCCATGTTGATATCAATGATATGGGCACCTTGTTCAACGTTGAACTGGGCGGCCTGCGCCATTAACTCTGGATCTGCACCTGCAATTTGCACTGAGCGAATACCTTCCTCACCAGAATGTGTCATACGCTGGCGGCTCTTATCCGTATCCCAAACCTCAGGATTGGATGAAAGCATCTCCGACACCGCTAAGGCTGCACCATAACGAAGACAGAGATTACGGAAAGCTTGATCGGTGACACCTGCCATTGGTGCCACGATCAGCTGATTCTTCAGTTGATAGGGTCCAATCTGCATTTACTGTTTCACCTTAGCTCTTCAAAGGGGCGCTATAGTAGCCCTTTTTATTGGCTGTGAAAAGGTCAATAAATGACCTAGGAGCAATTTTTTTTCTTGACTTTTTAGCCTTGAGAAGTAATCGGCAAAATTAGTCTAAGCCAGTGGTGGCGCATGTTGCGCCACCCTTTAGCGTTATTTGCGCGTACCTGTCAAGCGGCTCCAATCTTCTTTGTGAGCCGCTTCGTCCATGTCGAACCATTGGCTATAAAAGTCAGAGATTTCTTGCGCTTGCTCTTTTAGGAGTCCAGAGAGGGCTAATTTACCGCCTGTTTTGACTCGGTCGGCGATAAGGGGGGCGAGTTCGCGCAGTGGGCCTGCGAGAATATTGGCAACTAATACATCGGCCTTAAGATCGGCGGGTTGATCTTCAGGCAGGTAGAGCTCGAGTTGGTCGGCAACATCGTTACGCTCGGCATTGGCTTTTGAGGCGTCAATGGCTTGATAGTCGATGTCGATACCAGTGACTTTTTTCGCGCCCAGTTTTAGGGCGGCAACGGCAAGAATGCCTGAGCCACAACCAAAGTCGATCACTTCTTCGTTGCTTAGATCTAAGCTGTCTAACCACTCTAAACACAGTGCTGTCGTGGGGTGAGTGCCTGTGCCGAAGGCCAGACCCGGATCTAAGATCACGTTGACTGCGCTTGGATCGGGGACTTCACGCCAGCTTGGGCAAATCCACAGGCGTTTACCGAATTGGATTGGGTGGTAGTTATCCATCCATTCGCGGACCCAGTCTTTGTCTTCAATCTGCTCGATTTTATGGCTGAAGTGTTCACCTAAAAACGGCAGGGTTTTCAGCATCTCAATGCTTGGGGTTAGATCGGTATCGGCTTCGAATAGCGCGACAACCACGGTATCTTGCCACAGCGGGGTTTCACCCAGTTTAGGTTCAAAAATCGGGGTGTCTTTACCATCTTCAAAGGTAATGGAGACTGCGCCTTCTTCCATGAGTAAGTCGCTGATGGTTTCTGCATCATCACTGTTAGTGTTAATGCGGAGTTGGATCCAAGGCATGGGTTAAATCCTGTGGCTAGGGTTAAAAAATATCACGCTATTGTATACCCAAACCGCGCTAAATTGCAGAATTCGGTGGCAATTTCGCATTGTTCAATTAGATAAATGAGTTGCTGTGCAGCAGGGGATTGGCGAGTGATAAATGGATTTTATTCTACGCCGACAAAGAGTTAGTCAGTCATCCTTTTTGTGCGAAAATGCGAACCGGTCGTTTCGATTTTTAGTATAAACATATGAAATATAATGGTTAATTGGTTTTACCTTTGTTTGGTTTTTTACTTGCTTTTTGTGATCGCCTTCTAAGAGTTGACGCTGCTCCCGTGAGTTGCCTCACGCTTTAAATCTGTGACACTCAGCCGGGTATTTTGTTGCTGCTATGGTGTAGTTTGCAAAGAGGTGTCAACAAACCATCAAAGGTAAAAGCAAGATGATAAGCGTAACGCGCGTTCACACTAGGGTGAAAACACAGGGGATAGGTCACCCTTGGTCGGCTAAGGCTGATCGATTACAGAGCGCGACAGGCATTATGTTGGGATGCTTCCTGTTGTTGCATATGCACTTCGAGTCGAGCATTTTGCTGGGCAAAGAGGCATTTTACCAAGTTGTACAACTGCTTGAAGGCGGTATGTTTAGTAGTACAGGCCATGGCTTTCCGATGGTTACTAAAGTCTTCTCGGTTTTTATGCTGTTAGTGGTGATATTGCATGCCGCAGTTGCGCTTAGGCGGTTTCCGGCACAACTGGGTCAGTGGCGGGCATTGCGCTCGCATTTAGGTGGCATTAATCACCGTGATACCCATGCATGGTTTTGGCAGCTCATTACTGGCTTTATTCTGTTTTTCTTGGTGCCTGTACATCTGTTTACCATGATCTTAAATCCTGAGATTGGCCCACATTTATCCGCCGAGCGTGTTTATCACGATAATGCTTGGCTGCTTTATGCCTTATTGCTGCCCGCAGTGGTGATCCACGCCATGATTGGTTTGTACCGTGTGGCAGTTAAGTGGGGCATTACCACTCAACGCTCCGGCTTACGTAAACTCGCTAAGGTATTGATTATCTATTTGTTGTGCCTAGGTAGCGCTAGCTTAGTTACTTATATGTTGATCGGCAGCGAGTTGAGTGTTCCTGTGCAGCCCTATGTGCCCCAGTAATTTGAATGCCAATCCTGCTGCGCGCGTTGCACTGAGATAATTCGCCGCAGGATTTTGTGTCGCTGCCACTCGTTTTTATTGGTTCTATCGCTAATAGTTAAGCATTCGATTAATTATTCGCCTCCTAGTTGATCTAACTCAGGTTTGTTGTTGGATTTGTGAGCGATATTAATTTTTAAAGATCACTTAATGAGCTTGGCTCAATAGAGCCTGTGGCGCGAGGCGAAAGCAATGGCAATCAAACTAAGTATAAAAAAATGGAGTGCGTGGCTGGATTTAAGCCAGAGTGTGTCGGGTGTCATTCTGGCGGTGTTTTTGTGGAGTCACTTAGTGTTGGTGTCGTCCATATTGTTGGGTGGCGATGCCATGAACTGGGTTGCTCGCACTATGGAGCTAAGTTTTCTCTCTAGTGATGGTCATGGTTACCCTTGGGTGGTGACTGGTATTGCCATCGGTATTGCCGCTTTAGCGTTAGTGCATGTGCTAGTGGCATTGCAGAAGCTACCGATGAGTTTGCGTCAGCAAAGGGCGCTGCAACAGCAGATGCAAGTGATTAATCACAGCGATACTCGCCTGTGGCGCTGGCAGGCCATTACGGGTGTGGTGATCCTGTTATTGCTGCCAGTGCATCTGTGGCTTATTGGCTCGGCGCCTGAAACCATAGGTCCGCAGGGCAGCGCCGAGCGGATTTGGAACCAAGGCGTGTGGATGGTGTATCTGCCGCTATTGCTGACGGTGGAGTTACATGCGGCCATCGGGATTTACCGCGTAGCACTGAAGTGGGGCGCGGCGCGTGATCTTAATAGTCGCAGCCGTTTACGTAAGATTAAAACTATTGTGAGTATCGCGTTTGTCACTGTAGGGATTGCCTCTTTATTGGCATTTTTACCCCATGCGAGTTGAGCGAAATATAACAAAAGAGTGTTGTCCTAAAACAATAACAGCAGTACCCGTTAAGGAGCAGGCGTGAAACTGATTTATACCGATTCATTAGTGGTTGGTGCCGGATTGGCAGGGCTAAGGGTTGCCATTGCCTCTAAAGAGCGTGGGCTGGATACCTTAGTGCTATCGCTTATTCCTGCCAAACGTTCTCACTCCGCCGCAGCGCAGGGGGGAATGCAGGCAAGCCTTGGCAACGCAGTTAAAGGCATGGGTGATGATGAAGATGTGCACTTTCAAGACACTGTGAAAGGTTCTGACTGGGGCTGTGATCAAGAGGTCGCGAGAATGTTTGCCCATTGTGCGCCCAAGGCAGTACGTGAGTTAGCCAACTGGGGGGTGCCTTGGTCACGTGTTAGTGCTGGTCCACGGGAAGTCATTGTTAACGCACAAAAAGTTACTCTACAGGAAGCCGAAGAAGCCCATGGGTTAATTAATGCCCGCGACTTTGGTGGCACCAAAAAGTGGCGCACCTGCTACACCGCCGATGGTACGGGTCACTCCTTACTCTATGCCATGGATAACAAAGCCATTTCGATGGATATTCCGGTCCATGAGCGCGTCGAAGCGCTGGCGATTATCCACGATGGAGAGCGTTGTCACGGGGTGATTGCCCGCTGCCTAATCTCGGGTGAATTGCGCGCTTATGTGGCGAAATCAACCACCATCGCTACCGGCGGTTATGGCCGTATTTACGAAGTTTCAACC
This sequence comes from Shewanella sp. 8A, assembly GCF_023475945.1. Taxonomy (NCBI): domain Bacteria; kingdom Pseudomonadati; phylum Pseudomonadota; class Gammaproteobacteria; order Alteromonadales; family Shewanellaceae; genus Shewanella; species Shewanella sp. 8A. Next base: position 99,415 of record NZ_JAMDJP010000002.1, read on the forward strand.
AATGCGATTATCTGCGAGGGGATAGGTCAGGCGCTGGCACTCGAAACGGGCGTGGCGACCCTTGGTAATATGGAAGCGGTGCAGTTCCACCCAACGGCGATTGTGCCCGTAGGGATTTTAACCACAGAGGGTTGCCGCGGTGACGGTGGCTTGCTGCGGGATAAAGACGGCTACCGTTTTATGCCGGACTATGAGCCAGAGAAAAAAGAACTGGCATCGCGGGATGTAGTGTCTCGCCGCATGACCGAACATATGCGTAAAGGTAAGGGCGTCGATAGCCCCTATGGCCCGCATTTATGGCTCGATATCACCCTGCTTGGGCGCAAACATATCGAAACCAACCTGCGTGAAGTGCAAGAAATTTGTGAGAACTTCCTTGGGATCGACCCTGCAAAGGATTGGATACCCGTGCGTCCGACTCAGCATTACTCCATGGGTGGCATTCGCACCAAAGCAACCGGTGAAAGTCCGCAGCTTAAGGGCTTATTCAGTGTGGGCGAAGCCGCCTGTTGGGATATGCATGGCTTTAACCGCTTGGGCGGTAACTCGCTCGCCGAAACCGTAGTGGGCGGTATGATTATTGGTAAATATGTCGCTGATTTTTGTGAGAATAATAGCCTTGAAATCAATACCCAGCTTGCCGAAAAATTTATGCGGCAAGTACAGACTGAGATCGACACCTTAGTCGATGGCGATGGTCAAGAAAACCCCTTCGAACTTAAGCACGCAATGCAGCGAATTATGATGGATTACGTGGGGATTTTCCGTAACGGCCCAGAGCTTGATAAAGCGGTGAATGAGCTAAAAGCCCTGCTTGAACGTTCACGCAAACTCGGCATTAAGTGTAAAAAACGCCACGCCAACCCTGAGCTGGTGGAGGCATTGAGGGTAAAGCGTATGCTCAAAGTCGCGCTGACCGTGGCCTGTGGTGCGGCAGCTCGCACCGAAAGCCGCGGTGCCCATGCCCGTGAGGATTATCCGCAGCGTAATGACCGCGATTGGCTTAATCGCACCCTCGCCAGTTGGCCTGATGCCAATGCGTTGGAACCCGTGTTGAGCTACGAGCCGCTAGATGTGATGAAGATGGAACTGCCACCGGGATACCGGGGTTATGGTATCGACAATGCGATTGCTCACCCCGATACCGCTAAACGTGAGCAACAAATTGCTGAAATTTTGGCTGTGCTCGGGGAGGATGCCGATCGCTATCAACGCCAAGCGGCGCTGATGCCTTTCGAGCTGCCACCCAGCCTGCAAGCTAAAAATGAACGTTTAAGTGATACCTTACAAAAACCCTCTGCCAATGCGTTAGGAGAAAAATCATAATGACCCAAGGTCGCCAGTTAACCTTTAATATTTTTCGTTATGATCCACAGGAGCCAAACGATAAGCCGAAAATGGTGCGTTACCAGCTCACCGAAACGCCGGGGATGACAGTATTTATTGCCCTCAATAAGCTGAGAGAAGAGCAAGATACGTCGTTGCAGTTTGACTTTGTCTGTCGCGCAGGGATTTGTGGCAGTTGTGCTATGGTGATCAATGGTTTTCCGACATTAGCTTGCCGCACCTTAACCGCCAAATATCCCAAGGGCGAGATCACCCTGATGCCATTACCTGGCTTTGAATTGATCGGTGATTTATCGGTTAACACGGGTAAATTTATGCGTGAACTCGCTGAACGGTTAAAGCTATGGTTACATCCTAAGGCGAATGATATCAGCATCCATCGCCTCGAAGATCCTATGGCTCCTGAAGAAGCTGCTCGCCTGTATGAGTTGGAGCGCTGCGTCGAGTGTGGCGTTTGCGTATCAGCCTGCGCGACCAAGCAAATGCGCGAGACCTTTGTCGGTGCAGTTGGCATGATGAAAATTGCCCGCTTTGAACTCGATAGCCGTGATGCCCGCACTGCGGAGGATTTTTACCATGTGATCGGTAATCAGGATGGTGTGTTTGGGTGCATGACCTTGCTCGGCTGCCAAGACAACTGTCCGAAGGATTTACCCCATATGCAACAGATTGCTTATCTACGCCGAAAAATGGCGATGACGTTGGTTTAGCTTTATTTACGCAGTTGATTTAAAAATAGAAAGCGCCAAATTTGGCGCTTTCTTGTTGGTGATGCTAGCAAGCATAACTCTTATGGATCTCGACTTTCTCTACTAACTGCTCGGAGGTGGCGACAAAGGTATTAAAGTGTGGGCTTGCCATATGCGCATCCAGTGCTGCTTGGGATTGCCACACTTCATACATCCAAAACTGATTAGCATTATCTAAAGAATGATGCAGCGTATACTCAAAACAACCTGCCTCGGTGTGGGTGTCACTTACCAGTTGTTTGAGGACTTTAAAGAGTGAATCACTCTGGCCTGAATGCGCTTGGATTTGCGCAAAAACCGTGATTTTCATTGGCTAAATCCCTCAAGCACAATTTTACCAATCGCTTTGCCCGACTCAATTTGTGCATGGGCCTTTAGCAAGTTTTGCGCATTAATCGTGCCGTAATGCTCACCAAAGGTGCTTTTTACTTTGCCGGTATCGATAAGCTCGGCAATACGATTGAGTAGATGGTGCTGGGCAATCATATCCTCGGTTTGATACAGGCTGCGGGTAAACATCAGCTCCCAATGCAGCGACAGGCTTTTACGCTTAAGCTTCATCACATCTAACGGGGCTACCGGATCATCAATCAGTGCCAGTTTTCCTTGTGGTTTGAGCACTTTTACAATTTCGTCAAAGTGCTTATCGGTTTGGGTCAGGCTAATCACATGGGTGACATCGGCAATATCGAGCTTAGCCAGCTCTTCCGAGAGGGGTTTATTGTGATTAATCACTGCATCGGCACCTAAGGTTTGCACCCAAGTTGCTGATTCTGGCCGTGATGCGGTACCGATAACCTCTGCTCCAGTCAATTTGACCGCCAGTTGAGTGATAATCGAACCCACACCGCCAGCCGCACCGATAATCAGAATACGTGCATCCGTGGCGGAGCCATCCTGTGGTAGACCTAAACGGTCAAACAGCAATTCCCAAGCCGTGATACTGGTTAAGGGTAAGGCTGCCGCCTGTGCGTTGCTTAAGGTTTGCGGTTTATGGCCGACAATGCGCTCATCCACTAACTGATATTCGGCATAGCTGCCACTGCGGCTAATATCGCCGGCATACCAAACTTCATCGCCTACCTTAAATAGGCTGACTTTGTCCCCGATAGCTTTTACAACGCCGACGGCATCCCAACCGAGGATTTTATACTCCCCAGCAGGCGCTGAGCTTGATGCGCGGATCTTGGTATCGACGGGGTTAACCGATATGGCCTTAACCTCGACTAACAAATCAAAACCCGTTGGAGTTGGTTTGGCTAATGTTATGTTTTCTAATGCATTATGCGCATCGACTGCGCCTGCTGTTTGGTAACCTACGGCTCTCATAATCATTCCTCACTGGCGACTCATGTCTGTCACTTGTCATTGAGCACCATTGTGTGAAATATTAACCTTTAGATAAACGGGGTAAAGTTTGTAATTTTTTCAAAGGAAATTTGATAATCATGTTGCTTAATGATCTCGCCTTATTTGTTCGCGTTGCCGATTGCGGCAGTATTTCGGCCGCAGCGGCCGAAATGGACCTCTCTGCTGCTTCAGCGAGCGCAGCGATTAAACGTCTTGAAAAACAGCTTGATACGAGTTTGTTTGTGCGCACGACTCGCAGCCTTAGATTAACCGCTCAAGGGGAGCGTTACCTGATCCATTGCCGCCGTGCCTTAAGTGATCTCGCCCTTGGAGAGCAGGCGATTGCCAGCGATAAAGGTAAGGTCTCTGGCACCTTAAGCCTGTCGGTTTCATCTGACTTTGGGCGAAACTTATTTGTCCCTTGGCTCGATGACTTTCTCTTGGATTTTCCACAGCTGCAAGTGCGTCTGCATTTGGGCGACAATATCAGCAGTTTTTACCACGATAAAATTGATGTGGCGGTGCGTTATGGTAAGCCGCAGGATTCTAATCAAGTTGCCTTTCCGATTTGCAGTGCCGACAGAGTGTTATGTGCATCGCCGGACTATCTTGCTAAATTTGGTCAACCCGAAACCTTAGAGCAGCTAACACAACATAATTGCTTGTTTTATAAGTTAGATGAGAGAACTCACGATCAATGGCAATTTGAGCGTGATGGCCAGGAATGTAAAGTCCGCGTCACGGGGAATCGTAGTGCGAATGATGCTGAAATTGCGCGCCGCTGGGCGGTAGCAGGAAAGGGGTTAGTGTTTAAGTCGAGCTTAGATTTGGCAGAGGATATTATGGCTGGGCGCTTAGTGCCCTTGTTGCCAGAATATCGCGGCGAGTCGGTCAATTTATACTTAGTGTGCCCTGGACGCGAACATGTCACACCCGTGGTGTTACTGCTTCGCGAAATGTTACGTCGCCGTTGTAAAGAATTGCAAACTCAACTGGCTGCTCATCATATTATCCCAAACTACCGTTAAGCTATTTGCATTATGGTGGTATATGTAAATAATCGCATTGCATATTGTTATTTATTGTTTTTAATATGTATTTAAGTTGTTTTTTGTGGCGGTTTTTTCTGTTGTGAATTGTATTGTTTATGTTTAATGTCGCTAATTTTTTCTGATCTAACTCATATTTATTTTAATTACATATGAGTTGTCGCTGGCTTGAGTTGAAAAGCATTTTTTTTCGTGCGTATGATGCGATAAATGTATCGTTTTGTATCTTTAGCTGTGGGTCACAGTGGAGATTATTTATAGTATGACGTATTGACTGAAAATGTTAACTAAATTAGCCACAAAAAATTACTCAAAAATACCGAAACATCTTCATCCCATAGTCGGTGGATTACTGGTGCTCGGAATATTATGGTTGAGCTTATCGCTAAGTGTTTCAGCTAAAAATGAAATTTATTCTTTTGAAAAGAATGATTTTTTAATGGCTTCGACACTTGTGGCGCAGAGTGAGTTTGTGGGCCATAAATCGACAATCGTACTGAATGAATATAGCGTTACACTTTGGAATTGGTTTTGTGAAACTAATTTTGAAAGCATATTTATTGGACTGTCTTTTTTTGTTTTATTTAGTGTTATTTATTTCATTTCAGCTATTTTTCTGCGTAGTTACATTCTTAATTTGGAACATTGTTATTCCATTTTACTTAATTGGATAAAGTCTATTCAAGCAAGTACATCCTAGCGCTATATAGAGCGCATCCTAACTATCAATATTTTCATAAAAATATAAATCAAGGTTTTATTATGCAACCAACGAATAATCAATATTATTCGTCGATTTCTCGTCGACGAAATAAATGGTCTGTGCTTTTCTGCTTGCAGGTGATGCTGGCGAGTTTTTCATTTGTCGGCCAAGTATTGGCTGTCAATGAATTTGAGTTAGCCACGGATGCACAAGCTGCAAAATGGTCTGGCTACGTTAATGTTGGGTTTACCCGAAACATTTATGACTCGGATAGTTATTACGCCTATCAAGCCTATAACATCGATAGCCGGATCGATTACAAGGCAAATTGGGGCAATGTGCTGTTTACCCTTGGGGGCGAAAAGCAAACATTGCATGGCAAAGAGTCCAGTTTTTATGACCCTTTGCTGGAATACCGTACACCACTGTATGCCTTAAGCGATACCGTCTCATTCAAAGGCAGTTTAGGTGTGTATCTGCCCGCAGAGCGCGAATCAAAATTGGATAGGTTGCAATATGCACCGCGTATTGCTGCGTACTTATTTTGGAGCCCGCTAGATAACCTAAGTTTTTATTTTTCACCGCGCTATCGCTACAACGCTTACCAATACAAAACCGCTGGTGAGCGCGTGTTAGTTGAACAGCAACTCGATGGATTACTCGATGCTTATTGGCAAATTACGGCTAATTGGTATTTGGATGTGAGTGGTCGTTATCGAGTATCCAAAAACTATTACGGTCGCCGACTCGACGATCAATTTACCTTCGCCCAAGAACTCGGTTGGTCGTTTAAGCCTGACTGGGTGTTGGCTGTTGGTCATAACAATAGTGGTCGTTTCTATAACCCAGAAGTGGGGACATCTCAGGGATTTGAGATTTATGACAAAAAGAGTTCAACCTTTTATTTGTCAGTTACTAAATATCTATAAAAACAGTAGTTAAGAGGAATCTATGAAGAAGTCCATGGTATGTCTGGCGATAACCAGCGCACTGACCCTTGTGGGGTGTGGTGCCGGTGATGAGCCTTATAAAGAACTCCCCAAAGATGAAAAGCAAGTCACCACAGCCGACATCGATAAAGCCACTGAGCGGCAATATCTCTACATTCGCAGCGTGGGTAAGGCTCCGCGTTATGCCGCCGAGGTGCGAGGTTTTACCCAAGGTGATCCTAAGTTGGTAACCTTGCATAAAACGGAGAATGGTATCCAAGTACGTCAAATTGACCGAGATAATATCGGATTAGGCCATGACAGCCGTTATCCTAATGAGTATAACCAAGCGCCAGTGTTAACCATTCCTGGCGAATATATCGACTTTAAATGTACCGAAGATAAATGGCGTGAGTGTATTAACGTAGAGCAAGTTAACACCGATGCTAATTTAACATGGCAGGATAAGCGCTACTTTGTCCCCGATTTTGCCAAAGCTAAAATTGCCGAGTTGGGCATTAATGACATATTTACCTTTGGTGAATGTGTGACTGAAACAGAGGCCCCGCGTCTAGTGAATACTCAAGGCCAAAAAGGCTATGAGATGGATTTAGCTAAGGGCGTGGTTAACTTTGAAATTGAGCATACCTATCAGGCTTCACCAAGTTGCTTTAACCAATTTTACGGTGGCAACCTCGACAATCTATCCTTTACGACCACTGAGTTTATTTCGATTGTGGCGGTGGATCAGTTAGCCAGTAAAGACTATCAAGCGATTCCCTATGCCGAAAATGAAAAGGGCGCATTTGGTTTCTTTACCTCTTCCCATACTTACCGTGATGCGACTGATTCAGAGGGCGTTGACGGGTATGTGCGTACCTACATGAATCGCTTCAATCCGGCCAAATCGGAACTGACTTATTACCTGAGTAATAATTTCTACGATGCGAAAAATAAACCCTTTTTGGATGCTGCTATCGAGTCCGTGACGGCAATTAACATTCAAAACAAGTTGTATAAAACGGGTTTTCCACAGATAAAACTTGAGCAAGCCCACGATAAACGCCATGGCGACCTGCGCTATAGCAACATCACTTTATTTGATGAACCGCTGGATAATGGTTTGGCGGGTTATGGCCCATCCGCGGCAAACCCGCTTACAGGCGAAATTGTGAGTGCGCGAGTCAATCAATACAGCTCGAATCTAAAACAAGGCGCAGTACGTTACTATCGCCAAGTGCGTTTAGATTATAACAGAGGCAAATTGGACGCGAATTCAGTCACATCGTTAACGGGCGAGCCTTATGTGTCGAATCTGAACAAGCCAGATGTCAGCGTTGATGCTGTGCCAGTTGAGGCGGCGGCATTTGAACAACCGACTCAGCAGCTTATTGCAGCACCCAAATCAATGTTATTAACGCCTAAGGATAATAGTCTCGATGCTTTGGCGGATTTTGATGAAAAAACACAAGCGTTTTGGTCTGAAAATTCAATGATGCATGTGGATACCGTGTTTGCTACAGGTGGTAGTAATCGTGAATTACCTCGCGGTATCAAAGGTCATGAAATTGATTGGAAAAAAGCCGAAATGTGGGTTGATGGCAAAGTGGGCGGTAAATTAGCGGCATTTGAAGATTTGCCGATAAGTTTACAAGACTCATTAACTACAGCCCTTGCTGCACAAGCATTTGCCGGCACCTTGACCCATGAATTAGGGCATACCTTTGGCTTAAGACATAACTTTGCTGGGAGTCGCGACCACGACAATACCTTTAACCAAGCACAACTGACGGAGTTAAAAGCCGCCTTTAGCGATGCAGGTTACCCAGATATTACTGTTAATGCCGAGTTTTCGAGCCAAATGGACTACAACGTGAATCGGTTTGCAACCACGTTTGAACCCTATGACTTAGCGGCGTTACGTTTTGGCTATGCCCGCGAAGTGGAAACAAAGGCTAACGAATTTGTATCGCTCAAAGCGGAAGATGCTAAGCGTCGCGACGAACTTGCCAAAGGCATTGTTAACGGGGATACCCGATTTGGCGCACTTTATAATATTGAGCAAAACAATAGCCTACGTCAGTATTCTTATTGCACAGATGAACATGTGTCCCTTAACAGCAACTGTAATCGTGGTGATGCGGGTAAAAACTTAGATGATATTAACCAGTTCTATATCGATAAGTATTTTGATAGCTACGAGACCATGAACCTACGCCATAATCGTCAATCTTTGTTTGAGGATCATAGTCTAAGTTACACCATTAATCGTAAAGTTCAGTTTGATGAGATACGTCAATTCATTGAAGATGTGAGCTTTTTAGAGCAATTATTTGGTCTATCAGAAAACTTTTTTGCAGGTGAGTGCGACCGACTGGCTGCGGCAGGTAGCGAGGCTTGGTATTGTGCGAATCAGCGGGCAATGAATCAGTCGGCCGACTTCTTCCTTAAGCTAGTGGGAGAAAACGACGCCACATTGGACGTCACATACAAACAAGCTGATGGCAGCGTAGCGTTAAGACAGCAGTACAATTTTGCTAAGGTACTTGAGCAATATCGTTTTAAAAGCGGCGATATGAAGGCGCAATTTGAGCCGGGTGAGGTGATCAGTCAGTTCTCTGATTCCCCAGAAGCCTTGAAAGAGTTGATCATTAAATCGCAAATAAATCCTCAATTTCAGGATTTATTAACGGCTGATGTTAGCTTTTCGGGCCGCTTACTCAATGGTATTAAAACGCCTGCATCCTCACCTAACCATCCGTATGTGAATGAGCGCGACGTGTTAGGTGTATGGCCTGATAAATTGTTAGCCGTGCGAGCCTTAGTATCACGTACAACGCCCCGCAGCACATCGAGTCGTGGTTACAAAGCATTGGTTGATTTACCGAATGTGGGTCCAGTGTTCCAAGATATGTTGTGTAAGATGACCATGGGTGAAGGCCCTGGGCTGACTCGTGGTAATGCACCGCTCTTTACCGAAAGCTGTGGCGTGAGTGGTAAGCTCGATAGCTATCTGCCTTATTACACTGATTTTGCCCAACAAAGTATTGAGCCATTACCTAATTACGATCGTTCAGTTTCACGTTACTTCCAATTTGATACTGTTAACGGCCAACCAAAAGGTAAGAGCAATTTACTGCAGATGATATTACGGCAAGTGGTACTTGCATCGGTTGACAGTGATTATCAAGGCGAGCAAAAAGCCAGAGTATGGCGTGAATACGTCGGTATTCATCTAGCCGGCCCTGCATTAGCCACACAAGCGGAAGTGACAGTAAATGGCCGTGTGTATGCTGCGACCGCAGAAAACACTTTAGCATTGGCGCTGATCAACCGAATTAAAGAAATGGAAACCTTTAAGGCGCAGGTCGGCGAGGCCACGCTTGCCATCAAGTTAAACAACGGTACAGTAGGTGAGATAATTGATGGGCAACTAAGCCGAGATCAGTTAGTTCTCAGTTATTTGCCTGTGCTTGATTAAGTCACTTGAATCGAGTGAGCCGCACCCGCGGCTTTGCAATCCATCACCATGTGTAAAACGTAAAAAAGGCCGCTCAGTGAGCGGCCTTATTATTCATACAATCTTATATGGCTTAAGACTTTGCGCGTTTCATCGCGGTGAAGAATTCTTCGTTAGTCTTAGTCATCGCCAGCTTATCAATGAGGAATTCCATTGCACTGACTTCATCCATTGGATTGAGGATCTTACGCAGGATCCACATTTTTTGCAGTTCGTCAGGATTTGTCAGCTTCTCTTCACGACGAGTACCGCTGCGGTTAAAGTCAATCGCAGGGAAGACGCGTTTTTCAGCGGCTTTACGTGACAGATGCAGCTCTTGGTTACCAGTACCTTTAAACTCTTCGTAAATCACTTCGTCCATCTTAGAACCGGTATCGACTAACGCAGTAGCGATAATGGTTAAGCTGCCGCCGTGTTCGATGTTACGTGCTGCACCGAAGAAGCGTTTTGGACGGTGCAGGGCGTTTGCATCCACACCACCGGTTAACACTTTGCCTGATGAAGGGATAACAGTGTTGTAAGCACGCGCTAAACGGGTGATAGAGTCGAGCAGAATCACCACGTCTTTTTTGTGTTCGACTAAACGCTTAGCCTTTTCAATAACCATTTCAGCCACTTGTACGTGACGGCTTGCTGGTTCGTCGAAGGTAGATGCAATAACTTCACCTTTAACGAGGCGTTGCATCTCGGTTACTTCTTCTGGGCGTTCATCGATCAGCAGAACCATCAATACCACTTCAGGGTTGTTGTAGGTAATGGATTGCGCAATGTTTTGCAGTAATAGCGTTTTACCCGCTTTTGGTGGCGCAACGATCAGACCACGTTGACCTTTACCGATAGGTGAGCATAAATCCAGAATACGGGCAGTGATGTCTTCAGTTGAGCCATTACCACGCTCCATACGCATACGTTCTTCTGCGTGGAGTGGGGTTAAGTTTTCAAAGAGGATTTTATTGCGAGAGTTTTCAGGTTTATCAAAGTTAACTTCGTTAACTTTTAACAGGGCAAAATAACGTTCACCTTCTTTTGGTGGACGAATCTTACCAAAAATGGTGTCACCCGTTCGCATGTTGAAACGGCGAATTTGGCTTGGTGACACGTAAATATCATCAGGGCCAGCTAAGTAAGATCCATCTGCACTTCGTAAGAAACCGAATCCGTCTTGGAGTATCTCTAATACGCCGCCACCGAAAATGTCTTCGCCACTTTTGGCGTGGGCTTTAAGGATGGAGAAAATAATGTCCTGCTTGCGAGCACGGGCCATATTTTCGAGTTTCATGTTTTCGGCTAGCGAAACTAGGTCGGATATCGGCGTGTCTTTTAATTCAGTTAAGTTCATGTTGGGGATCTTGTGTTACGCGACAAAGCTTACCGCGATCAATCAGTAAAGTTTGTGATTCAGGATAGTGATTGACGAGCGAGAAGTGGTTTAGTTAGAAAGAATCTGGTTATTAAAGTAGCACTAACAAAGCGGGGCGTCCAGAAATTTAGGGGCATTCCGGCACAATTTAATTTCAGCTTGTGCCGGAGGTCACTCATAACGACAACAAATTAGATTTGTGCGTCGATAAACTCTTTTAACTGAGTTTTAGAGAGCGCGCCAACTTTGGTCGCTGCCAACTCACCGTTTTTGAATAACAGCAATGTTGGAATGCCGCGAACGCCGTATTTCGCTGGAGAAACGTTGTTCTGGTCAACGTTTAATTTAGCGATAGTTACGCGACCGGCATACTCTTCGGCAACGTCGTCAAGGATTGGCGCGATCATTTTACATGGACCACACCATTCAGCCCAAAAGTCTACCAATACTGGTAAATCGGCCTTTAATACGTCGTTTTCGAAGCTGTCGTCGCTCAGGTATATAATTTTATCGCTCATGATGTTCTCCAGTTTGGTTGCCATTGCTGGTTTGTTAATGGCTTACCATGTATATTGGGGCTGAAAAATAGCTTTTCAAGTTACCTTTTACAATGTGGCTATTTCAAACGATCGAGTATCTTATTGCAACCCCAAATGGTATGCTTGCGCTATGAGCCAAACACATTTATCAAATCAAAAATTTGCCGACTTACCTCTGCATCCTGAGGTTAAACAGGCCCTTGCCGAGAACGGCTTTGAATTTTGTACGCCGATTCAGGCGTTATCATTACCCGTATTACTTCAATCAAAAGATATCGCTGGCCAAGCTCAGACGGGCACTGGCAAGACAATGGCGTTTTTGGTTGCCACATTTAACCATTTATTGTCGACCCCTGTTCCTGAAGGGCGTCAATTAAATCAACCGCGTGCCATTATCATGGCGCCCACCCGTGAATTAGCCATTCAAATTGCTAAGGACGCGATTTTACTAGCGAAACATACTCGCTTAAAGGTGGGGATTGTTTACGGTGGTGAGAGTTACGACGTCCAACGTAAAGTGCTAGACCAAGGTGTTGACATCTTAATCGGTACAACCGGACGGATTATCGATTATGTGCGTCAGGGCATTATTAGCTTAAATGCGATTCAAGCCGTGGTGTTAGATGAAGCCGATCGTATGTTCGACCTCGGTTTTATCAAGGATATTCGTTTCTTATTCCGACGCATGCCTAATGCTGATCAGCGCCTGAACATGTTGTTTTCAGCGACGCTTTCAATGAAGGTGCAAGAGTTGGCTTATGATCATATGAATGATCCGGTGAAAGTCGAAATTGCCCCCGAAGAAAAAACCTCAAAGAATATCAAAGAAGAAATTTTCTATCCTTCCCAAGAAGATAAGATGCGTTTATTGCTAACGCTGATTGAAGAAGATTGGCCTGAGAAAGCCATTGTTTTTTCAAACACTAAGCATAGCTGTGAGAACTTATGGGCTTGGCTTGAGGGTGATGGTCACCGTGTGGGTTTGCTCACTGGGGATGTGCCGCAGAAGAAACGTATTCGAATCCTAGAGCAATTTACGCAAGGTCAATTAGATATCTTGGTTGCGACTGACGTGGCTGCACGTGGCCTGCATATCTCCGATGTTTCCCATGTTTACAATTATGATTTACCTGATGATTGTGAAGATTACGTTCACCGTATTGGTCGTACTGGGCGAGCAGGGAACAAAGGGGTATCAGTTAGTTTTGCCTGTGAGGAATACGCACTAAACTTACCAGCGATTGAGACTTATATTAATCACTCAATCCCAGTGAGTAATTATGACCGCGATGCGTTACTGGATGATATTCCACAGCCAGCTAAGATTCATCGTAAACATCCAGCGGGAGCTCGTAATTTACGTGAGCGCTCTGGGGTGAGTCGTACTCAAGGTGCACATCGTAGTGGTGGTCGTCCACCTCGCCATGACAGGACGCGTAGACAGCCGTAAATGCCAACACCCGCTTATGCTGCCATTACTTTAGGCTCTAACAGTTTTAATATGCTGATCGCTAAAACAAAAGGTGGTCAGCCACATATTATTGCTAAGTACAAACGTAAAGTAAGGTTAGCCGAAGGGATTGGCGAAGACGGTTATTTATCACAGGAAGTGATGCAACGAGGTTTAGATTGCCTCGCCATGTTTGCCCAAATGTTAGCACTACATAAAGTCCATCCTAATCATGTTGCTGTGATTGCCACAGCAACACTGCGTACTATCAATAACGCCGACGAGTTTAATCAGAGGGCAATTCCCCTTCTCGGTCACCCGATTGAGATTATTTCGGGCATGCGTGAAGCTGAGCTGATTTATCAAGGTATGGTGGCAACAACCTGCGGCCAAGGTCGACGCTTAGTGATTGATATTGGTGGAGCAAGTACCGAATTTATTATCGGGGATGGTCATCAGGTTCAGTTTAAGACTAGCTTGCCTATGGGCAGCGTGACCTTTAACCGCCGTTTCTTCAACAACGCGCCGTTGCAAGAGCTCGATTTTGACGATGCTAAACAGGAAGTGCTAGCAGTCTTAGGTGAACATAGGCAAAGGCTAAAAGACTTAGGATGGCACTGTGTAGTGGGGGCTTCTGGCGCAGTGCAATCTGTGGTCGAAGTGTTAATGCACCGTAAGCAGTCTGAAATCATCACTTTGGCTGTGCTGACACAGCTGAAAGCGGAAATCCTCGCCGAGGAAGATGTGAGTCTTGAGGGGATTATCGGCTTAAGCGCCGAACGTGCGCCGACATTTGCCGCAGGGGTGGCGATTTTACTTGCGCTCTTTGAACTCTTAGGAATTGAGCAGTTGGCGCTATCAGGTGGAGCATTACGTGAGGGTGTGTTAGTGATGCTGGCGCAGCGGATTTTAGAAGAAGCGATTTAATACGATTGGTATAACCTCACATCTATTATTAAAAGACAAAGGCCGCCAAGTTTACACTTGGCGGCCTTTGTTATTATTCGGGTACGATTACTTTAAGATGTCGGCTAAATCTTTTTCGAGCGAGACGGTTGGACGCTCTACGATACGGCCAATTTCTTTACCTTGTTGTTGCACGATAAAGGTAGGAATACGTTTGAATTCGTATTTTGCCGCCAGTCCTTCAGGGTCTTGCTTGCTGCGATCGACACCAATATAAGTCACTTTAATATTGGGGTTCGCCACTTCTTCGATAATGCGGATAAAACGTGGCGTTTCGCGATGACAGTCTGGGCACCAAGTACCAATAATCACGACGATTTCTGTTGGTTCTGTGACTTTTTTGAGTGGTGCTAAGGCGTCGGTATCGACTTGGTAGCTTTTGTAGCCCTCAGCAAACTCATTGAGATCTTTTACTAAATGTTGCGCTTCAACTACACCGGTTAAAATCACTTCTTGTTTCTCCTCGCTGCAGGTGGCAATCAAGCCCTGTTTTTGCTCTTCAAAGCCACAGCCGCCATTTGCTAGTACTTGGCAACTAAAAAATAACGCGGTCGTGGCGAGTAATGCTTTAACGTTATTGTGCATGATATGCCCTCAAAATCGAAGAAGAATAATGAATTTGCATTCAAGCACTAATTTACGTTTTGTAAAAGTTGTGAATGAATTTGCTGCAAGCCAGATCACGTATCGCTAATGTAAATCTGGCTATTACCCATAAAAAGATGTGATTAGTTTTGTGCTAATAGCTTGGCGAGGATAGGTTTATTAGCATCAGGGAAGTCATAATGGGTGAGCTCGTGCTTATCGACCCAGACGATTTGTTGTCCTTCAAGCCCTTGCGCCTCGCCCGTAAAGTCACTCACAGTGTGAATATCGAGTAGTACCTGTTTATCTGGGTAGTCGTAGCTTAAGGCCATAAAAGGTTCGCTCGAATGGACGTTAAGCGCCACTTCTTCTTTTAACTCACGAATTAAGGCTTGGGTAACGGTTTCGTTTTGCTCCACTTTTCCACCGGGAAATTCCCATTTGCCGCCTTGATGTAAATGCTCTGGGCGCTTGGCGAGTAGGATTTGTCCGTCAGTATTAAGAATAATGCCCACGGCAACATGAATACGTTTTGTCATAAATTTCTACTTATCACTGTATGAACAACAATCCGAGACTCGTCGGTTCTGGTCGTTGGTAAATATACGGAGTTGTTGTATGAGGCTTATTCTTTAAAGAAGCTTTCTTCGTCGTAACCAAGTTCGTCTAAAGCGTCGACATCAAACTCAGATTTGACTGGAATGGCGTGTTTCTCCGATGCCCAATCACCGAGATCGATCATCTTACAGCGCTCACTGCAAAAAGGTTTGAACTCTGACTGAGGGCTCCATTGTACTGGAGTTTTACAAATTGGGCAGTTGACGGTTAACGGCATAATGGGGATCTCTTGATTTACTGCTGAATAACGAATAACGAATAACGAATAACGAATAACGAATAACGGTTATCAATGGCTTTAGTGTAAAGGCTTCACGCGCAGGTCGCTAGTAAGAATTCGATGCTACGGTCTGAGTGGCGTTGTTGATCGAATTGTACAAAATGAATGGCATAACGATTTTTATGGCCACTGATCGTGGGATAACAACCGTGGGAAGCATCGACTTTGACTCTAACTAATGACAGGGCTTGAGTGCTATCCCCTTGATAAAAACCGGCATGAGCGGTGGCATTATCGAAATCAGCGGTACTGCGGGTCAGTTGAAGCAAAAGCGTGATGGGTGTGAGTAGGGGATCGAAATGACTTATCCAAGCTTGATAATCCTGGCGTCTTTCTTCCCAGGGTTTGGCGAGCCAAAAATGCAGTTGGGGAAGGTCGAAGTTACAGCAGGCACCTGGCATACCAAAGCGTTGCCTGAGAGCAGATAAGAATCTGTCTTGCTTTAGCTGGCTCCCACAGCGTTCGGGACGTTGTAATGGTTCTCTGGCTTGGGTTAAGGCTTGAATATAAAAGCGGATTTGTTCGCTATCGACATGCTCGAGTTCTTGCCATTTGCTCAGTTGCAGTAGATTTCGCTCGATATCTTTGAGGACCTCATTGCGGTAGTCGCAGCGCTCCGAGAGCTCGCACAGGGAAAAGAGAGGGTAGAAACATCTATGCTGGTGGTCGTGATTTAGGTTATTACAGAGCTGCTTGTTGAGGTATTCGAGCCGCAAGTAGCTGCGGATCTTCTCATTTAAAGGCTGTTCATAAACTAAGTCAGTCATGGGCGTTGTGATTACCAGATAATTGTAAATAGCGCTGATGCAATGCTTGCACCTCTTGTTTTAGAGTTGATATCTCTCCCTGATTATCAATAATGTCATCGGCTCTAGCGAGTTTTTCACTGCGGCTACACTGGCTCTCAATGATGTTATTTACTTGAGTTGCATCGACATTGTCCCGCTTTACAGTACGGCTTATTTGTAATTCTGGCGAAATATCCACCACTAAAGTCCGATTGACTAACCTATCTAACCCGTTCTCAAATAGCAAGGGTACAACCATAATTACATAGTCTGAGGTGGCATTTTTGACTTGCAAAAGCATTTCTTGGCGGATCATAGGGTGCAGCAGTTGATTTAACCACTGACGCGCTTGTTCATCGCTAAACACTCGCTGCCTAAGTTTTGCGCGGTCAAGCTCACCCGAGGCCGTTAAGATTTCTGTCCCAAAATGGTCAATAATGGCGTTTAATCCGTAGGTGCCTGGTGCGACGACTTCTCGGGCAACGACATCGGCATCGACTAGGCAAACACCTTCTGCCGCGAACAGATTCGCCACGGTCGTTTTACCACTGCCAATCCCGCCCGTTAAACCGACAACAAATTTGGACATAAAACTCTCTTAAAAGCGATGACGGACGTGACGCTGCTAGGACCTAGAGCGGACTTCGTCCTGCTAGGGCGTCGCTGCGCTCCTTCTAGAACCTAAAGCCTAGAACCTATAAGGCTGAAGCCAGTCCTATAACGTACTTAAATACCAATCCACAATAGGTTGACCCCATATTAGGGCGATCCAACCTGCGGCGGCAATGTAAGGACCAAAGGGAATCGGATTTGCCAGTTGATTACGTTTGGTCACGATCAGCGTGATGCCAACGAGGGCACCCACTAAGGATGAAAGTAAAATCACCAGTGGCAACATTTGCCAACCAAGCCAAGCACCAAATACGGCAAGCAGTTTAAAGTCACCATAGCCCATGCCTTCTTTACCGGTTAACAGCTTAAATAGCCAAAAAATCGACCATAAACTTAAATAGCCTACTGCGGCACCAATAATCGCATCGGTTGGGTTGGTAAAGGTATGGTTGAGGTTTATGAGTAGTCCTAACCATAGCAGGGGAAGGGTCATTTGATCGGGAAGCAGCATTTCATCCAGATCGATTCCGGTGAGCGCAATCAACACAAAAGTGAGTATTGCAGCAAATATAAATTGCCCGCTGGGGCCAAAATGCCAGGCGAGTGTTGCAACGAGTAACCCTGTTATTAGCTCAATAATCGGATAGCGTGAGGAAATGGGGGCATGACAGGCAGCGCATTTTCCCCTCAACATTAACCAACCTAAAATGGGTAAATTATGCCAAGGCTTGATGGCGGTTTTACATTTAGGGCAGGCAGAGCCAGGTACCACAAGATTGTATTTGGGAGGATAGTGATCGATCGGTTTATTGAGCTTTTCTATTCCTACTTGCTTAACAATATCTGCATGATATTCCTGCAGATACTGATTACATTCCTGTTGCCATTCGCGCTTCATCATTACCGGGAAACGGTGAATCACCACATTTAAAAAGCTGCCAATGGTGGCGGCAAACACAAAACTTAAGCAAATAAAAAGCGAAGGTGCTTGGTCAAAGGTGTGACCTAATAAAGTGAAAAATTCAGTCATTATTCTTACTTAATTATATTGTTCAATGTAAAACGGATTTTAGGCCTCTAGGACGCTTCGCTGCTCTAGAACCTAGAATTTATAAGGGCGCAGACCGCTTTGTTTTTTCTAGCAGCTGTGCTTATTGCAGCGTTCTAGCCGCCAACCACTTTACCCATTTGGAAGATGGGTAAATACATAGCGACAATAAGACCACCAACAACAGTACCAATGACCACCATCATGATAGGTTCAATTAGGCTGGATAAACCATCGACAGCGTCGTCTACTTGCATCTCATAGATAGTTGAAACTTTATTAAGCATATTATCAAGCGAGCCTGATTCTTCGCCAATCATCACCATTTGGATCAGCATATCGGGGAACAGCCCAGTGGTTCGCATTGCCACGTTCATTTGCATCCCCGCCATCACTTCTTGGCGGATTTTTAAGATGGCTTTACGGTATACCGCATTGCCCGATGCCCCTGCGGCTGATTCTAAGCCGTCGATTAAGGGGACACCAGCGGCAAAGGTGGTGGCTAAGGTACGGGCAAAACGCGCCATAGCGCCTTTGTGTAGAATGGGACCAATAGCTGGAATTTTTAAGATGACTTCGTCAACTCTGTCTCTCACGATTTGCGAGTTCCTATGAGCCCTCACAAATAAAAATACGCCAGCCACTATGGCACCCAAAAAGATATACCAAGAGGATTGTAGGCCGCGGGAGATATGCAAAACCAATTGGGTAAATGCAGGTAACTCGGCGCCAAAGCCCTTAAAAATATCTTCAAATTGTGGCACCACAAACAGTAATAATAGTGCTGTTACTAAAATAGCGACTATTACTACTGCTGCCGGATAAAACATGGCTTTTTTAATCTTAGATTTTAATGCTTCAGATTTTTCACGGTAGGTCGCAATACGATCAAACACTACATCGAGTGAGCCTGAATGTTCACCCGCCGCCACTAAATCGACATAAAGATCATCAAAATAACGTCGGTGGGGACGCAAAGCATCAGATAACGGAATACCTGACTGGATCTCCGATAGAATTGTCGCTAACAGCTCACGCATTTTTGCTTTTTCATGGCCGCGACCCAGTAATTCAATGGTAGTCACTAATGGCACCCCAGCGGCAAGCATGGTGGCAATTTGCCGAGTCACCATAGCAATATCCATAGGGGTAATTTTGGCATCGCCTAATTTAAATAAGGCGGCCGATTGTTTGCGAACGGTTTTAGGATTTACCCCTTGAGATTTTAACTTGCTACGAACCTCAGCAGCAGAGGCCCCCCTCAGTTCGCCACTGGTTTTTTGGCCGTCGCGGTTAACACCTTTCCATTCAAAGGTATAAATTTTAGGTTGGCTTTTTTGCTCAATCTTTTTTGGGCGAGGCTTTTTTACTGTGGTTGCCGTAGCCATAAATTATCCCTGTTGGTTGTAAAGCTAAGAAGGACGTTGCTGCACAACTGTTAGAACGCTCACATGCTCGCTCTAGCATCTAGAGCCTAGCTCCTAGAAGGGCGCAGTCCGTCCCGCTATTAAAAACTGGTTACCCGATTCACTTCGGCAATACTGGTGACACCTTGGAGCACTTTTAGTAGTCCAGATTGCCGCAAGTCGCGCATCCCTTGGGCCTTGGCTTGAGCAGCAATTTGCAATGAATTGCCCCCTTCCATAATAGTACGGGCAATTTCATCTGACATCTTCATCACTTCGTAAATACCTACCCGTCCTTTATAGCCACCAGAACAATGCTCACAACCCACGGGTTTATAGGTGATAAACCCTTGGGCGATTTGCGCATCACTAAAGCCTAAACGCTTTAGCTCATGTTCAGGTATTTGTTCGGGTTGCTTGCATTCAGGGCAAAGTCGCCGTGCAAGTCGCTGAGCAATAATTAAATTGACTGAGCTGGCAATATTATAGCCGGGTACGCCCATATTAATTAAACGGGTGAGTGTTTCTGCCGCCGAGTTAGTATGCAGGGTTGATAGAACCAAGTGGCCTGTTTGTGCGGCTTTAATGGCAATTTCGGCGGTTTCAAGGTCACGGATTTCCCCGACCATCACCACATCGGGGTCTTGGCGCAAAAACGAACGTAGTGCTGAGGCGAAGGTTAAACCCGCTTTTAAATTAATATGGACTTGGTTTACCCCCTCAAGGTTAATTTCCACCGGGTCTTCGGCGGTGGAAATATTACGCTCGGCGGTATTGAGGATATTTAAGCCTGTATAGAGCGAAACGGTTTTACCCGAACCCGTTGGGCCTGTCACCAGAATCATCCCTTGGGGTTTGGCTAGCATCTCAAGGTAGAGCTTTTCTTGATCGGGTTCGTAACCGAGTTTTTCGATACCGAGCTGTGCGGAAGAAGAATCCAATATCCGCATTACAATTTTTTCGCCCCACAGAGTCGGCAGGGTACTTACCCGAAAGTCGATAGACTTAGTGCGGGATAGCTTCATTTTAATCCGGCCATCCTGGGGGACGCGGCGCTCGGCAATATCCAGCTTTGACATTACCTTTAAGCGCGCTGAGAGTCGTCCGGCTAGGCTGATTGGCGGCTCGGAGACTTCATGCAAAATACCATCGATACGAAAACGGATACGATAGCGTTTTTCATAGGGCTCAAAATGTAAGTCTGAAGCGCCCTTACGAATAGCATCGGTTAGTATCTTATTGATATAAATGACGATAGGGGCATCGTCACTGGATTCACCAGCATTGTCTTCATTGCGTTTATCGGTATCGGTAACTTCAATACCAGCAAGTGCTGCTTCATCCATGCCGCTTAAATCAAGGCCAGTAATATCTTCTTCGAGTACCTTTTCAAGGGCCTTAGCGAGCTTATCTTCTTCCACCAAAATCGCTTCGGCATGTAGGCCAGCACTAAATTGGAATTCCTCAAGGGCGGCAATATTTGTGGGGTCGGAAGTGGCGATATAGAGGCGATTGCCGCGCTTAAATAGCGGTAAGCAGCGGTGTTTTTCAATCAGTTTTTTATTTAGAAACTCTTCAGGGATGGCGCTAACATCAAATTCGGCTAAATCCAACAGCGGAGTGCCATATTCCTCATAGCAAAGCTCGGCAATACTGCGGGCAGACACGAGCTTAGTCTGCACTAAGGTAGTGACTAAAGTTTGTTTGTTTTGGCGGGATTTGGTGATGGCACTCGCCATCTGCTCTTCATTAAGCAGACCTTTACGGATGAAAAGGGTGGATAATCCCAGGTGAAGGCCAGCGGATGGCATGAAAAACTCCTATCTCCATTAGTTTTTCCATCATAGCGGCAAAATGGTTATTTGTCATATATAAAAAAGCTCAAATAATCACAAAAAAATGAGTATCATCATAAGGATGCGAATTTATGTACAGCTTTCAAAAGTGGCTATATTTTACCATAAACTGTACTGTGGATTAATGGTCGATAAATAACAATGCCTTATAATCAAGCCACTTTGATTTACTTGACTAAAACGCGTAAATAATCGGTGATTTGGTGAGGCACTTTAACGCCAATATTGTGGGATAAATACGTGATGGAATGCTCAATTAAGGAAACAGATATTGCAATCAATCCCGATTTTTAGCCGGATTTTCCTGCTCACTTTCTTCGCGCTATTTTTCCTTGGCTCGGTATTATCAGGTTATATCACAGGATATCTGGGGGTGGATAACGCTTACGATCTTAAGCGAATCCTAGTAATTATATTTATCGTGTGTTCAGCGGTTGGCCTTTTGTGGCGATCGAGTATTCCGATGATCGCCCCATCGCCTTTTACACTTTGGGTGGTGGTAAGCCTATTTATACTCGGTTTGTTATCAACCCTTTTTAGTCAACATCCATTTTGGTCATTCGTTGAATTAGCCAATTTTTTATTATTGCTCTGTTTGTTTTACGTCATTGGTGTATTGATTGCGGATATAGGCAGAACTGCTGCGCTGCAATATTTTTTTGGATTTGCATTATTTTTCTCAATTTGTATTGCAGTTAAGTTTTTTTTGCTGCTGCTATTTCATGCCCTTGATGACAATCGGCCCGATGTGCATTCTTTAGTGGCAGGCTTTATGAATGTAAGGTTTTTCAATCAATTGCAAGTTATGCTGCTGCCGCTGTTGTGTTTATCTTTTTATATCGAACCACTTAAAAAATATAAACGGGCAGCCATGGTGACCTTTAGTGTGTTGTGGTTAATCCTGCTGCAATCGGAGGCTCGCGGCGCAGTATTAGCGCTGGTAGTGGCGGCTGTTGTGGTATATCGCTTTTTATCTACCGATCTGCGTAAAGGGTTTATTCGCCCTATTTTAAAGGCGGTGGCTTTCGGCACGCTTTTATGGGTGGTGCTGATCATTATTATTCCACTGTTTATTTTTGATAGCCCAATTTGGCAATTAAGAACCAATAGCTCTGGCCGGATTGATATGTGGATTTATATTTTGCAGGCGATCCCTGAACGTATTGGCTTAGGTTACGGGCCAATGAGTTTTGCTTGGGCAGAGGCTAGACCTTTGCCTAATGCCCACCCACATAATGCCCTCATGCAGTTTTTATATGAGTTTGGTGTGGTTGCGTTTATCTTGGCTACGAGTTGGTCGCTAATAACATTATGGGCAAAATTAAAGCGGCTTACCTTATTGGGGGAAAAAGTAGGGGAAATACCGAGTGAGCATTTGGCTAAAAACTCACAATGTAGCCTCGACACCAGCTCACATATAGGCATAGAGATGGACGCTACCGATATAGTGTTGGTATTTGCACTATGCGCGATATGGATTTATGCCATGTTTGATGGGGTGATAGTAATGCCATTATCCCAAGCATTATTGGTATCGTTATTGGCACTTAATTGCCGCCACTATCAACTGCGAGTGATAGCATTACCTTGGAAAGTGGTATTAATTGCAGCAGTGATAACCTGTGCTGCACTATTAATCGCGAGCCTTGGTGATCCCGCGCTTAATCAGCTAATGTATCCAAGATTATGGTTAACTGGGATAATAAAATAAAAAAGCCCCAGAAGGGGCTTTAGAAAGATTTGTGATATTAGCTGCCGATACCAGCGGCTTTTTTACAGAGAGCTAAATCGTCGTCGGTTCCAGTCCCAACTTTATCCATTGCGAAGGTAACAGAGCCAGTATCAGTGAATGTTGCTGTGAGCTTACATTTTGCTTCGCTCCACACCAACGTAATGCCTTTATCCTGCGTTACGTCACCTATAGTGGTAAATTTAGGATTAGCATTAACTTCTGCTTTGATTGTTGCACATCCAACACCAGTTTGAATACAGGTTGGGATTTTTTGGGCGAATGTAGAAACGCCTTTCATTGCACCGCTACCTTGAGCCGAAGTTACATAGTCTTTATAAGCTGGCAATGCTACAGCAGCCAAAATACCGATAATGGCTACTACAATCATCAGTTCGATCAAGGTAAAACCCTGAGCATTCTTATTCATTTTGATACCTTTCATTTTTAACTCCAATACAGTGCAAAGTGTCATTTATCGATTGTGTTCGTTTCGGCTGCTTATCTTAATTGCTTGGGATGAATTGCTGGTTTTTTGGCTAGCGACAATTCACTTTGAGCTAATTTTGATAAGGAAGGCCGAAACGGCCATCTCGCCTAGGTAAAAGTTAGTACAAAGTTAAGTAAAATGAAACAACTTTTACGCATAAAGTATTAATTAAATGATTATTTTGTCTAAAAACTTGACGCTAAAACGTATTGCGTTCTAACAAACGTTTGACAATGTTAGTTAAGTTGACGCATTTAAAACAACGTCAAAACATCGGCGCGCATTATACCTGTGTTTTGTTAGGCTATTTAGTGGGTTTATGCTGTAAAGGGCAGGAAGCTAGAATCTAGGACGTTGCTGCGCAACTGCTAGGGCGCTCGCAAGCTCGTTCTAGAATCTAGAATGTAGGAGCTACGAGCTAGGCCCTAGGAACTAGTCCCTAGAGCCTATAACCTATAACCTTCTTTTTAACCTTTCAGTCGCATTGATAGATCTAAGGCGCGGACATGCTTAGTGAGGGCGCCAACGGAAATATAATCCACCCCCGTTTTGGCAAATTCTACCAAGGTGTCTAAGGTCACATTGCCCGATACCTCAAGTTTTGCCCCTTTGTCTTTAGCTTGGCTTTTTGCATTCAGTTCAACCGCTTCGACCATCATAGTGATATCGAAGTTATCTAACATGATAATATCTGCGCCAGAATCCAGTGCTAATGCCAGTTCGGCTAAGGACTCGACTTCGACCTCAACGGGTTTATTGGGGTGTAAACTGCGCGCTGCATCCACCGCTTGGCGTATGCCACCACAGGCCATAATGTGGTTTTCTTTAATTAAGAAGGCATCAAATAAACCGATTCGATGGTTTTTACCGCCGCCACAGGTCACAGCATATTTTTGGGCGGTGCGCAGTCCTGGAATGGTTTTACGGGTATCGAGCAGCTGTGTGTGAGTGCCAGCAAGTTTGTCTACATAGTGTTTGGTGAGGGTGGCGACACCGGATAAGGTTTGGATAAAGTTCATCGCAGTGCGCTCGCCTGTCAATAAGGCGCGAGCGGGGCCGGATAATTCACACAAGACTTGATTGGGTAACACAAGATCGCCATCATCGACATGCCAATGCAGCGCGACTTCGCCACCTAATTGATTAAAGACTTGTTCTGCCCAGGCTTTGCCACAAAAAACCCCTTCTTCGCGGGTGATTAAGGTCGCTTCGGCATATTTATCTGCCGGAATAAGTTCGGCAGTAATGTCACCGTAGGCAATGGTTTTGGTATGCTCGTTGATTTCAGTGCCGCCAAGATCTTCATTGAGCGCGGTTTTTACGGCATGTCGAATATCGTTTTCTAGCATGATCGGAGTCCTTGCTTTTATACGTCGGGCGAGTGGGCATGGGTTAACATGGGTCAATCGTCTGCCTGCTTGCATTTGGGCTTAAGATTATCATGGCTGCGCCGCTAGGTGCTAGAGCGTCGCTTTGCTCCTTCTAGAATCTAGAATCTAGCGCCTAGAAGGGCGAAGCCCGCTCTGCTTTCCTAGCAGTCGCTTAGCGACGTTCCGTTTTTAAGGAGTAAACATGAGTTTTGAGTTTGGTTGGTATCGCGCGGCGCGGCGCTGCGAATCGCCACATTTTAATCAACGCCCCTTTGGGGAGATTAGTCTGTTGGTGATCCACAATATCAGCCTGCCCGCGGGATGTTTTGGTTTACCTTACATCGATCAATTATTTCAAGGCTGTTTAGATACCAGTGCCGATGAAACTTTCGCCGATTTAGCGGGGCTTAAGGTATCAGCACATTTTTTAATTCGCCGCGATGGTGAATGTGTGCAGTATGTGAGTTGTGAAGATAGAGCTTGGCACGCTGGCGTGTCCCGTTATAGTGAAAGGGAAAATTGTAATGATTTTTCCATTGGCATTGAGCTCGAAGGGACGGATACTAAGCCCTATACTGCCGCACAATATCAACAACTTGTTGAATTGACTCAAGCCTTGTTTGCACAATACCCTAGCTTGAGTGTCGAGCGGATTGTTGGGCATTGTGATATTGCGCCAATGCGTAAAACTGACCCTGGCCCAAGCTTTGACTGGGAAAAGTATTTAACGGCGCTGCGCGACTTTTAGAATCTAGGAGGTTGCTGCGCAACTGCTAGGACGCTCGCAAGCTCGCTCTAGAATCTAGAGCCTAAAATCTAGATTCTATAAGGGCGCAGCCCGTTCTGCTTTTTCTAGCAGCTGCGCTTTTTGCAGCGCTCTAAAGCCTAGAACCTAGAACCTAGAATCTAGGGCCTAGAAGGGCGAAGCCCGCTCTGCTTTTTCTAGTCCGTCCTGCTTTTTTACAAGGAGTACTATCGATGGCATTATTTTCATTACTGGTCGCCATTCTTGTGGAGCGACTAAAGTTTCTTCCCGCCTCTTGGCAGTGTGATCGTGTACTGCAATCTTACCAATCCAGCTTTTTTGGCGATAAAGCGTCGCTTAATAACACTAATATGTTGCTGGCTTTGATATTGCCCGCGGGTGTGGTTTATCTGTTGGGTTGGATTGCGTCGGGTATGTTTTGGGGAGTATTAAGTCTCGCGCTATGGGTGCTGGTGGCGATTATTTGTTTTAATCATCAAAAACAGCGTGATACTTTTAAAAAATATATGCAGGCGGCGTGTCGTTCCGATGTGCAGGCCTGTTATCACTATGCCGCTGAATTAGATTGTAGTGAGTGTTTGGAGGCGGTTTCGGAAAAAGATTTAGGTGCCAAGGTCGGGCAGAGTGTTGCTTGGATTAACTATCGTTACTACGGTGCAGTGGCATTATGCCTTATTTTTCTTGGACCTGTGGGGGCAGTGTTATATTGCACTGCGCGCTTTTATGCGGAGGAAAATATACGTAAGTCACTTAATTTACCGCTGATTGAAGATATTATGTTTGCGTTTGATTGGCTCCCAAGCCGAGTGTTTTCCTTTGGCTATGCGCTCAGTGGTCAGTTTAGTGAAGGGCTCGCGGCGTGGCGCAATAATGCGTTAAATATCAATGCCAGTGCTAGGCAAGTGGTCACTGAAACGGCACTCGCTGCCCAGCCTTTACCCGAGGTGTCTAGCGCGCCTGTTTGTGTGCAGTCGACCTTAGCATTGTTAGTATTAAGCAAACGCAACTTTACGCTGATGGTTGCTGTGTTATCACTGCTGACTATTTTTGGGTTGGTGAGTTAATAAGAAAGACGCAGCTTCTAGAATCTAGGCCGCTTTGCGGCTAGGACGCAGCAAAAAGCGCTGCTCTAGGACGCCACTTCGTGGCTCTAGAATCTAGAACCTAAAATCTAGAATCTATAAGGGCGCAGCCCGTTCTGCTTTTTCTAGCAGCTGCGCTTTTTACAGCGCTCCAGAACCTAGCCGCTAGCACTTGCTCTCGTTGTGGTTTAATGGTCTGACCCCATGATGAGTTTTTTAGGCTATGCTCTCTCATCGTGAGCGGTTTTGAGTGAGATCACCTTTTAAGGTTGATTTTCAATCTGGACATCAAAAGTGTGATTTGATAAAGTGCGCTCACTCATAAAAATTGGTAAGACCAATTTACAACGGAGCTGAGCGCCAAATGGCCTATAGTAAAATTAATCAGCCAAAAATTTCTGATGTGATCATGGCGCAACTCGAGCAAATGATCCTCGAAGGTAGTTTACAGCCGGGCCAGAAATTACCACCGGAGCGTGAACTGGCCATCCAGTTCGAAGTATCTCGTCCCTCATTGCGTGAAGCGATTCAAAAACTTGAGGCGAAAGGGCTATTAATGCGCCGTCAAGGCGGCGGTACTTATGTCAAAGAGCAACTCTGGCAGAGTCTTGCCGATCCTATCGTTGAATTAATGACAGCCGATCCAGAAAGCCAATATGACTTGCTGGAGTTTCGTCATGCGACCGAAGGCATGATGGCCTATTTTGCCGCCCTGCGTGGCACAGACGCCGATATGCAAAATATCAAGCGGATGATCCTTGAGGTGGAAGCCGCCACCAATATCGAACAACAAGCTGCTGCCATTGTGCGCTTCTATCGCGCCGTCGCTGAAGCGTCACACAATGTGGCTATGTTGCATCTCGTACTCAGTTTAACCCCTGTGCTGCATAAGAATGTGGCGCAAAACTTGGAGCTTTTAAGCCGCCGCGAAGAAGCTTCCACTATGGCTAACGATCACAGACGTGCTCTGCTCGCTGCAATCGTTCGTCGTGATCCTGAAGCCGCTAGAGAAGCCTCGAATGAACATTTAAGTTACATCGAAGAGGTGATGTTATCTGTGCGGGAAGAAGATAGCCGGTTGCAGCGAAGTTTGCGCCGTTTAAAGAGTGGCGCTTAAGTTCCCGACTTTAGCACTTGCTAAAGCGGAATATGCCGCAAACACCATTCATTATCATGTATATAGAGAAGGACAGTGTCATGTCTGAAGATATGCTACAAGACTTAGATCCGTTAGAGACTCAGGAATGGGTTGATGCCCTGCAAGCTGTATTAGAACAGGAAGGCCCTGAACGCGCCCATTTCTTATTAGAGAAACTGATCGATAAAGCCCGTCGCAATGGCACGCACTTGCCTTACACTGCGACCACAGCCTATTTGAACACCATTCCAGCGGGTCAAGAGCCGCACATGCCTGGCAACCAAGAGATGGAACGTCGCATTCGCGCCATCATCCGTTGGAACGCCTTAGCTATGGTGCTACGTGGTTCTAAGAAAGATTTAGAGTTAGGCGGCCATATTTCGAGTTTCGCGTCGAGCGCAACCATTTATGACGTGTGCTTCAACCACTTCTTCCGTGCGCCAAACGAGAAAGACGGCGGCGACTTAGTGTATTTCCAAGGTCATATTGCCCCAGGTATCTATGCGCGTTCATTCTTGGAAGGTCGTTTAACTGAAGACCAACTGGCTAACTTCCGTCAAGAAGTGGATGGCAAAGGTTTATCTTCTTATCCGCACCCTAAGTTGATGCCTGACTACTGGCAATTCCCAACGGTTTCTATGGGTTTAGGCCCAATCCAAGCGATTTACCAAGCGCGCTTCTTAAAATATCTGACTGACCGTGGTCTGAAAGATTGTTCTGAGCAAACCGTTTACTGCTTCTTAGGTGACGGTGAGTGTGACGAGCCAGAAGCCTTAGGTGCGATTGGTTTAGCTGCCCGTGAAGAATTAGATAACTTAGTCTTTATCATCAACTGTAACCTGCAACGTCTGGACGGCCCAGTACGCGGTAACGGTAAGATCATCCAAGAACTGGAAGGTGAATTCCGCGGCGCTGGCTGGGAAGTCGTGAAAGTGATTTGGGGTCGTTACTGGGATCCATTATTGGCCCGTGATACCAGCGGTAAGTTATTGCAGTTAATGGAAGAAACCGTTGACGGTGAATACCAAAACTGTAAAGCCAAAGGTGGCGCTTATACTCGCGAACACTTCTTCGGCAAATACCCAGAAACCGCAGAAATGGTAGCGAACATGTCAGATGATGACATTTGGCGCTTAAACCGTGGTGGTCATGACCCAGTTAAAGTGTACGCGGCATTAGACCATGCGCGTAAGACTAAAGGTCGCCCAACGGTGATCCTAGCGAAAACCGTTAAAGGTTACGGCCTCGGTGATGCGGGTGAAGGTAAGAACATCGCCCACAACGTGAAGAAAATGGGTATCGAGTCTATCCGTTACTTCCGCGATCGTTTCAATATCCCGATTCCTGACGATCAATTAGAAGATCTGCCGTTCTACCACCCAGGTCCAGATTCGGAAGAAGTGAAGTACATGATGAGCCGTCGTGCCGCGCTGCATGGTAGCGTGCCACAACGTCGTGAGAAGTTCAGCGAAGAGCTGGAAGTGCCATCACTGAAGATTTTCGATTCGATCTTAGCAGGCTCAAATGGCCGTGAAATTTCATCGACCATGGCGTTTGTTCGCGTACTGACTGCGCTGTTAAAAGACAAGAAAATTGGCAAAAACATTGTGCCAATTATCCCTGACGAAGCGCGTACTTTCGGTATGGAAGGTCTGTTCCGCCAAGTGGGTATTTATGCTCACGAAGGCCAAAAATACGTACCGCAAGACTCTGACCAAGTGGCTTACTATCGTGAAGATAAAACTGGTCAAGTGCTGCAGGAAGGTATTAACGAACTGGGTGCAATGTCATCTTGGGTTGCGGCTGCGACCAGCTACTCAGTCAACGATACACCGATGATCCCATTCTACATCTACTACTCAATGTTCGGTTTCCAACGTATTGGCGACATGGCTTGGGCTGCAGGTGATATGCGTGCACGCGGCTTCTTAGTTGGTGGTACTTCAGGCCGTACAACCCTGAACGGCGAAGGCTTACAGCATCAGGACGGTCACAGCCACGTATTGGCTAACACTATCCCTAACTGTATTACTTACGATCCAACTTATGGTTATGAAATTGCCGTTATCGTTCAAGATGGTATCCGTCGTATGTACGGCGAAAAACAAGAAGATATCTTCTACTACCTGACCACAATGAACGAAAACTATATTCAGCCTGAAATGCCAGAAGGTGCCGAGGAAGGTATCGTTAAAGGTATCTACAAGCTGGAAACGGTGAGTGGTTCTGGTAAAGGCAAAGTGCAGTTACTGAGCTGTGGCACCATTCTTGAGCAAACCCGTAAAGCGGCGCAAGCGCTGGCGAAAGACTTTGGTATCACTGCCGACGTATTCAGCGTGACCAGCTTCAACGAACTGACTCGCGATGGTCAAGCGGCAGAACGTTGGAACATGCTGCACCCAACGCAAACGCCAAAACAAGCGTATATCAGCCAAGTGATCTCCAGTGATGCGCCTGCAATCGCAGCGACTGACTACATGAAGATCTACGGCGAGCAGTTACGTGCATTTATGCCAACCGATTACAAAGTGTTAGGTACTGACGGTTTCGGTCGCTCAGACAGCCGTGACAACCTGCGCCACCACTTCGAAGTGGACGCTAAGTTCATCGTTATCGCGGCACTGAAGTCACTGGTTGATCGTAAAGAGCTGCCTGTTGATGTGCTAGCGAATGCCATCAAGGAATACGGCATCGACGCTGATAAGATCAATCCACAGTACGCGTAAGAGGCAATAAAAATGGCTGAATTAAAAGAAGTTTTTGTTCCTGATATCGGCGGCGATGAAGTACAGGTTATCGAAATCTGTGCTTCTGTGGGCGATACCTTAGCAGCGGAAGAGTCGATTCTGACCGTTGAAAGCGACAAGGCGACCATGGACATTCCTGCGCCTTTCGCGGGTGTGTTAGCCGAATTGAAAGTGGCCGTCGGTGACAAAGTCAGCGAAGGTACCTTGATTGCGATGATGCAAGCAGCGGGCGCATCCGCTCAAGCTGCTGCGCCAGTTGCTCAAGCTGCCGCTCCTGCGCCAGCCCCAGCAGCACCTGCTCCAGTACAAGCGGCTCCAGCCCCTGTGGCTGCCGCGACAGCGACGGGCGCAACCCAAGTGGTTGAAGTCACTGTGCCGGATATCGGTGGTGACACCGATGTGTCTGTTATCGAAGTCTTAGTCGCCGCTGGCGATAAGATTGAGGTTGACGCTGGCCTTATCACGCTTGAAACCGACAAAGCGACCATGGACGTACCATCGCCATTCGCGGGTGTGGTAAAAGAAGTGAAAGTGGCTGTGGGTGACAAGGTTTCCCAAGGCTCATTAGTGATCATGCTCGAAGTGGGTGGCGCAGCTCCTGCTGCCGCTGCTCCACAAGCAAGCGCGCCAGCAGCCTCTGCACCTGTCGCTCAAGCTGCACCTGCGGCGGCTGTTGCTCCAGTGGTTGCCGTTAAAGAAATCCAAGTGCCAGATATTGGTGATGCCAGCAATGTCGATGTGATCGAAGTGCTAGTGTCTGTGGGTGATATGATCACTGCTGACCAAGGTTTGATCACGTTAGAAACCGATAAAGCGACCATGGAAGTGCCTGCACCATTCGCCGGTAAACTGCTGTCGTTAACCGTTAAAGTCGGTGACAAGGTTTCGCAAGGTAGCGTGATTGCGACGATTGAAACTGTGACTGCTGGTGCAGCTCCTGCGCCTCAAGCCGCAGCACCTGCACCAGTCGCCCAAGAAGCGGCACCAGCACCTGTTGCAGCCGCGCCGAGCCGTCCACCGGTTCCACATCACCCAAGTGCAGGTGCGCCTGTGTCTACTGGTGCGGTTCATGCGTCTCCTGCGGTTCGCCGTTTGGCCCGTGAATTTGGTGTGGATCTTACTCAAGTGACGGGTTCTGGCCGTAAAGGTCGCATCATGAAGGAAGACGTTCAGGCGTATGTGAAATACGAACTGTCTCGTCCTAAGGCGACAGCGGCAACTTCCGTTGCAGCGGGTAACGGTGGTGGTCTGCAAGTGATTGCCGCACCGAAAGTGGATTTCAGCAAGTTTGGTGAAGTGGAAGAAATTCCATTAAGCCGTATCCAGAAAATCTCTGGTCCAAACCTGCACCGCAACTGGGTAACTATTCCTCACGTGACTCAGTTCGATGAAGCTGATATCACTGAAATGGAAGAGTTCCGTAAGCAGCAGAACGACGCGGCGGCGAAGAAGAAAGCCGATTATAAGATCACTCCGCTGGTCTTTATGATGAAAGCTGTGGCGAAAACGCTGCAACAGTTCCCAGTGTTCAACTCAAGCTTAAGCAGCGACGGTGAATCACTGATCCAGAAGAAGTACTACCACATCGGTGTGGCGGTTGATACGCCAAACGGTTTGGTTGTGCCAGTGGTGCGTGACGTGGATAAGAAAGGCATTATCGAGTTATCTCGTGAGCTGGCCGATATTTCTATCCGTGCTCGCGATGGTAAGCTCAAATCTGCTGATATGCAGGGTAGCTGCTTCACTATTTCAAGCCTAGGCGGCATTGGTGGTACTGCATTTACCCCAATCGTTAACTACCCAGACGTGGCGATTTTAGGTGTGTCTAAATCTGAAATTAAGCCTAAGTGGAATGGTAAAGAATTCGAGCCTAAATTGATGTTGCCACTGTCGCTATCCTACGATCACCGCGTGATCGATGGTGCTATGGCTGCACGCTTTAGCGTGACCCTGTCAGGAATTCTGTCCGATATTCGTACTTTGATTCTGTAAACAAATAAGGCTGCTCATCTTGAGTGGCCTTTTGTTTATTGTGATCAGTATCAAACACAGGTTAAAATGCGCCCACCTTACGCGCTGGCGCATTTTCGGTTGGCAGGATTACTCCCCTCCAACGGATTGAATGAGAATTAGAGGAAAACATGAGTAACGAAATCAAAACTCAGGTAGTGGTATTAGGTGCAGGTCCTGCGGGATATTCTGCTGCCTTCCGTGCGGCTGACTTAGGTCTGGAAACCGTTATCGTTGAACGTTTTAGCACTTTAGGTGGTGTGTGTTTGAACGTGGGTTGTATCCCATCTAAAGCCCTGTTACACGTTGCTAAAGTCATCGAAGAAGCCAAAGCCGTTGCTGCACACGGTGTGGTGTTCGGCGAGCCAACCATCGATTTAGACAAGTTACGCAGCTTCAAGCAAAAAGTGATCAGCCAGTTGACTGGTGGCTTAGGTGGCATGTCTAAAATGCGTAAAGTAAACGTTGTTAATGGCTTCGGTAAATTTACTGGCCCTAACAGCTTAGAAGTGACAGCTGAAGACGGCACTGTGACCGTTGTTAAGTTTGACCAAGCGATCATCGCTGCGGGTTCTCGCCCAATCAAACTGCCATTCATTCCCCATGAAGACCCACGTATTTGGGATTCGACTGACGCATTAGAACTGAAAGAAGTTCCTGGCAAACTGCTGGTTATGGGCGGCGGTATCATCGGTTTAGAAATGGGTACTGTGTATTCATCTTTAGGCAGTGAAATCGACGTGGTTGAAATGTTCGACCAAGTGATCCCTGCGGCTGACAAAGACGTTGTTCGCGTATTCACTAAGCAAATCAAGAAGAAATTCAACCTGATCCTCGAAACTAAAGTGACTGCGGTTGAAGCCCGTGAAGACGGTATCTACGTTTCGATGGAAGGTAAGAGCGCGCCAACTGAACCAGTACGTTACGATGCAGTGTTAGTGGCTATCGGTCGTACGCCAAATGGCAAGCTGATCGACGCTGAAAAAGCGGGCGTTAAGATTGATGAGCGTGGTTTCATCAACGTAGATAAGCAATTACGTACAAACGTACCGCACATCTACGCAATCGGTGACATCGTTGGTCAACCAATGCTCGCTCACAAAGGCGTGCATGAAGGCCACGTAGCGGCCGAAGTGATCGCGGGTATGAAGCACTACTTCGATCCAAAAGTCATCCCATCAATCGCTTACACAGACCCTGAAGTGGCCTGGGTTGGTCTGACTGAGAAAGAAGCGAAAGAGCAAGGTATTGCTTACGAAACAGCGACTTTCCCATGGGCTGCATCTGGCCGTGCAATCGCTTCAGATTGCAGCGAAGGTATGACTAAGCTGATTTTCGATAAAGACACGCACCGCGTAATCGGTGGTGCTATCGTGGGTGTGAACGGTGGCGAACTGTTAGGCGAAATTGGCCTAGCCATCGAAATGGGTTGTGATGCTGAAGATTTAGCATTAACTATCCACGCTCACCCAACTCTGCACGAGTCAGTGGGTCTAGCGGCTGAAATCTACGAAGGTTCTATTACTGACCTGCCAAACCCAAAGGCAAAGAAAAAGTAATTTAACCTTTGTCTCGTCCTGAAATAAGTTGAAACTTATATTCGTAAAAGCGCCTTTAGGGCGCTTTTTTATTGCCTAAGTAAAAATGTAAAGTTAATGTGAATGTGCGGGTGTATTCAGACTGTTGAACTGCTACAGTAAAACTATGGTGTTAAGTAAGTCGTCAAATGAAAAAAATAATAATCCACTTCCTTTTGGCATCAATATTGGTTTTTTGTTCAGGTCTTCATTCGGCTTGGGCGGGTAGTTTTGTACAACGGGTTTTTTCCGACAGGGACGGACTTGAAGCGACCAGTATTCGCGCGCTCACACTCGATGACCATGGTTTTATATGGGCTGCAACCGAGCAAGGTTTATATCGGGTTAGTAATTCTAAAGTGAGGCGAATTGATAAAACGGGTTCTGAGTTACGCCTTGCTGATGAGTTTTTGACAACAGTTGTCAATATCGATCGCGATATGCTGTTAGTCAGTACCAATGCCGCAACCTATCTTTATGACATCGCAAAAAATCAATTTACCCAGATGGGGTCACCTAATTTATTCCCTCATTTCCCTGGTGGAGTGTTAATTTCTGCTGCTCGTAAAAATGCCCAAGAATGGCGCTTGTTGATTGATAACGGCCAGATTTACGACTTATCCCCCTCAACCTTGACCTTAACTTTAGTGAGTCAGTTACCCGTTAATCGCGATCTACCCTGGCGCAAGTTATTGAGCATGCCTGATGGTCAGTTTCTTGTTGCGGGTCAATTTCAATTGTTACTCCTTAACAGTGCCGGGGAAAAAGTTGTTGATTACCAATGGACTGAACCTATGGGCAGTATTCTGGATATGCTTGAGGATTCAAAACAGCGTATTTGGATTGCAACGAGTCGAGGGATTTACCGATTAGAACCAAAAACCTTACAGATTTTCCCTGTTCCTGAATTACCCGATTGGAGCACTGCTATGGCTGAAGGCCATAATGGTGAGATTTGGTTTTCGAGTCGGGCAGGTTTATTAAAGTGGTCTCCAGATACCCATCAGATTGAAAATTATCAACAAGAGCTTAAAACTCAAGCCAATATGGAAACATTAAAGGCGATATTATTTGATAAATCAGGTTTGATGTGGGTTGGGGGCTCTGGAGATGGTTTAGCCTTACTGGCCTCGCAACCGGATTTCATTCTTGATACTTATACTGGCGAACCGCCACACCAATTATCTGACGCTATGGTGTGGTCGGTGTTTGCGAGTGATGAAGGATTATGGTTTGGGGCGTCAAATGTCAGCTTTGTCGGGCGAAACACTCAAAAAGCAATTACCGTAGATATTGAGGGATTAAAGCCGCACGAGAGTGTTTACGGCATCAGTCGCTTTATTGACCACTATTTATTAGTTTCGACCACCAGTGGTTTGTTTGTCGTGGATAAGTTGACCTTAAAAGGGATCAGTTTTGCCCAGTGGACGCATGGTGGTGAAGCATTTAAAAATAAACTCATCTATGGCACTTATGCCGATCCGAAACTCAAAGGACGGTTTTGGATTGCAACGGGTACGGGGCTGTATTTTTGGGAGCAAGGACTGTTTGAGCCGCAGCCATTTAACTTTGATGGGGCAACTGGGAATTCGCCAGAGCTTAAGCGGCCAACCATTCGTACTTTATATCGAGCCTCTGACGGTAAATTATGGATAGGTGGACGAAAGGTATTTGGTTATATTGACGAGCAAAATCTTTTTCACGATCAAAGACAATTGTTCAGTGGCTTAAACTCTGTGCCCTCAATTAGCCATATTGAAGAAATATCTCCCGGTGTGATGTGGTTTGGCTCCTATGAAAGGGGCTTATTCGAATTAAATCTCCACAGCGGCAAACTGGTTTCGTTAAGTTCACAATGGCAAGTAAATTGTAGTTCAGTATTTTTTATCCAAAAAACAACCAATGCCAATGTCGTTGCCTGTGCTGATTCGCTAATCCGTCAAGATAGAGCTACAGGGCAAATCTCAATGTTTAACCAACTTGATGGCCTAATTTCTAATGAAATGAATGAAGGTGCCTATTTTTATTCTGCCGTTTCAGGTCTGTATATTGGTACTCCTGAAGGGGTGATGAACCTTGATGTGGACAAGATGGTCAACCGTATTGCCGATGATCATGTGATGTTGGAGTCGGTATCGGTTTATTACGACAACAATACCCAAGTCTCGTTGTTACCCAAACCGTTGATGGTGATTAAGCCTGACGCCAATATGGTAAGCCTGCAGATCACTAACCTCGATTACCTTGATGATTCGCCAATACAATTTAAATATCGACTCAGATATCAAGGGGAGGAAGATAACTATGTGCTGCTCCAAGGTGAGTCGCAGGTAAACCTCGCAGGCTTAGCAGCGGGAGAATATCTACTTGAGGTGTTAAGCCAAGTCAATGGAATCTGGTCAGATAAGCCCTTTACTTTTCCCTTCTATGTTGAGCAGCACTGGTGGCTGACTCAAGGGTTTAAAGGTCTATTATTATTAGTGTTTTCGATTATTGCGCTGAGTTTAGCGTGGTATCGACAGCGTCAGGTTCGCACCTTTATGGCGATGAACCAAGCGCTAACCGAGAGTGATGATCGTCTCAGGCAATCGTTACGTGGCAGCGACTCTGATCTTTGGGAATGGCACAGGGATAGCCAATGTTTTTATCTCGATAACCGCGGTTATGTCTTGGGAAGTCATGCCAACGAAATTGTACTTACTCTTGAATCACTTCCCGTACATCCTTTGGATCGGGAAAAAGTACTGGTGCAATGGAATAGCATGCTTGCAGGAGAGGTTGATCGGTTTGAAGCCGAATATCGATATCATCGTCGCGATGGTAACTGGGGCTGGTTGAGGGTGCGCGGGCGTCCTGTGGCTCGCAATAAACAAACCCAAGTTATTGAGCGGGTAGCGGGGATTTATAGTGATATAACCTTGCAGCGGCAGCTTGAAGATGAAGTCAGTCTTTTAGCCCAAGCGTTTGAAAATACATCAGAAGGTGTACTCATTTTAGACGTAGATGAAAATATTCGTGTTGCCAATCATGCCGCACAGCACATCATAGGCTCAGAACAACAGAGCTTAGTCGGCCTATCATTTTCGCAATTTGTGCAAATGAAGGACGGGTTATCTACGGAAGTTGCCCAGTTACTTGGTCAGGATAGCTCATGGACGGGTGAGCGTGAGTTAGTCGGACAAAACGGCCTAGTTTATCCCGTATGGCTTAACGTGTCGGTGATGCAGTCATTGAATGAAAATGCCATTCACTATGTAGTAGTATTTTCAGATATCACTGAGCGGAAACGCACCGAGGCCGACCTTAGACGTCTGGCAAATTACGATGTATTAACAGGACTCCCTAACCGTTCGTTATTCGCCAATCGTTTGATGCAATCTATTCAAGCGGCTGAGCAAAGTGGTGAAAAGTTAGCATTGCTGTTTCTTGACCTAGATAGATTTAAGCATGTCAATGATTCCTATGGCCACAGTATGGGCGATGCACTCTTAGTTGAAGCATCTAATCGATTACAATCCTGTATCGGAAGTGACCATTTACTCTGCCGTTTTGGTGGCGATGAATTTGTTATTTTGCTGAAGAATGTTAAAGAGTTAAGTGATATTAACCACTTAGCTGAACAGTTGTTGGCACAAATCGTCGCGCCATTTAGGTTGTTTGGCCGCGAGTTTTATATTTCAACCAGCATTGGGATCAGTATTTGGCCCGATGATGCAATGCAGTCAGAAGCCTTCATAAAAAATGCGGATCTGGCCATGTATCATGCCAAGGAAGAAGGTCGTGGTAACTTCAAATATTATTCATCAGAGCGCAATGCCCAAGCGTTATACCATTTACGTTTGGAGGCTGATTTACGTAAAGCGATAGAGCGGCAAGAATTTGAACTGTATTATCAACCACAAATTGATATTTTGCAGGGGGATAAATTTATTGGCATGGAAGCACTCATTCGTTGGCGACATCCCGTCGATGGTTTTGTGCGACCCGATATTTTTATTAAAGTTGCCGAAGCTTGTGGTTTGGTTGTTGATATTGATCGCTGGGTTTTACGCCGCGCGTGTTTGGATGGGGCCAAATGGGCAATGCAAACCGCTGAGCCATTTAAATTGTCGGTCAATATTTCAGCTGTGCATTTCCGTCAGCCAGACTTTATCGATGGCGTGAAGAAAATTCTCGATGCCACCCGTATGCCCGCTTCATCTTTATGCTTAGAAATTACCGAAGGAGTGTTAATGAAAGAGTTGCAGGTGGCTAAAGCCCACTTAATGCAGCTTGACGAGCTTGGCATTGAAGTCGCGATTGACGACTTTGGCACCGGATATTCCTCTTTAGCTTATTTACGCAATTTTGAGGTGAATACACTCAAAATTGACCGTTCATTTTTGATCGATATCGCCTCGAATTCTGCCGATCAGGCTATTGTGAGTAGTATTATTGAATTGGCACGTAACTTAAAATTAACCGTAGTAGCTGAAGGGGTTGAAACCGTTGAGCAGTTAGAGCAGCTTTTTAGCCGTGGCTGTTATATTGTGCAGGGCTATTACTTTGCTAAACCAATGTCTGTCAGTGATTTTGAAAAATATCTTCAGTTACAGTCTCCGCTTGACTCATTGCAATCTTAATCTGCAATTTATGTGTGCTTAATTGCGTATTTTTAGCCTCGGCTCAAGTTGGGGTTTTATGTTGAATTATCTGTTTACAGCACTTGTGTTTAAACGTAAATGAAATAACGCGATCATTAATGGCAAATTTTCAACTCATCGGTTCAGATAAAATATGACTGATGGTTAAATAGATAAATTTGCTAATATTAACTCGAAATTTTTTATCCCATAAAAGTACTCATTATGATGCGCCGAATAGTAGCTTCTCTCTTTTTATGTGTGTTGCTGACTCCCTTATGTGCGGCTGAACGGCCAAAAATAGGATTAGTGTTAAGCGGTGGTGGTGCTAAAGGCGCCGCCCATGTTGGTGTACTTAAAATTTTAGAAGAACATCATATTCCTGTGGACTATATTGCAGGTACGAGTATCGGCGCTTATGTCGCGGGTATGTATGCCTTGGGATACAGTGCAAGTGAAGTCGAAACCATCATGATGGGGGTTGATTGGGATAGTGGTTATTCGGATACCATCCCTCGTAATGTATTGAGTTATCGAGATAAACAGTTACGAGATCGCTATAATATTCCGCTCAATATTGGTTATACCGAAGGCGAGGTGAAAGCGCCAAGTGGGGTATTGCGTGGGCAGACCATGTCGCAGTTATTACGGCAGTCCACGGATTTAGTGGAGCAATTTGGTGATTTTGATGCTTTAGCCATTCCTTATCGTGCCGTGGCGACGGATTTAGAAACCAGTCTACCCGTAGTGCTTAACCATGGCAGTATTATCAAAGCAATGCAGGCTTCTGCTACGGTGCCAGGTGCATTACAACCTACGCAAATCGACGGTAAGTTACTGGTGGATGGTGGTATTGCCAACAATATGCCTGTGGACGTGGTGAAGGCGATGGGCGCTGATATTATCATTGCAGTGGATATTGGCTCGCCACTGGTAAAAAAAGATAAGCTCGATAGCACTATTGCCGTATTAGATCAGTTGTCCAATTTCTTGACTAACGCCAGTACTGAAAAACAAAAGCAATTATTGACTGATAATGATGTGTTGATCCGTCCTGCGATCGATGCCCTAAGCACAACCGATTTTACCATCATGCCTTTAGCGTTAACCCTCGGCAAAGAAGCGGCGACCAGCCAGTTAGTTAAATTGCAAAAGATGAGCGTTAGCGAAGAACAATATGCCGCCTATGTTGAGAGTAAAAGGGCCAAGGGTAAGACTGTCATGGCGGATATCGCTCATCCTATCAAGGAAATTGTGTTTGATAACCACTCAAAAGTTAGCCTTAATTTATTAAAAGAAACCCTAGAACTTAAACCTGGTCAGAATATTACTAAAGATGAATTGAACGATGCCTTAAAACGCATCTATTCCCTCAATAAGTTTGAGCGCGTGGATGCCGAGTTTGTCGAGTCTGAAGAAGGTCGAGTGCTGACGGTGACCACCCGAGCTAAATCTTGGGGACCAAATTACTTCCAACTAGGCTTTAATTGGGAGGACGATTTTAGCTCTGATTCAGCCATCAGCTTTGATATGGCTTATACCATGACAGACTTAACCTTTAATGGCGGAGAGTGGCGAAACGAAGTTAAGCTTGGATTCGAAAAGCTATTTGCAACCGAGTTTTATCAACCGCTAGATAGAGATCAAGAGTTTTATAGTCGAGCCCGATATCAATTCGATGTTCATAATTGGGATCTCTACGATAACAATAACCGTGTTTTTGTCTTTGACAAGAAAACCCACACTATTGAATTAGGAATTGGTTATAACTATGTCTTGCAAGGGTTTATTGAATTTGGTTTAGTGGGGGAGAAAGGCGTTATCGTCAATGATGCCTGGTTGCTGAAGGATTTTGATTTTAACTCCTACGGTGCTTACTTGAGGGTTGGTTATGACAGCTTAGACAGTATTAGTTTCCCGACTTCGGGTAACCGCATCACCTTAAATGTGTATGTGCGTAATGAAGATTTTGACGATGTCGTTGATAACAATAAAAACGAATTTAGTGTTCAGGTTGAAGCCGATTGGAAAGGCGCGCTCAGCGTTGGCAATCATGCCTTTGTGGGTAAAGCGTCGCTTGCGACAAATAATAATGACGGACTTAATACGTTACACTTGTCCGATTTGGGCGGTTTCTTAAACCTTTCTGGTTATCACAAGGACTCGCTCACAGGGGCGCATAAGCTCTTTGGCGCCTTTGTCTATCAGTATGATCTGGGCCGAGATGCCTTATTAGGTATGAGAGATTACCCACTCTATTTAGGGCTAAGTTTAGAGGCGGGAAATGTATGGTATGAACGCTCAGAGGTATCCCTCTCAGACCTTATCTATGCTTCTAGCCTTTACATAGGTACAGATACTTCTATGGGGCCGGCAGCACTGGGCTTTGGTATTACAGATATGGGTGATAAATCCTTGTATTTATTTGTCGGTAAAGCCTTCTAAATCGATCGAAGGGCATAACTAAGGTTATGCCCTTCGTTTTTCCTGCTGAACACTATTCCCGCATAATCTAAAAATCGCGTTTATACTGGTTTGCGCAAATATCACTAAGTGTCATAACCTTTTACAAAATCTTGCTACAGCCAAACTAGGCAAAATGCTAAGGTTTTGCAGGAAAAAATAACAACACTCTCAACGGAAGCTGGGGAAAACAATGAAGAAGATTAGCACACTGGCGCTGGGGATTGCCCTGAGCCTAGGTTTAGCCGCTTGCAGCAGCGAGCCTAAAACTGAAGTCGCCGCGGTTTCTGGCATTGAATTACAAAACTTTGATGCCTCAGTTCGCCATCAAGACGATTTTTATTACAGCGTGAACGGTAAATGGTTAGCGAATACGCCTATCCCTGCCGACAAGTCTAACTACGGTGCATTCTCTGTGCTGTACGATCAAAGCCAAGATGCGTTGAAAAAAATCATCGATGCCGCCGCAGCGCAAAAAGATGCTGCTCCTGGCTCTAATAATCAAAAAATCGGTGACTTTAACGCCAGCTTTATGAATACCGATTTGCTCGAATCCTTAGGTGTAACCCCATTAAATCCATTACTGGCGGACATCTCTGCAGTGAAAAATCACAGTGAATTACCCGCGGTGATGGGGAAATTACTCACCAGCGGTTCAGGTATTCCCTTTGGTTTCTACGTTAATAACGACGCGAAAAATTCTACCCAATATGCAGTGTATTTAAGCCAGTCGGGCTTAACCTTGCCAGACCGCGATTACTACTTAAAAGATGACGCTAAGTTTGTCGCTAATCGCCAAGCAATGGCGAAATATGTGACTGATATTCTGACTGAAGCAGGCTATAAAAATGCAAAACGTGCCGCGAAAAACGTAGCCGACATCGAGATGATGATCGCTAAGAGCCAGTGGAGCCGCGTTGAATCTCGCGATGCTAACAAGTCTTACAACAAACTGAGCCGTGCCGAGCTGCAAAAACTCACTGGCAAGTTTGATATCAATGCCTTTGCGACCAGTGCGGGCCTTGGCGATAAAGTGACTGAAGTCATCGTGCGTCAGCCATCATACTTAGAAAAGTTAGGCGCTAATTTTGATGCCTTCCCCGTTTCAGCTTGGCAGGATTACTTAACGTTCCACTTAGTGGATAGCTATGCTGAGC
The DNA here is from genome assembly GCF_023475945.1 of Shewanella sp. 8A. Classification (NCBI taxonomy): domain Bacteria; kingdom Pseudomonadati; phylum Pseudomonadota; class Gammaproteobacteria; order Alteromonadales; family Shewanellaceae; genus Shewanella; species Shewanella sp. 8A. Next base: position 141,721 of record NZ_JAMDJP010000002.1, read on the forward strand.
TGTTAAGCAAAAACTTCGTTGACCTTAACTTTGCCTTTAAAGGCAAAACCTTAATGGGTATTGAAGAACAACAACCACGTTGGAAAAAGGCGGTAGATGGCGCCGACCAAGTGATTGGTGAGTTAGTCGGTGAGGAGTACGTTAAGCAATATTTCAAACCAGAAGCAAAAGCCCGCATGGAAACCATGATCAAAAACTTGATCAAAGCTTTTGAAGTCAGCATCAACGAACTCGAGTGGATGACGCCTGAAACGAAAGTCGCGGCTCAAGAAAAACTGTCTAAGTTTACCTACAAGATTGGTTATCCAGACAAGTGGAAAGACTACACAGCGTTAGAGATCAAGCCTGATGAGCTGGTGGGTAACTATATGCGTTATGCCAACTTCGAATATCAAGACATGATCAACAAGTTAGGTAAGCCAATCGATCGTACCGAGTGGCATATGACACCACAAACGGTGAACGCTTATTACAGCCCTGTTGGCAATGAAATCGTATTCCCTGCGGCGATTCTGCAACCGCCATTCTTCAATATGGAAGCCGATGATGCGGTTAACTACGGTGGTATCGGTGCGGTAATTGGCCACGAAATCAGCCATGGTTTCGACGACCAAGGTGCTAAGTACGATGGCGACGGCAACCTGCGTGATTGGTGGTCTGATAAAGACCGTGAAGAGTTCCAAAAACGCGGTAAGCAACTGTCGGCGCAGTATTCTGGCTATGAAGCGTTGCCCGGTAAGTTTGTGAACGGTGATTTAACCTTAGGCGAAAACATCGGTGACTTAGGTGGGTTAACAGTAGCTGCTCGCGCCTATATGATGAGCTTAAACGGTAAACCTGCTCCCGTGCTCGATGGCTTAACGGGCGAGCAGCGTTTCTTCGTCGGTTGGTCACAGGTATGGCGTCGTAATTACCGTGATGAAGAGTTAGGTCGTCGTCTGTTGACTGACCCTCATTCACCCAGCCATTACCGCGCGATGGGGACACCGCGCAATATTGAAGCTTTCTACAAAGCTTTTGAGCTGAAAGAGAGCGATAAGATGTACTTAAAACCAGAAGAGCGCGTAAAAATCTGGTAATCCATAGGATGAAAATGAAAAAGCCAGACGGATGTCTGGCTTTTTTATTTGCGTCAATTGTTGCTGTGATTAGCCCAAGATAGCCGGTAAATCTAACAAGCTGTCGGCTTGGTGATGGGCGACAACCCATTTGGCCTGCCCGCGTTGCTCCGGTGCGGGAATGGCGACGGTCTGCATATTGGCAGCGCGGGCGGCGATAAGACCATTGAAAGAGTCTTCAATCGCGAGGCAATAACGCGGGTCGACTCCTAACGCGGCGGCGCAATTTAAGTACACCTCGGGATGGGGTTTGCCATAGGTGAGACCTTCGGCGGATTGTACCGCCATAAACTTATCGCTTAGGCCGAGTTTACTGAGTACGGCTTCGATAATGGTGTAAAAAGAAGAGGTGGCTAGGCCTATCTTTAAGCCTTTAGCTTGGCAGTAATCAATGGCTTGTTGAACGCCTTGCATGGCTTCGCCCGTTCGCAGGATTTCCTCTGCGACTTTATCGACGATGGCGGTGCTGACCTTGGCATTGTCGTAATCGGCCCAAGGTGCTTTGTGATACCAATAGTCGACACATTGGTCGATACGTAAACCTGTGGTTTGTTGAATCGTTTCGATAGTGACGGGCACGCCAAGTGCCGATAAGACTTCATACTCAACCCGTTGCCAAAGGGGTTCTGAATCGATTAACACACCATCCATATCAAAGATAACAGCTTGAATACTAAGGGATGTCATTACTACTCCAAGGGATGGGAAATGGGTCATTCGAGCTTGAGTGTAAGTTTAAGCCCGTCATCTTCAAAGCCTAAACACACAAAGTTGAGAAATATTTTTGGTGGAAAGGAATTGATGTCCAAAAAAATAATCGTTCGATTTTAAATTGATGAACGTATGTTAACTATTTGTAGATTATGGTTTTTTATCTGTTTTCAAACTATTGTCTAATTTCCATTGTTTTATTGTTGCCGTAAGTTGAGTTGCACCTCCGGATTTAGCCCTTATTTCGTCTTTTGCCGAGTGTGACCTGATTCATACTTTTGCAAAGCTGTAGTATACTGCTGGCCGGAAATACGGGTCGATCATGTCGGACTGTCAGCTTCAATTGAGAAGACGTGCAGTTTCGTTGTTAGAGCGCCAAACAAAGAGGAATGTTGCCGTGCTAGAAGCATATCGTAAACACGTCGCAGAACGTGCTGCAGAGGGCGTAGTCCCTAAGCCATTAGATGCACATCAAGTGGCTGAACTGGTTAAATTGGTTCAAAATCCCCCCGCTGGTGAAGAAGCTGTTATTCTTGACCTGCTCGAAAATCGAATTCCCCCCGGTGTTGACGAAGCCGCCTATGTAAAAGCCGCGTTCTTAGATGCGGTTGCTAAAGGCACTGCAACTTCACCCATACTATCTGCCGAACGTGCGACTGAGTTATTAGGCACTATGCAAGGTGGCTATAACATCGAGCCGCTGATCGCTCAGTTAGATAACCCCGCTCTGGCGCCTTTAGCTGCTAAAGCCTTATCTCACACTTTGCTGATGTTTGACTCTTTCCACGATGTGGTTGAGAAAATGGAAGCCGGTAACGTCTATGCTAAACAAGTGGTTGAAGCGTGGGCAAATGCAGACTGGTACTTAAGCCGTCCAAAATTAGCGGACAAAGTCACCCTGACCGTATTCAAAGTCTCTGGTGAAACCAACACCGACGACCTGTCACCAGCACCCGATGCTTGGTCACGTCCAGATATCCCATTGCACGCCTTAGCTATGCTGAAAAACGCACGTGATGGTATCGAGCCAGATGTACCTGGCAGCGTAGGTCCAATCAAGAAATTAGAAGAACTGAAAACCAAAGGTTTCCCATTAGTTTACGTGGGTGACGTTGTAGGTACTGGTTCATCACGTAAATCTGCGACTAACTCAGTACTGTGGTTCATGGGCGATGATATCCCATTCGTACCTAACAAACGTGCTGGTGGTTTCTGCTTAGGTGGCAAAATTGCGCCGATTTTCTTCAACACTATGGAAGATGCGGGCGCACTACCAATCGAACTCGACGTCAGCAAAATGGAAATGGGCGATGTGATCGACATTTACCCATACGCTGGTGTTGTTAAGCGTCATGGCTCAGATGAAGTGATTTCTGAGTTCAGCCTGAAAACCGACGTACTGTTAGACGAAGTGCGTGCAGGTGGTCGTATTCCACTGATCATCGGTCGTGGTTTAACTGACAAAGCACGTGCGGTATTAGGTTTACCAGCGTCTGACGTATTCGTACGTCCACAGGACATCGCTGATAATGGCAAAGGTTACACCCTTGCACAGAAGATGGTCGGTAAAGCCTGTGGTGTTGCTGGCGTACGTCCAGGTCAATACTGTGAGCCTAAGATGACTTCTGTAGGTTCACAGGACACTACCGGGCCTATGACCCGTGACGAGCTGAAAGACTTAGCTTGTTTAGGCTTCAGTGCCGATTTGACTATGCAGTCATTCTGCCACACTGCCGCTTATCCAAAACCAGTTGACGTTAACACGCACCACACACTGCCAGATTTCATCATGAACCGTGGCGGTGTGTCTCTGCGCCCAGGTGACGGTGTTATCCACTCTTGGTTAAACCGTATGTTATTACCAGACACAGTAGGTACTGGTGGTGACTCACATACGCGTTTCCCAATCGGTATTTCATTCCCAGCGGGTTCTGGTCTTGTTGCCTTCGCTGCTGCGACCGGTGTGATGCCTCTGGACATGCCAGAATCAGTATTAGTACGCTTCAAGGGCAAGATGCAACCTGGTATCACCCTACGTGATCTAGTACATGCTATCCCATTAAAAGCGATTGAAATGGGTCTGCTGACGGTTGAGAAGAAAGGTAAGATCAACATCTTCTCTGGTCGCGTACTGGAAATCGAAGGCTTAGAAACCCTGAAAGTAGAACAAGCATTCGAACTGTCTGACGCCTCAGCAGAACGCTCTGCAGCGGGTTGTACTATCAAGTTAGACAAAGAGCCAATCATCGAGTACCTGAACTCGAACATCACTATGCTGAAGTGGATGATCGCTGAAGGTTACGGTGACCGTCGTACTATCGAGCGTCGTATCAAAGGCATGGAAGAGTGGTTAGCGAATCCTGAGCTGATGAGTGCTGACGCCGATGCCGAGTACGCAGCAGTGATCGAAATCGATCTGAACGAGATCAAAGAGCCAATCCTGTGTGCGCCAAACGATCCAGACGATGCCGTGTTATTGTCATCTGTTGCGCAAACTAAGATTGACGAAGTGTTCGTGGGTTCTTGTATGACTAACATCGGTCACTTCCGTGCGACCGGTAAGATGTTAGACAAGTTCGCTAAGACGCTACCAACACGTCTTTGGATTGCACCACCGACTAAGATGGACAAAGACCAACTGACCGAGGAAGGCTACTACGGTATTTTCGGTCGCGTTGGTGCGCGTATCGAGATCCCAGGCTGTTCACTGTGTATGGGTAACCAAGCACGTGTGGCTGAAGGTGCGACAGTGGTTTCTACTTCTACCCGTAACTTCCCGAACCGTTTAGGTACAGGTGCTAATGTATACTTAGCGTCTGCGGAATTAGCGGCAGTAGCAGCATTGTTAGGTCGTCTGCCTACGGTTGAAGAATACCAAGAATACGCGAAAGAGTTAGACGCAACCGCAGCTGACACTTACCGTTACTTGAACTTCGATCAAATCGATTCTTACACTAAGAAAGCATCACAAGTGATCTTTCAATCAGCTGTATAATCGATTGATATGATAATGAAAAAGCCAGCGAAAGCTGGCTTTTTTGTTTCTATTGAATGCTTTACTGTACTGTTAATGCGCAAACAATCACATAGCAACTTAACGAAAGATAGAGGATAAATTGATTATTTATCGGTCAGGCATCTCTTTAGCGCAGTGTTTAGCGTGGCTTATCATACCGCATTAAGCTTGCTGGGCGTGCTCTGAGTATTTGCTGTGCAGCACTTCGAGGAGTTTATCCTCTAACTCGAAACGCGTTTCCATGGTATGCGCCAGTTCGGAGAGATCTTTATCGAGCTGATACATCACTTGATCGTCCTGCGTTTCAGCGTACTTATCGTTAAAGTCTAGCGCTGCGTTGGTCGTTGGGGTGATCTTAGGCAAAACCTGTTGAATAGCCGCTTTGCAAGGGGCGCCAAATTTTTCGCAGGCGTTAATCACTTGGTCATACACTTCGAAATGACCTTCAGAAACGTAATCCACTAATAAATCACAAAATGACTTAACGTTCTCAAAAGAGGGAAGCGATTTTTCCGCATTAGTGTAGGGCGGTAGCCCAGCAATTTGGCAATAATGCACCAAGAGTTTGCGACGATTTTCTAGCCATTGATCTATAAGCTTATTTGAACCGCCCCACTTTTGTTCTGCTTTTTCGAGTTCTCTCAGCATGATGCATTCCATTTAAGTGCTAGGACATAACTCTAATGTAGGGGAGAAATAGCTCTTCGATCAACCCTTTTTATCGGGATTTGCGATAATTGGTAAATGGACAAACCAGCTGTTTTGTATAAAAAAATGTGGAAATAAAAAGCCCAACGATAGAAACCTATCGTTGGGCGAGTAATGTATATAGCAGGCTCGATGCGACGAGCTTCTTGATTGTTCTTGCTAGCGCAGACTTTTTATACCAAAGGCGGGGAACTGGTGCAACTTTTTTCTGTCTGACTGTGACTTTGAGTTCGATTAATAAACAGTATGTTATCTGGCTAGCATTTTGAGGATAACTGCTTAAATGGACAGCAATGATGGGGAATAGCTCACATAAATTATCTCATATTGGTTACATTATTCGCGTAAATGCTAAACTACCGACCCAGCGGATCTCAATAAAAGTCTAGGAATCAAGCCAAATGGCAGAATTAAAGAATGATCGTTATTTACGCGCCCTATTAAAACAGCCTGTCGATATGACTCCGGTTTGGATGATGCGTCAAGCAGGCCGCTACCTTCCTGAATATAAAGCGACTCGCGCTCAAGCGGGTGATTTCATGTCTTTATGTAAAAACCATGAATTGGCCTGTGAAGTGACACTACAACCGCTGCGTCGTTATGAGCTGGATGCGGCGATTCTGTTTTCCGACATTTTGACTGTTCCCGATGCAATGGGATTAGGTCTGTATTTTGAGGCGGGTGAAGGCCCACGTTTTGAGCGCCCAACAGATACTATCGATGCCATCAAAAAATTATCAATCCCAGACCCAGAAGATGAACTGGGTTATGTGATGAAGGCCGTTAGCACGATTCGTCGTGAACTGAATGGCCAAGTGCCATTAATCGGCTTCTCTGGTTCGCCATGGACTCTAGCCACTTACATGGTTGAAGGCGGTTCGAGCAAAACCTTCGAAAAAATTAAGAAAATGGCCTACGTCGAGCCTGCTGCATTGCATATGTTGCTTGATAAGCTTGCAGATTCAGTGACCTTATATTTAAACGCACAGGTGGCTAATGGTGCGCAATCTTTAATGATTTTCGACTCTTGGGGCGGCGCGTTATCGCACACTGCTTACCGTGAGTTCTCACTGCGTTATATGCAGAAAATTGTTGATGGCTTAACTCGCTTTGCTGATGGCCGCCAAGTGCCAGTGACCTTATTCACTAAGGGCGGTGGTTTATGGTTAGAAGCGATGGCTGAAACGGGCTGTGATGCTTTAGGTTTAGACTGGACTGTCGATATCGCTGACGCCCGTCGCCGTGTTGGTCATAAAGTTGCTCTGCAAGGCAACATGGATCCATCCATGTTATATGCACCAATCCCACGTATCGAAGAAGAAGTCGCTCAAATTCTGGCTGGCTACGGTGAAGGTACAGGCCATGTGTTTAATTTAGGCCATGGTATTCACCAGCATGTGGACCCAGAGCATGCAGGTGCCTTTATTAAGGCGGTTCACGCTCAATCTAAGCAGTACCATAAATAAGCTGCACTAAATAACAAACGGACCTGAGGGTCCGTTTTTTATGGCGTTTATCACAGCGTCAGAAACTTCCACTTGGGCGTTGTTAATTGGGTATTAACTTGTGGTTTAGCGAGTGCATTAATTAATCGCGTGCTTTATAGCGTATGTCTCCGCGGTGTTAGTGCATTGGAGCTCGGTTACCATCTAACTTTTTAAAACTTTTTTATCGAATAGCTGCGTTAAATCAAAGGCGTTTAAAGCAATTAAATGCATGCTATTGCCTACTTTAGCAACGGATAAAGCAAAGTGATATTTAATACTATTTGCAAATGAGATATGTTGCATGGCGCTATAAGGGACTAAATAAAGCCGTTTGTTAATTTAATTACGTAAGCCGTGGTAAAAGATGCGCATAGGCAACAAAATATTGGTATTTATTGCAGGGTTCTGTTTACCAGCCGTTGTGCTTGTCTCCTATTGCCTCGGGGTTTGGTTTGACCATAGGGTCGAATTGTTACGTCAGGATAATGTACAGCGCGAGCTGGCGAATATTCAGCAGCAGTTCCGCATCGATGTCGATCGGTTAGGGTTTCTCACTAATATTTATGCCTCGCCATTAGCTCATCTCGATAGCGAGCAGTTAAAAGCCCTCGAGTCTTCGTGGCTTGAGAGCTCCATGTCTGCCAATTTAAGTTGGTTTATTCTGCGAGATGGAAATTTGCAGAGTGTTTTTCAAAATGAGCAATCAATAGATGATGTGAATCGGCAGGAAATCGCCAAGGCGATAACAACGCAGGCTAAGCCTGAGTTTGCCAGCGCCTATTTAATTGGCGATAAAGGATATGTCGTCACTGCGGTCGCTTCACATTTGGGTGAGTATGTGCTGTTAGTGCGGCAACTTACTGAGCGCGATCTACTGGAATACGCCCAAACCTCCCTTGTCGCGCGGATCAGCATGTCTAATGCTGTAACAACACATAATACCTTACATCCAAGTTCGGTTGCGCTGCCGAGTCTCATTAGTCAACAACCAATCTATCTCCAGGTTGAATTTTCTGATGATCCTTTTCGAGATGTAAAGCTTAGTCTCGACTGGGTGTCGCTTGCGGTGATATTACTGGGGGTATTCATTGTCGCCTTGGGTTATGTTTGGTTGCGTTCAGGCTTGTTACAGCCCCTTAATAGCTTGATGCAGCAATTAGCGCTCGTTGATCCTATGGCGAGTGTATATCGGCCTGTGACCAGCGAGGGTAATGAAGAGTTATCTGTATTGGCGAATCGCGTAAACAGCTTACTCGCGAGGATTTATCAGCAGAAAGAGCGCGGTAAAATAACCTTAGAGTCGATTGCTGAAGCCGTTATCTTGACCGACATCGATGCAAACGTCATTTACATGAATCCAAAGGCTGAAACACTGCTTGATGTGGCCAGTTGTGATGCCGTTGGTGAGAGTCTTGCTAGCTTATTAAAGGCTGGAGAGCAGTTAAATCAAGCGGTATTTCACTGTATTCGCCTTGGCGAAACGACACCTCAAGTCGCTAAAATCAAACTGTTAACCACAACGCCACGGATTATTGAACGTAGCATTAGTAACGTGCTTAATCATGAAAAAGAGATTGTCGGTACTGTAGTGGTACTGCGGGATATCACCCAAGAAGAACGCCTTAAGCACCAGCTACAAAAACGCGCAAACTTTGATGGTATTACCGGGTTACTTAATCGCCAAGCGTTTGAAGAACAACTGCCCGAGTTCGCCGGTCAAACGAGGAGCCTTGCGGTATGTTATTTGGATTTAGAGCAGTTTAAGTTGATCAATGATAGTTGTGGCCATACTGCGGGTGATCGCATGCTGGCCATGGTCGCTAAGGCAATCCAATCATGTCTTGGGCCTCAGGAGTTATTCGCTCGCTTAGGAGGGGATGAGTTCGGACTGGTGATCTGCGATCGCTCGGCGTTAGCCGTGGTGCAGTTGCTAAAGCACATTATTGCCCAGGTATCGTTGCAAGTGTTACACGATAAAAATTGCAACTACAAAGTCGGTTTAAGTATTGGTGTTGCCTTTGGGCGTGCGCCCTATATCAATGCGCAGGAGTTACTCAAGGATGCGGATATCGCTTGTATTGCCGCTAAAGCTAAGGGCGCCAATCAAATTCATATTTATGATGATAAAGATAAAGAACTGACCTACCAGCGTAATGCGCCTAAATGGGCGATGCGTATTGCCCAAGCAATTGAGGAAAATGAACTCTTGCTCTACTACCAGCCCATCCGAGGATTAGGTGCGAGTTCTAAACGCCAACGGATGGAGATTTTGCTCAGGATCCAAGAGCCTTGTGGTCGCATTTTGGCGCCTGCCCAGTTTATTGCTGCCGCAGAGCGTTTTAAGCTGATGCCTGAAATTGATAAAGAAGTGATACGTAAAGCCTTTTTATGGCTGTCACTAAATTCGCAGCTTTGGCCGGATCACTGCATTTCAATCAACCTTTCGGGCAATAGTCTCGGCGCCGAAGGCATGGTGGAATATATTGCTAAGCAGCAGCAGATTTTTGATATTCCTAGCCAATGCGTTTGCTTTGAAATTACCGAAACGACTGCGATTCAAAACCGTCACCGCGGCATGGAAATGCTCAGGCAATTGCGCAAACTCGGTTTTTCCTTTGCATTGGATGATTTTGGCAGTGGCTTTGCTTCCTACGGCTATTTACGCGAACTGCCCGTGGACTACGTCAAAATCGACGGCTGCTTTGTTAAAAACCTTGCCGTCAATGCCAAGGACTATGCCATCGTGAAATCTATTCAAGACGTTTGCCGAGTAATGGGAATTGAGACGGTCGCCGAATTTGTAGAAAACCAAGAGATTATCGATAGATTGCAAGCGATTGGTATCAACTATGCTCAAGGTTATGCGATAGGACGGCCGCAACCTCTAGCAAGTTATTGTGAGCAGTTTGAGATGAGCTTAGCGCAACGCGCATAGGGGATTGCGCTTTTTAGGTGATTATGCCAATTTACCCTTAACCGAAGTTAACATATTAGTAACAAGGATATGGTTATGGATGGACTGACGGGTAAAGTGGTTATTATTACAGGGGCTTCTGAAGGTATTGGTCGTGCGCTGGCGATTGCCATGGCGCGGGTAGGATGCCAACTTGTATTGAGTGCTCGCAACGAAACGCGTCTTGCCTCACTTGCCCTCGAAATTGCTAACTATGGTCCTACTCCCTTTGTTTTTGCCGCTGATGTTAGCAGTGCCTCCCAGTGTGAAGACCTAATTCAAGCCACGATTGCCCATTATGGCCGTCTCGATATTTTGGTTAATAATGCGGGCATGACGATGTGGTCGCGTTTTGATGAGTTAACCCAACTAGCGGTTCTTGAAGATATCATGCGCGTTAATTACTTAGGCCCTGCCTATTTGACCCATGCCGCCTTACCCTATTTAAAGTCGAGCCAAGGTCAGGTCGTGGTGGTGGCTTCGGTGGCTGGGTTAACAGGCGTACCAACTCGTAGTGGTTATGCGGCGTCTAAGCATGCTGTTATCGGTTTTTTTGATTCGCTACGGATTGAGCTTGCTGACGATAATGTGGCCGTGACGGTGATTTGCCCTGATTTTGTCGTCTCGCAAATCCATAAGCGAGCCTTAGATGGTGCGGGTAAGCCACTCGGTAAATCGCCAATGCAGGAAGCTAAAATTATTTCCGCAGAGCAATGTGCCGACATGATGCTACCTGTGATAGCAACCCGAGGCCGGCAGCTTATCACTTCTCTTCGCGGCCGGCTCGGACGTTGGCTTAAGCTGATTGCACCGGGCTTAATCGATAAAATAGCCCGTAAAGCAATTGCCTCAGGCCATTAGCTTTTATTGAGGTGTTTAACGATGGCTTGTTCAGCTTCATTTTGAGTTGCTTTATCACCATCAGCTTGGATGTTGGCTGTTGCCTTATGGCCTGTGAGATCCTCGGCAATATGAAGCCAGTCAGGATGCCAGTAAAAATTCTGTCCCGACAGTGTTTGCCAATTATGCACGCCGGACTTTTCGCCTTGATAAATAATGTCTTTGATTGAATAACCCATAGAAAACCCCTGATTTATTATTGGATATCATTATAGAGGTCAAATAGTGCGCTATCCACTTCGCAACTTGTGTGCGTTAGATCACGCTTTTAGGCAAAAATAAACCTCGCATTTGCGAGGTTTATTTTTTATTGCACTTAATTTTCAGTGTCTTAACTTCTAGTGCTTTAATGTCTAGGGTATTAAGGTTTCGCGCATTGGTTAGGTGAGCCTGTGCCTTTCCAAAGTGTGCTGCTATCGCTCAGTGACAGTGGGATAAAGGTTAAGCCTTGGCTCATATTAGCGGGTGGTAAATCAGTTTCGAGCTCATACATACCCATTGGTACCGTGCCAAGGGTGGCGTTTGCTGTGACTTGCATGGCTGCAAGACTAGAGTAACGCAGTCCTAGCATATCGAAATGGCTGCGCCAATCTTTGCCTGTGAGTTTGCTTAAGGAAACCAACATAAAGTCATTGCCAGGAATATCTCTGACCGTTTTACCACCGTAGACGCTATGGCCATCGAAGGGGAACAAGTCAAAACCGAGTTTACTGCGGTTTGCCTCCCAATCGCTGGCGTTATTAGCGTATTTACCGAAAATACGGCTGTGCTGATACAGCAAGGTAAAGAGATTAAAGCCATTACTTAAGGTTGTGCCATCACTTAGCGTCATGCCATGGGCCTTGAGGGCCATTTGGATATAAAACCCCATGCGATAGCCATTATGTACCGCATAATCATTACTTGCCCAAGGTGCGGTATATCGGTCTTCGCCGATATCTAACACTTTACAGTTAGCGCCAAAGACTACACGTTTGCCACTGGTATCCTTAGTGCCTATGGCATCGGACATAAACACATAAAAGAGATCTTTGTGATTCATATGACCATCATTGATGGTGTTGGTATTACCATCACGCAAATAATGGGTCTTCCATAGCACCACATAGGGGAAGATATTGTTGGAGTTTTCTCCTGCACGGCTGCCATAACCTGTCCAATTATCGCTATTGGCGGCAGTGGCATATTGCACATTGAGGCGGTTGGTTTGCAGATTATGGCCAAGTTCATGGTTATCTCCCCAACCCGTGGGTGAAATATTCCAAGCGGCATCCCAAGGATTCCCACTGCAACCCGATCCACATTGGGCATTCTGGTCATAGTTAGCGTGTTGGATGATGCTGCGGGTATGCAGACTGGCATCGGTGCAATCTTGCCCAAACAGTGCCTGACAGCTTGATAGCACCTCGGCGGGTAACGACTCAGTTAAGCTTTTACCTTGGATCTTAAGTCCTGCTAAGGTGTAAACACTATTGATATGGTCCTCGACGATGCTTTTGAGCAAGGCGGTAACATCGGGGATCTTACCGCCAATGGCATTCATAAAACGGTCGCGGCGTAAATGCTGTTCAGCGCCATCGGTGCGCAGATCCACATGGGGCAGCTCAGTGTTTTGAATTTTGTCATTGAAGGCTGTGATTTCAGCAGGATTAGAAAAATCCATGATACTCGGGTGCTTAGCCACATTTTTTGCTTGCACATCGACACTGAGCGCGCCTTCGCCGCCACTGATATAGAAATAAATCGGGCCGCCATAGGGGGTTGAAAACTCGATGCTTTGCCCTTTGGCGAGCTTAAGACGCTGCTGCGCTAACTCAAGCGGCGCGCGATAAACCTTTTGCTCATAGGCGCGGTTAGTATTACGTCTATGATAATTCAGCTTAATGTCAACGTTGGCATTGGTGCTATCCAAACGACTGAGCGTGATGGTTTGTCCCGGTAAGGCGTACCAGCCTGTGCTGGTCCATTGACCCGTATAAGGTACGCTAATGGTTTTGCGCTCTGATACTGTGGCCGGATAAGCGTAGTGAGCATTAGTGCCTTTACTTAGATTGGCTCTGTCGGTGACATATTCCCCTAAATCGGCTTGGGCAAGGTTATGGGCGCGGGCGTAGCTCACTGTCCAATCGGCAAATAGCGCTTGCTGCCATTGGGTGAACTCGCTGTAGGCGATGGGATAATCAATTTCACTACGGTATTTATCGGCGAGCAGTAAACCGGCCTTTATCAGTGAGAAGTTAGTGCGACTAAACACATCAATGTCATTGATATCTAAGGTTTCAGCGCTGCTGCGATACCAGTCGGCACCCGCTTTAAAGGCCTCAACAAAGGCGCTGCTATTACAGCTCAAATAATTACCTGTGCAGTCATTTAATACCTGCGTGTCAAAGCGCTGCTCCCGCAGATTTGCCAGTAGTTTCTTAACATCTTCAAGAGCTTTATCTTCAGCCAGAATGCTACTTACACTCAGATTGTCGGCGTTGAGTTTCGACCAATAGTTGCCCGCGGTAGAGAGTCCCATCTCAAGATAGAGTGGCGAGAGCATAGCGCTTTGTTCGCGTCGATAATTTGAGAGTAGCAGGGGAATACCCGCAGCCTTGGCTTTGGCAATCGCCGCTTGAATGCCCGCGTAACCTAGGTTGTCGCGGTCAATATCGCTGATAACGATTAAATCGGGTTTTAAGGTATCGATACAGCTGGCGAGGGCGCTGTAGTCGCAGCTATTGGCGGTATTGACACTGTGAGCATCGGGATAGTACTTGCTTAGCCAAGTGCGGATCCCTTCGTTATGGGGGAAATACCAACTGTCGGCACGGCTCGGCATTTGGGCCGTGACTATGCTGAGGCCATCCTGTTGATCGCCACCTTTAGTCAGCCATGAGATGAGATTTTTCAACAGTATATCTGTCTGCGCAGAAGTGTTGACGCTAAATAAGTTGCCACCCATAGCGGCATAGCTTTGTCCCTGTTGCTCGCCCGCCATCACTAGGCCGCGAACGGCACTGGCACCACTGCCATCCACATTTGATGGCAGTAGGGTAAAAGTGTTTTCCGGCATAAAGCTCGAAAAGGTAATGGAGTCGTGGGTCGGATGCCAGCTAATGCTGCTACCTACACCTTGATAGAGCTGGGTGATTTGCGTTTTACGCACGGTATCAATTCTGGCCAGTTCAGCAGTGCTGAAGTCAATCAGCTCAATGGCGCTGGCAAGGGTATGATCTTGATGGCGAATGGCATTTTCAGCATTGCTGATAAAGGCTGGAGTAATCGTGCAATCCGCCGACATCGCCGCTGTGGTATAAGTTAACTCGGCTAATGAACCGCCACAGCCACTAATATTTTCTAGTACAAAGCCTGCGTCCGCTTGAACACTAAAGCTGGCTCTTTTGCCCGAATCGACTTTTTGGCTTGCGGGAGTGAGTTTGCCGCCCGATACCTGACTTGCACTGGCGGTATATTGGGTGATAGTCGGTGGCTGAACGGGTGGTGTGGTGGTGCTCGCATCCTCAGAGCCGCCCCCGCAACCGCCAATCAGTAAGGCGATGGCGGTAGATATAAGTCTAATCTCCATAGGGAGTCCTTATTATTTTTGGAATTAACAATTATGTAGCATTGTAGCGGAATAATACGGGCTAAAGTAGATAATATCTTAATAAAATTTATATAAATCATTATCTTAAATTTGACGATCGTCAAATTTAAGGCATAAAAATACCGGCATTAGGCCGGTATTTTTAGTGGGATTAACCCTTAGCTCTGTTGTTCACGGGCAATGGCGCGATAGCCAATATCGGTACGGAAATACACATCATCCCAATGGATTTCATCAACCAATTGATAAGCGGCTTTTTGTGCTTCGGTCACTGTGTTCCCTAAGGCTGTAGCGCATAACACGCGGCCGCCATTAGTGACTACATGGCCGCCTTTCATTTCGGTACCGGCGTGGAAGACCTTGGCATCGTGATTACCTAGGCTGAGGCCGTCAATCACATCGCCTTTGCGATAGTCATCTGGATAACCGCCGGCGGCCAGTACTACGCCAACTGCGGCGCGCTCGTCATACTCAGCGGTGACTTTATCTAGCTCGCCACGGGTTGCCGCTAAACATAGCTCAACTAAGTCTGATTTTAAGCGCATCATAATAGGTTGGGTTTCTGGATCGCCAAAGCGGCAGTTGTATTCCAGTACCTTGGCGCTACCGTCTGGTGCGATCATTAGACCTGCATACAGGAAGCCAGTGTAAACATTGCCTTCGGCGGCCATGCCATCAACCGTTGGGCGGATAACATTAGCAATTGTCCAATCGTGTACGCTTTGGGTGACCACGGGCGCTGGGGAGTAAGCGCCCATGCCGCCAGTGTTTGGACCGTGATCGGCATTATCGCGGGCTTTATGATCTTGGCTGGTCGCCATGGCAAGGATATTTTTACCATCGACCATCACGATAAAGCTGGCTTCTTCGCCTTTTAAGAACTCTTCGATAACCACGCGAGAGCCGGCATCACCAAACTTGTTGCCCGCGAGCATATCATCAATCGCCGCATCAGCTTCAGCTTGGTCTTGGGCAATGATCACGCCTTTACCTGCGGCTAAACCGTCGGCCTTGATCACTACTGGATAGCCAGTCGTTGCGGTTAATTCACGCACGAAGGCTTTGGCATCGCTAATCTCGGTACAGTTTTTATAACCCGCGGTTGGGATATTGTGGCGGGCTAAAAAGTCCTTAGTGAAGGCTTTTGAACCTTCGAGCTGAGCTGCCGCCTTCGTTGGGCCGAAAATAGGTAAACCCGCAGCGTTAAAGGCATCGACCACGCCTAATACCAGTGGCGCTTCCGGGCCGACGATGGTGAGTTCGATTTGATTAGTTTTTGCAAAATCGAGCAGTGCAGGAATATCCGTTGCGCTGATGTTGATATTTTCTAACTTTGGCTCGAGGGCTGTGCCCGCGTTACCCGGTGCAACATAAACCAGCTCTACCTGTGGGGATTGTGCCGCTTTCCAAGCTAGGGCATGTTCGCGGCCGCCGCCACCAATAACTAATACTTTCATGTTAAGTCATCCCTTTGAGTTTTAAATTCTTGTGGTTAGATTCTTAGCGCTACAGAGTGCGATAAACGAAACAGCCAGCACATGGCGTGCTGGCTGTAGGTGGCATTAGTGACGGAAGTGGCGCATGCCCGTCATTACCATGGCCATGCCGTGCTCGTCGGCAGCAGCGATGATTTCAGCATCGCGCATTGAGCCACCTGGCTGGATGATGCAGCTGATGCCCGCCGCCGCTGCGGCATCGATACCGTCGCGGAATGGGAAGAAGGCATCGGACGCCATCACAGAGTTAACCACTTCTAAGCCTTCATCGGCAGCCTTGATACCGGCAATCTTAGCGCTGTAGACGCGGCTCATTTGGCCGGCGCCGACACCGATGGTCATGCCGTCTTTGGCGTAAACAATCGCGTTAGATTTAACAAACTTAGCCACTTTCCAGCAGAACATTAAGTCCTTCAGCTCGCTCTCGGTCGGTTGACGTTTAGTCACGACTTTAATGTCATCTAAACCAACCATGCCTTGATCGCGGTCTTGCACCAGCAGGCCACCGTTTACGCGCTTATAGTCTAAGGTCTTGGTCTTAGTATCCCATTGACCGCACTCTAACAGACGCACGTTGGTTTTCTTGGCCACTACATCGCGGGCACCTTGGCTCACGACTGGCGCAATAATCACTTCAACGAATTGACGCTCAACGATAGCGCTAGCGGTTGCTGCATCTAACTCGCCGTTGAAGGCGATAATGCCGCCAAAGGCTGACGTTGGGTCAGTTTGGTAGGCGCGGTTATAGGCATCGAGCAAGTCTTTACCCAGTGCAACACCACATGGGTTAGCGTGTTTAACGATAACGCAGGCGGGCTCGCTGAACTCTTTCACACACTCAAGGGCGGCATCGGTATCGGCGATATTGTTGTAAGACAGTGCCTTACCTTGCAGTTGAACGGCAGTTGCGACTGAGGCTTCGTCGATCTTAGTGTCAACATAGAAGGCAGCAGTTTGGTGGCTGTTTTCACCGTAACGCAGATCTTGCTTCTTCACTAATTGGGTGTTGAAGGTGCGTGGAAACTTTGAGTCTTCGAAGCACTCATCAGTGCTATGCGCTGGAACCATAGTGCCGAAGTAGTTGGCGATCATGCCATCGTAACCCGCAGTGTGTTCGAAGGCGGCAATCGCTAAATCGAAACGGGTTGCGTGAGTCGTGCTGCCATTGTTGGCGGCCATTTCGGCTAATACGCGATTATAGTCGGCCGCATTTACCACGATAGTCACGTCTTTATGGTTTTTCGCCGCAGCGCGCACCATAGTCGGGCCACCGATGTCGATGTTTTCAATCGCATCTTCTAAGGTGCAACCGGCTTTAGCAACGGTATCGGCAAAAGGGTAGAGGTTAACCGCAACCAGATCGATTGCATTGATATTGTTGGCAGCCATGACATTTTCATCAAGACCGCGACGCGCCAAAATGCCGCCATGCACTTTAGGATGCAGGGTCTTAACGCGACCATCCATGATCTCAGGGTGTCCTGTATAGTCAGATACTTCGATAACAGGCACGCCGTTATCCGCTAACAAGCGAGCGGTGCCGCCCGTTGACAGCAGTTCAACGCCTTGGTCGTGTAATGCTTTGGCGAATTCGAGAATTCCGGTTTTATCTGAAACGCTTAACAGCGCGCGACGAATGGGTCTGGCATTATTTGCAACAGTCATTTGGGTACAGGGTCCAGTTATTTTAGTTTCAAGGATCTTTCGGAAAACAGAACAACTTCAATCGGTTCTGCTTTCCAAAAGCCCCTTGGTCCTACTTATATTTTTTGTCCCAACGTCAGGCGCGCGTATTCTACCGTAAAACGGGATTTACGGGTGTTTTTTCTGCGCGATTTCACAATATTGATATCAGAACAAAGTGGAATGATTTTGGGGTGAAGTGTAAATTTGAAAATAGCCCTTGACCTTGGAGTAGGCTCTAAGGTTTATACTCGCTCCATCATATTGATTGTCAGTGTTGCTTGAGAAGATTCGAGTAAAACTGCAAAGGATTAACTATGTACCGAATTGGTGAGTTAGCCGATTTATGCGAGGTGAAGGCCGATACCCTCAGATTCTATGAGAAACACGGTCTACTTTCGCCTTCGAGCCGAACCGACTCTGGCTATCGGGTCTATACCGATGCCGACGCGGCGCGGCTGCGTTTTATTCTGCGGGCGAAGGCGGTGGGTTTTACCTTAAGTGAAATCAGTGAGCTGTTGTCTATCGATCTTGATAAATCCAATTGGGCCTGTGCCGATGTAAAGGGCATGGTGGACCTGAAGCTGGCGCAGGTACAGGCGAAGATTGCCGAGTTACTGCATTTTCAAACCAGTTTGCAGAGCTTGTCGGATGCCTGCTGCGGCGGGCCTCGTAGCGCCGAACATTGCTCGATTTTAGAGGCGCTAGAGTCGAGTACCGAGCGAGTTCGGTTTGAGCATGACCATGGGCAAGGCTCTCATTCAGATCATGCACATATTGCTGCAACTGCAGATAAATTAGGGGATTAATTATGTTACTGAAGAATTTTATTGATCTGTTTTTAGATTCCGCCCCTTGGCTGCTGCTTGGCTTGATTCTGGCGGGTTTACTTAAAGTATTCGTGCCTATGGCCTGGATGCAAAAGCAGCTCGGCGGACATGGCTTTAAAACTGTGGTCAAGGCAGCGTTATTGGGCGCGCCTTTACCTCTGTGTTCCTGCGGTGTGATCCCCGCTGCCGTGGGGCTGCGCCGCTCTGGGGCATCGAAAGCGGCAACTACCTCCTTTTTAGTCTCCACCCCTGAAACTGGCGTCGATTCGGTGACCGTTTCCTACGTGTTACTCGGCCCTTTTATGGCAATAGTGCGCCCGATTGCAGCGATCACTAGCGCCATTGTTGCGGGCTTACTGGTGGGACGTGATGATGACGATGGCAAACCAGCGGCTAAGGCCGAGGCCCTGTCAGACACGGCTCAGTTAGACAAGGTTCAGTCAGATAAGGCATTAGCTAGCGCTGCGCCTGTCGCTTCATGCTGCGCCTCAAAATCCCCGTCACCAGAGACAGTGGTAAAAGCCGAAGCGGTAAAAAGCTGCTGCGCCTCGACTAAGGCGCCTGCAATTACGCCGGTCAAATCTTCCTGTTGCGGCAGTGATAACGCGAAAGCGCCATCAACCGAACCGAAAATCAAAATGACACCTATGGCTAAGCCTAGTCTAATGGCGGCTAGTGGCCCAAGTATGGGCACTGTCGGTATGGTTAATGCGGCTAAAGTCAGTGCGGTCAAGGTTGAAAATGCTGGTTCATGCTGTGGTACTCAAACAGTCGCGCCTGAAAAAATAGTCGTAGTGAAGAAGGGCGCTTGTTGTGGTAGCTCAAGCGCGAAAACGGCTGAGAGCCATCAAGCCGAAGGCGAGAGCTGCTGTGCGTCGACTCAGGATATGGCGACTGAGTTGAAGTCAGAATCTGTGATTGCACGTATTGGTATTGGGCTTAAATATGCGGCGACGGATCTTGTGCGTGATACGACCCTCTGGCTGCTAGTGGGTTTATTCTTCGCAGCATTAGTACAAACCTATGTTCCTGCTGACTTTTTGGCTAAGTGGGGTGATGGGTTGCTGGCCATGCTGGTGATGGTGCTAGTGTCTGTCCCTATGTATATCTGCGCAACGGCTTCGACGCCGATTGCAGCGGGCTTGTTACTCGCTGGCGTGTCCCCCGGCGCCGTGCTGGTGTTTATGATGGCAGGCCCTGCAACCAATATCGCTACTTTAGGTGTAGTGACTAAGGAGCTGGGTAAGCGTGCGCTCTACGGCTATCTTGGCGGTGTGTTAGGTGTTGCCTTAGTAGCTGGTGCCTTAGTGAACTATCTAGTGGCGAACTTTGGCTTTGAGGTAATGCCACAGATTGGTCATGAACACCAAATGCTACCAAGTTGGTTAGTGGCCACTTCGGGCATAGTACTGGCGTTGTTGATGGCGAAAGTGGTGTTTGAGAAGATCCCAAGAAGTTGGTTACGCCGCAGCGATTGCTGTTCATAGCGCTAACGCTAAATAAAAATCCCCAGCAATGACTGGGGATTTTTTATGGTAAAGCCTAATGCGTATCGCTAGTGGCAAATAGCTTACTTGCGATGCTTAGTCGTTTGTTAGTTCGACTTCTTTGCATCGATAAACGGCAGGGTGCCGGTGGGTAAGACTGTGGTAGGTAGCTTGCCGTCCCACTTCTCGGCCTTGGTCAGTTCGACAAGGTTTTGATTTTGTGCCAGAGCCTCGGCGCGGCTCTTAATCGCAGAGGCTTCAGCATCCCCTTTAATCCTAATACTTTCGGCCTCAGCCTTCGCGCGGGCGAGTTGTGAGTCTGCTTCCGCTTGCGCTTGGGTCACGGCGATTTGGGCGCTGACTCTTTCTTTCTCTAGGTTTTGCAGTTGGGTCTGTACTTCAACCTCTGCGCGCATCCTGTCTTCAACAGATTTCTCATAAGCGTTGGAGAAATCGATATTTTCAATCTGTACCGAGGTGATCTCGATTGGCCCTTTCACCGATTGGGTGATGGCATTGGTCACATCGATACCAAATTTGATCCGCTCCTGTACTACTGAAATTGCGGTGTATTTACCAAAAATGTTTTCAACTTGCGTTGGCACTTGGCGGTCGAGTAAGCGCGCCACCATGGCATCGATACTTTTGAAGTTGGCATAGACTTCTTCGACCCGATCCGGCGGTACGCTAAAGGTGACTGAAGCGTTAAGTGTCGCGGGTTGTTGGTCACGGCTATAGGCTTGTAGTGAACTGTAGCTAGTCGTGTGGGTTTGGGTTGAGATTTTTACTACGGTGTCAAACATGGGCAGTTTAAACCCAAGTCCCGGCTCTGCTGTACCAATGATCTTACCGTTACGTAGAATCACCCCGCGTTCACCTTGGTCAACCGTGTACCAACTGCCAAAGAGTGAGATAAATAGGATGAGTAAAATCACTAAAGGAATGATTTTAGATAGGCCAAAGGAACTTGGCAGGTTGAGTTCATTTTTTATCATTTAGCTTCCTTTGCTAGGGTCGTCGAGATGGGGTTGGAGTGAGCGCGGATCGTGTTGATGACTATTTATATCGAGACGAAACGGTTGCTGCAAAATGTATCTTAATGGTTAACGACTGGCAACAATTGGGTATCTAGCTTATCAATATGTGACAGTAATATCACAACTCATCCTTACACTGTAAATCTTATTGCGAATTATTCTCACCATGGCTAGAGTCCTGAGATTCAAATTCTTCCATTGCTTTCATGCGTTTATCTTTTTATAGGATATACACCGAGCATAGGCAAATGGACTCGAATGCTAACGCTTTGTGGTGAGAGGAAAACATCCCGTGTTGCAACTTATATCTGTGTTAGCGACGCTGTTGGCCTGTTTGTTATTTTATGTGACGAACAAGCAGCAAAAACTATTTGCAAGCTCCCTTCCTAAGCGGCCTTGGCGGTTACTCGCCTATGGTTTTGCCTTTGCCAGTTTACTCGGTTGGCTCAGTCTATTTACCCTTAGCGCCGCGATTTTTATTTGGTTAGCCCTGTTGATGTTATTGACGGGGTTAGTGCCTTTTATCTCACTTTTCGGTCGGAAATAACTCATGGCACGTTTAGCTGAACAGGATAAATTGCAACCCGACTGGTGGACTAAGTCACTGGCTGGATTGATTTTAGGATTTACCTTAGCACTTGGATTGGTGGGGTTATTTGCCTGGTTTGGCCCAGGCGGCATCGATGCCGATACTAAAGTGCAGTTCAACATGTGGCTGATTACGCCTATCTGGTTATTGATCTTAAGTTTTAGCTTTATGTTTAAAACCGGACTCAGGGCAATTGGCTACTTGGGCTTGTTTAACGTTTTGACTTATATAGTGTTATATACCTTTAGGTGACAAGGATGAAAGTTCGCAGTGATGTGTTACGTGTGTATCAGTCTATCCATATTTGGACTGGTATCATCGCGGGAATCGTATTGTTTATCGGCTTTTATGCTGGTTCGCTCACCATGTTTAAGGGGGCGATTGACGCTTGGTCAATGCCGCCAGCCCTAACTTTGCCTCAAGTGCCCGCTGACAAACTGGATGATTTAGTCGCGCAAGTGTTAGCGCAAGATGATAAGGCCAAAACCGGTTTTAGTTTGCACTTAAATGATGCGCATCAATCGCCGATGACCTGGTATCAACAGGGCTCGGAGCGTGAACTCAGCATGAGTCACCAGCTTTGGCATGCCAGTCTTGACGAAAATGGGCAGCTACTGACACAGTTAAGTACGCCCAGTGAGTTGGCTGAGCTGATTGACCAATTACATCGCACCGCAGGGATTGCCGGCGAAGTCGGTCACGATCAGGCAGGTGTCTATGTGTTGGGGATAGCCGCCGTTTTATACTTCTTAGCATTGGTTTCTGGGGTGATTTTTTTACTGCCCACCTTAACCAAAAGCTTTTTTGCTCTGCGTAAAGATAAAGGTGAGAGTCGTTTCTGGCTTGATGCCCATAATTTAGTAGGCATTACCAGTCTGCCATTTCATCTAGTGATATGTGTAACTGTGATTGTGTTTGCCTTCCATGATCAGCTTTACGATGGGCTTAAGCATATGGTTTATGGTGAAAAACCGCTCTTTATCCAGCCCGCGCCTGACAGAACGCCCTATACACTTGCCGATTTGCCAAAGGTCACCACTGTGTTAGCCAAGGTGCAGCAAATCGCCCCCGATTATCAAGTGAATGAAATGACCTTTATGAACTTGGATAATCCCCGTGCGACCTTGCGCTTGGGGTTATATAACCCCAATGGTTTTATGCGTGGACCCGTCACTGATTATTTATATCTGCATCCCTATAGCCTCAACGTATCCAATAGCACTATTGACCAAAGTGACAGGGGGATTTGGGCTAGAACGGTCGCAGTGTTCTTTGGGTTACACTTTGGCAGTTATGGTGGCGACCTCGGGCGCTGGGTGTATTTCTTTTTAGGTTTGAGCGGTGCTTTTTTATTTTACAGTGGCAATTTGCTGTGGCTGGAAAAGCGTCGTAAAAAGTTGGCAACTGAGCAAACCCGTGCCTGCCGTTTAATGGCCAGCGCCACAGTGGGGATTTGCCTTGGCTCTGTTGCCGCTTTAGCGGTAAGTATGCTGCTGGGTAAATGGTTATATGTACACGTTGGCAATATTAACCACGTCTATTTGTGGCTCTATTATCTGGTGTTTGGATTGCTGGTGGCTTTCGCCTTTTGGCGTGGTGCAGCCAAGGCGGCGCTAGTGATTTTGCCTTTGTGCGCCTTGGCTACATTGGCGATGCCAATCACGTCTTTAGTTGCGGTAATCGCGCCAAGTTTAGGCTTATGGGCACCTTATTCTGCGGCAACGTTAGGCGTCGATCTGGCGGCCTTGGCCTTTAGCGGGATGTTCTTTTATGGTTACAAGCTTACTCGCCATCGGGTGTTTAATGGGCCGCAGGACAGTGTCTGGGCCATTCCCGCCAAAGTGCCTGTGGCAGAATTAACCCAACAAACATCGTAATCACAATGAGCGCCGTTATCGGCGCCCATTGCTATTCACAGGGGGAGAGACTTAACATTAACGGCTCTGGACTAAGCCTTCGCAGTGGGTAGGCGAGCTTTACTTCGGGCCAGTAAGTGTGCACTGAGGTAGCAAACCGTGACTAAAAAGCTTGCTGCTAAGTAGAGCGGTAAGCCATGTTCTACATCATCAAAACGACTGGCGGCAACCGGACCAATAACCGAACCTACGGAATAACTGAGCAACATAATCTGAGTGGCGGAGACGATTTGGCTGCTGGGTAAATGATCGCAGGCCAGACTGATGGCGATGGGATAGAGAGCAAAGGCGCAGGCACCGAGTAACACAAAACCTAACCATAATCCCACAAGCGATGTTTGCATCAGTAACAACAGCGCCGCTGCACCCACTAAGCAAAAGGCGGTCATCAACACACTCTTTTCAACACGCGGGGATAAATAGCTTACTAAGGGCTGAACTATCATGCCGCCCATAATGATCAGCGCCATAAATTGCCCTGTTTGCTGGGCAAAACCCATGTCTCGCGACACATACACAGGCAATAAGCCGTAGATGGGGCCTAGTAATAATCCCGAGACTAAACAGCCGATCACGGCGGGTTTACTTAAGGTTTTTAGGTCGGAAAGGGCAATAGCGTGTTGTTCACTGGACTGTGGTTGGCCACGTTTAACCAACAGTGCAGGCAAACTGGCGGCGGCCAGCAAACCGATCACCACCAAGTAGGGTAAATTACCCGTGGTGCCTAAATAATCTACGGCGAGTTGCCCGATGGCGGTGCCACCGTAGAGGGCGGTCATATATAAACCTAAACGTTTTGCCCGTTGTTTTTGGGTATCGGCCATTAGTAACCAGGATTCAACTACCACAAAAATCCCCGCCACGGCGATGCCTGCAATCAAGCGTGCTGCTAACCAAACACTGCTCTGTGGCAGCAAAACCATCACTACAACGCTGCACAGTAAGATATTTAAAAACAAAATAAAGGCCTTACTATGACCTATGCGGCTGACAATCGGTGCAATACAAGGTGCGCCCAGTAATAAGCCAAGGTAGAAAATACTCGCCAGCCAAGGTGCAAGATCAAGGCTCAAATCAAAGTAGGTGAGTGAGAGTGGGATCAAACTCATCAAGTAGCCTGACGCTAAAGCAAATAGACTAAGTCCTGCCACTGGAACAAAAAGCCCTGGCTTTTGATTGGGTTGAGCTAACAGCATATTTTCCACAAGCGGTACCAAAACAGGTAAAAAAATAAACAGAAGGCACGATTACGGTCGCGACTCTAGGCTGGATTGCTGACGGGGTAAAGTGAGTTAGATTGACTGAGATGGTGAATAATATTTGTGTTTATTATTCATATAGATATTGAAGTTTAAATGTTATTGGTTTGGGTGAAAAAGCAACATTCAACGCGTTGTTTGGTGATCACTTACTTATCAGAACGAACAAAATCTAATCTCGAAATATTAACACGCTCTAGTGCTCATAAGCTTTGTTATTAGCGATGAAAAGTCAGTGGGATGATTATCTGGATGTTATGCAATTAATTAGCATTTTATATTGTTAAAAATTAATATTAAATTAAGGCTTTTATCACTTTGAATTACGCTGAGATTTGATCTTTGTCACAGTTTTAAATATTTATTTAGTTACAGCTTTATCAAGCTTTTGCAGTATTTTTATCCGTTTGAAAGTTTTGTTCATCACTTAAGATCAAAAATAGGTGGTTTTTATCGCGAAAATGGGTTTTTTGCGTTTTAAGTCTTAGCATTTTGTTGTTGCTATGTAGCTAAAGTACAAAATAAACTGCTTTTACTGGTGTGACCTATGCCCTAAATTTGCTAGAAAAAATAATGGTATGAAGGTAGTAGTCACCATGTCCTTAACGCAATCAACGTCGGTTCCCCCTAATCATTCGCCCGCCAATACTGGGCTTGAAAAGAAAAACATGCTGGTCTTAATGGCGGATATTGTGCTGCTGTTTGCACTGTATTACGGATTACCCTTTGAGCAGGGAGTGAATACGGGGCTTGCGATTTTAGTCTTTGCAGCCATTCTGTGGTTAACCGAAGCGATTCATATCAGTATTACTGCGATTTTAGTGCCTATTTTGGCGGTATTCTTTGGGGTATTTGAAACTAAAGAGGCCATGAGTAACTTTGCCAATCCAATTATCTATCTATTTTTCGGTGGTTTTGTGCTTGCAGCTGCATTGCACAATCAAAAGATTGATACCTTAATCGCGCAAAAATTGCTGCTGGCCTCTAAAGGCAAGCTGAGTATTGCCTGCTTAATGTTGTTTGGGGTAACTGCGCTGCTGTCGATGTGGATCAGTAATACCGCAACCACGGCAATGATGCTGCCTCTGGCACTGGGAATTTTGCAGCAATTAGATCGTAAAACCTATCACAGTACCTATGTGTTCCTATTATTGGGGATCGCCTATTCCGCTAATATCGGCGGTATTGGTACTTTAGTCGGCAGTCCGCCCAACGCGATTGCCGCAGCGCAGGTGGGGTTAAGTTTTAGCGATTGGCTAAAATTTGGCATTCCAACCGTGATCTTAATGCTCCCTATGATGCTCATTGCGCTCTATTGGTACTTTAAGCCAGACTTGTCGGCTAAATGCGAGCTTGCACTTGAAGATCAAAAGCTCACGTTCCAAGGAAAACTGACGCTGGTTATTTTCCTTGCGACCGTATTTTGCTGGATTTTCAGTGTGCCCTTGGCAAAAGCGCTTGGCGGAATAACCCAGTTTGATACCGTCGTTGCACTCGGTGCTGTGGTATTACTGGCGGGGCTCGGTTTAGTTGGTTGGAAGAAGATTGAATCGACCACTGACTGGGGCGTGTTGATTTTATTCGGTGGCGGTTTGACCTTGAGTGCCGTGCTCAAAACTACCGGTACCAGTGTGTTCCTCGCGCACTGGATGACGGATATTTTTGGCAGCACCCACATGTCGCTGTTTGTGTTTGCGGTGATCGCCTTTGTGGTAATGCTAACCGAATTTGCCAGTAATACCGCGAGTGCGGCGCTGTTAGTGCCTGTATTTGCGGCGATTGCCGAAGCATTGGGGGTATCCCCCGTCATGCTATCCGTGCTAATTGGTATTGCAGCTTCCTGCGCCTTTATGTTGCCTGTGGCGACGCCGCCTAACGCCATTGTTTATGGCTCTGGCCATATCAAGCAGTCGGAAATGGTGCGAGTGGGCATGATAGTTAACTTCCTCAGCATGATAGTGCTGGGCATTATTGCTCACACCTTCTGGGAAGTGTAATCGCCTCTGATTCATCCAAATAATAATACCCAGCTTAGCTGGGTATTTTTATGGGCGAAGGACACATTAACTATAACGTTTTAACCATTGATCGAACGCTGGCTTAGGTAAGGCGCCGGCTTGCTGCGCGAGGAGTTGTCCCTGCTTGAAAATCATTAAGGTAGGAATGGAGCGTATATTAAATTGAGCCGCAAGGGCTTGTTGTTCTTCAGTATTGATTTTACCGAAGCGGAATCTTGGCTCCCATACTTTTGCGGCCTCAGAAAATATAGGCGCAAAACTCTTACAGGGACCGCACCAGCTGGCCCAAAAATCAACAACTAAGGGCAACTCTGATTTATGGGCATGATTGATAAAATTGGCACTTGTGAGTTCAATCGGAGCCGCCGCAAACAGATTCTGTTTGCATTTGCCGCAGGTCGGCTGCTCAGTTAACCGCTCTTGGGGCACGCGGTTTAAGGTGTCACAGTGGGGGCAAGCGATAATCATAATCTGGCTCCTAAGCTCGGGGATGATCTAGATATGGGGTTGAATAAGTGGAATTTAAAGGAGGATAGGATCAAGCAAGATTGGTATAAGCCACAAAATCCCCACGGCACGCCGACAAGTAGGAGTGCCGATGTTAGAATAGACACTTTGATAAATCACTGTGTTAAGTGAAGAGTAAGAGATTAATTAAATGACTGAATTAGAAATAATCGATCTGGTTGTCGGTGATGGAAAAGAGGCTGTAAAAGGCGCGTTGATCACTACCCAATACCGCGGTTTCTTGCAGGATGGTACGCAGTTCGATTCCTCCTATGACCGTGGTCAGGCATTTCAATGTGTGATTGGGACTGGCCGAGTGATTAAAGGCTGGGACCAAGGGATTATGGGGATGAAAGTGGGCGGCAAACGCAAGTTATTGGTGCCAGCTCATTTAGCCTACGGCGAGCGCCAAGTTGGGGCTCATATCAAACCCAATTCTGATCTCACTTTTGAAATCGAATTGCTTGAAGTACTGACTCGCGACTAAGTATGACAAGATAGTAAGAGTCTGTGTAAGCTCGATAGGGCGAGTATGATCTAGGGTTTTCTCGCCCTCCTCACTATGTCACTTCGGCATTGTTTGTTTTACACTGGACGAGGTTTCCCCACGTTAAGGAAAGAGATTTTTCTGTGGCATCGGATACGGCAGCAGAACAGATTAAGCAACTTCAGGCCGAAATTGCACAGCTTAAACGTGAAAACGCTCAATTAACGGCGTTGAATCGTCGTGCCGAAGAGAAACTATTCGCCGCCCTTGATGGCAATGGTTTGTGCTTATGGGAACAGCATATTCCAAGTGGGAATTTAACCATTTTCAATATGCGCTGGGGCGAAATGCTCGGTTTTAGCCCCGATGAGTTAGCAGCCCATGTTGATATCTGGAAAAGCAAATTACACCCAGAAGATAAAGACTGGGTAATCCAAGCCTTTGAAGATCATGTGAATGGCAAGGCCGATTATTACCAGGCTGTGCACCGAATGCTGCATAAAGATGGCAGCGTTACTTGGGTGTCGGATCGGGGCCGCATTGTAGAACGTTTACCTGATGGTACACCGCTGCGGATGATGGGCAGCCATATCGATATCACCCAAGAAAAGCGTTATGAACTCGATTTAGCGCTACTCGCCCATAGCGACCCACTTACCAACCTGATGAATCGCCAAGCTATAGCCAAGGCCTTCGATGAGTGCTTGCAGCCCGGCATGAGTGGTGCGTTATTTTTTATCGATCTTGATGGTTTTAAAGCCTTAAATGACCGTTACGGCCATAAATTTGGCGACAATTTATTAGTGCACGTTGCAGATTCTTTGGTCGCTCATTCGGGGGAGCAAGCGAAGATCGCACGGTTAGGTGGTGATGAGTTTGTGATCATACTGCCATCCACCGAGATTGAATCATTAAGCATGCTTGCACAATCCTTGCTTGATGTTTATCGACAGGTTTTTTTACTTGAAGGTCATGAAGTGGCGATTGGACTGAGCATCGGCATTGATATTTTTAGTGATGGTGATAGTTTTGCTGAAAGTTGCGAGCGTGCAGACGCCGCCATGTATCGCATTAAACATCAAGGGAAAAACGGCTACAGCTTCTCTCGTTAAGAGCATTATTGAGCGCTAATGGGCAGCATCGCGCCTTGCTTGCGCGTCGCTATAAAGTGATATTTCACTGCTCACAACTCCATACCTCAACAGCGGCATCTTGCTTATTTGGAGGGCCAAGCCAATGACTCATGGCTTGGCATTGCACTTTACCTGTGGCGTTGGCGAAACACAGCTCAAAATCTCCCGCTTCGGGGATGCGACCTAAGCGTAATTTGGGCAGCACGGGCAGCTTGGGCTGATAATGCCAACTTCCATTGTTAAACACCGCATCATCAGGGATTTCCATACCCGCACCTGTGCCTTTCACTCTGGCTTCAACTAACACTAAGCCTTGTGGTGTGAGCTGATAGTCTTCTTCCCAGCGAATTTTTTCGATGCTGTGGTTCCACGCGAGGGTGAACTGCTCTGTGGGCACTTGTGCCCACAGTGTGCCAGCTAGGCCTAAACATAGACCTAGCATGCTATTGCCTTACCTTTGCATAAACTTCCAAAACATTACCCCTGCTCGGCAAGACGTTTCAGTTTGCGGGCTCTGAGGCTGTGCTGCACGATAAACAGTAGCGCCAGTCCAAAGCCAATTTCATCACTGAGCGGGGTGGCAAGGATCAAACTGGCTCCAGCGAGGAAGCCGATAACCCGTTCCCACCAATAGAGTTTTTGCAGTAAGAAACCCGTAAAAATTACGCCCCAGATACCAATACCAACGGTTGCTTTTAGCACCACAAAACCCGTTGCCAACCAGCTATCGCTTTGCAGCATTAGTGCTGGATCGTAAACCGCCATAAAGGGGATAACAAAGCCCGCGATAGCAATACGAATCGCCCACAGACTGATCTTAAGCCCCGACTCCTTTGCAATCGGCGCGGCCGCAAAACAGGCTAAGGCAACGGGTGGTGTTAAGTCAGCCATAATCCCAAAGTAAAACACAAACATATGGGAGACGATCAGCGGCACGCCTAAATCCAGTAACGCCGGTGCGGCAATTGAGCTGGTAATAATATAGTTAGGGATGGTGGGTATTCCCATGCCTAATACCAGACAAGTGAGCATAGTTAATACTAAGGATAAGAACAGGTTATCCTGCCCGACAGCGAGAATATAGCTGGCAAAAGTGGAGGCTATTCCCGTGAGCGAGACAATACCGATGATCACTCCCACTAAGGCGCACGCAATCCCAACTGGTACGGCGTGGCGGGCACCTTCGACCAATGCATGTAAGCAAATAGTCAGAGTATCTTTACCGCCCTTGATAAACCAACAGATGGCCACGAGTATGGCAATGACTCCAAATACCACGCCAATCCCCATCTGGAAGAAGCCCGCGCACAGTACGCCAAGGGCAATCCAAAAGGCAAAACGCAGGGCATTAGAAGGCAGGCGCAGCACAATGGCTGAGCCTAAGATCACTATCGAGGTCAGCGCTAAACCGACCATGCCCGAGAACAGCGGTGTTCTGCCAGAAAACAGCAAATAAACCAAAATAAACAATGGAATAAGCAGATACCAACGCGCTTTAACCGCCGCCCAAGGATCGGGACATTGATCTTTAGGCAAGCCACAAAGATTGGCGCGTTTGGCTTCTAAATGCACCATCCAAAAAACGGAGCAAAAATACAGTAACGCTGGCAGTAAGGCCGCTTTGGCTATTTCAATAAACGGCACGTTAATGGTTTCGGCCATGATAAAGGCAACTGCGCCCATAATCGGCGGCATGATTTGGCTACCCATACTGGAGGTGGCTTCAACACCACCGGCAAAGGCGGGACGGTAACCAAAGCGTTTCATCAGTGGAATGGTAAATTGTCCAGTGGTCACCACGTTGGCGACGCCCGATCCTGTGATTGTCCCCATCATCGCCGAGGAAACCACGGCGACTTTGGCCGGGCCACCCAGTTTATGGCCGAATAAGCCCATCGCAAAATCGGTAAACAAACGGATCATGCCTGCTTGTTCTAAAAAGGCACCAAACAAAATAAACAGGAAGATATAAGTGGCCGACACATAAGTTGGAGTGCCATAAAACCCCTCGGTGCCAAAGGATAACTGGTTGATTATTTGATCAACGCCATAGCCGCGGTGCATTAAGTCGCCGGGGAGGTATTGGCCGAATAAGCCATAGGCTAAGAAAATACAGCAAATGATTGGTAATGCCCAACCCATCACCCGCCGCGCGGCCTCAAACACTAATACAATCAAAATAATACCCATGACCATATCGGCATCGGTTAATTCACCCGAACGTTGGATCAGATCGGCCTCAAAAATCCATTGATAGGCGGCCGTTGCCATGCCCGCAAGGCCAAGCTGCCAAGCTAAGGGTTGCCAAGGGCGAGACTTGCCCACGGCGGGATAACTTAAAAAAACCACTAAAAGTAAAAAACCAACGTGGGTTGCCCGCAGCACTTGAGTCGATACGGGGTGAAATGCGGCGGTAATGATTTGAAAAATCGAGAAAATAAGTGCCGTATAAAACAGCGCTTTGGGCCAGTCACTGGTGCTTGCACCTAGGCCTTGTTCGGAATCGCTCATATTTATGCCTCACAGCATTAGACAACAGAGGGCGACGCAGCACTTGGGGAATCACCCAAGTGCTTAGTTGGAAAAGGGTCGCTCAGATTGAGGTTACACCCTTAGAGTGCGCCAACTTCTTTGAAATAACGCTCCGCACCAGGGTGCAGTGGCGCTGGTAGGTTTTTGGTCGCTTTGTCTAATTGAATCGCTTTTGCCGCTGAGTGCGCATTACCGAGACGATCTAAATGTTCAAACATCAGTTTGGTCATCTGATAGGCTAAATCGTCTGACACTCCCGCGTGAGTGACAAATAGGTTTTGAATCGCAACCGTTGAGACATCAGCAGTTTGACCTTCGTAGGTCGATGCGGGGATGACTCCATGCTGATAGGCAGGATTATTAATTTTGAGGATCACATCTTCGGGGACTTCAACAAAGTTGATTGGCATCGTCGCTGCCAAATCACGAATTGCCGCCATCCCTAAGCCCGAGGATTGTAAGGTTGCATCTAACTGACGGTTTTTAATCAGCTCAACGGATTCAGCGTAAGGTAAAAACTCAACCTTGCCCATATCCTCATAGCTTAAACCAGCCGCTTTGAAGATGGCGCGAGCATTGAGTTCAGTACCCGACTTAGGTGCACCGACAGAAATACGTTTACCTTTTAAATCAGCTAAGGTTTTGATACCTGATTCTTTACTCGCCACTATTTGAATATAGTTAGGATAAGCGGTTGCGAGCACGCGCACCTTATCTAACGGTTTTTTAAAGCCTGCATCGGCATCGCCCTGATAGGCCGCAGCCACTGAATCACCTAAGGCTAAGGCCAGCTCACCACGACCGGCTTGCAGCAAGTTAAGGTTTTCAACCGAGGCTTTAGTGGCTTGTACTGAGGTCTTCGCGCCTTCAATACCTGTACCATAAAGTTGCGACAGTGCCACACCAATCGGGTAATACACACCACTGGTACCACCGGTCAGAATATTGATAAAGGCAGGTGCGGCCGCCATCGTGGCTGCACTGAGTGAGAGGGTTAAAGCGGCGCCCACGGCGATAAAACGTTTGTTGATTTTCATGCTTAAATATCCTTATTTTTTATTGTGTTATAGTAGGGTAAGAACAATAGATATCATTGATTATTTATTTTAGTATCAGACCTTATATACCCAAAACTGTTCAAAATACAAGCTTTAACACGCCTTTCGATACAAGCTAGATGGTGATTTTTTACGGCTAATGTGCCGAGTTAATCAGTGTAACCATGAGTCGATAATGCGTAGATTACATCTGCATCTAGGAACATATCGGCAAGTGTGTTGCGTTCAGAATGTGTGGATTTAGGTGAATAAAACCATAGCAAAAGACTCAAGCATTGTAGATATTGCTTTAGTCTAGGTGAGGTCCTAAATAAAGGCGTTCTAGCCTATGAACATTTAAAAATCAGTATGTTAGCGTTTTTGTGTTTGCGGAATAAATTATCGGTAAGTTGGTGAGAATAAAAAACGGGCTAATAAAAAGGGCTAACCGTAGTTAACCCTTAATCAAGATATTGGAAGCGCACCCTAAGGTGTCACAATATTACTTAACGTTATCGAGGAGGCCTTTAGTCGCGTTTTTGGCGTGCTTTGCAGCGCGTTTTTCCTTGATCGACATTAACGGCTTTTTCTTGGCCTCTTTGCGATTTTTTTGCTCTTTACTCATAGTTAACTCCATGTACTTTCAGTGGTTGTTCATCAGGCTAATCATGTAAGCCATTTGCATAAAACCCGTTCCATGATGTCCTGATTAAAGCGAAACGTTTAAACTCGAATTACACCATTTTTAAATCACAACTATTTAAAACGATTGGTAATTTATTTGAATTTGTTTGCCTCTCTGAGCTGTACTCGCAAAATAATCTTATCACCGAAATCCTAAGGAAGATCCACTCGCTGCTTAGAATAATTCACGCTAATGCTAGTGCTAATCTGTATATAAAATATGCGGTTCAGAACACGGTATTTACACATTTCATTACCTTACCTGCGAGTCGATTTTCCCAGTATGCCGCCGAGTAGCCCGCGCAATATTTGTTTACCGAGTTGATTACCCACGGTTCTCGCCGCTTGTTTCGACAAGGTTTCGGCTAATCCTTGGCGGCGTTTATTGCCAAAGATAAGCTCGCTAAACCAGCCTTGCTCAGCTGCTTTGGTCGTTGGCGTACTGGTTGTTTGCGCAGTACCGCTGCCATTCGTTTGTTCGGTATGACGTTGATTCAATAGCTCATAGGCGGATTCGCGATTGACTAAAGTATCGTATTTACCACCAATCGGACTCTGATGACGGATAGCGGTTAACTCTTCGGTCGTGGCTGGCCCCATCCGGCAGCGTGGTGGTGCTATTAAGGTGCGCTCAACCATAGTCGGCACACCTTTCTCGGCAAGGGTTGACACTAAGGCTTCGCCCACGGCGAGTTGTGAAATTACCTCGCTGACCATCAATTTAGGATTCGATACAAAGGTTTCGGCTGCGGTTTTAACGGCTTTTTGATCCCTTGGGGTATACGCCCTGAGGGCATGCTGAATGCGATTGCCGAGTTGACCGAGAATTTCATTGGGAATGTCGTCGGGAAATTGCGAGCAGAAATATACCCCGACGCCCTTGGAGCGGATAAGCCGCATAATTTGCTCTATGCGTTTAAGCAAACTTGCTGGGCAGCCCTCAAATAATAGGTGTGCCTCATCAATAAAGAAGACTAATTTAGGTTTATCGAGATCGCCAACTTCGGGTAAATTTTCAAACAGTTCTGATAGCAGCCAGAGTAAGAAGCTGGAATAGAGGTTAGGGGTCAAGATGAGTTTATTGGCGGCTAACAGGTTGATAATGCCGCGCCCTTGCAAGTTAGTGCGCATCAAGTCTTCGAGTTGAAGTGCAGGTTCACCGAAAAAGTCGTTACCCCCATCGCGCGCTAAACCAAGCACTGAGCGTTGAATGGCGGCAAGGGACTGGGCGCTGATAAGCCCATATTTGGCTGAGATGTCTTTGCGCTCATCGGCCACTAAGTTGAGCATGGCGCGCAAATCGTCGAGGTCGAGTAACAATAAACCTTGGTCGTCAGCCAGTTGAAACACTATGTCTAAAATGCTGCTTTGGGTGTCGTTTAGCTCGAGAATGCGCCCGAGTAAGGTCGGCCCCATTTCACTCACAGTTGTGCGTAAGGGGTGCCCTTGCTCTCCCGCGAGATCCCAGCAAACGACGGGGTTTGCCTCGGTTTGATAATCTACTATCCCGATTTCTGCCGCCCGCTTCAATAGCTTATCGTTTGGTGTGCCTGCGACACCGAGTCCTGAAATATCGCCTTTGATATCAGTAAGAAAGACGGGTACACCTTGGCGGGAAAAGCCTTCGGCTAGCGTCATCAGCGAAACGGTTTTGCCTGTACCTGTAGCGCCAGCGATCAGTCCGTGGCGGTTGGCATATTTAAGATTTAAGTGAACCTGTTGCTCACCTTTACCTAAGAGTAGAGTATTCAAGCGCAGTCCTTGTCTTAATTAACGCCCCAAGGTGAACCAAGGGGGAGTTGGTCATGGGTGGATAAAAAAACATCACTCAGTGTTTGCCTTTCGTGGATCTGTGTCAATATCGTTGAGCACATAATCGATACAGCTCAAGTAAAGCTTGGCAATGTTAGTTTGGCTAAGTGTAGTTATTTTGTAGCATTTGTTGAGGAGCCGAAGATGAAAACCCCATTGATTATGTTAGTCTTGTCCACATTATTATTGACCTCTGGCTGTGCTGAGCTAGCCTGTTCCGCCC
This sequence comes from Shewanella sp. 8A, assembly GCF_023475945.1. Lineage (NCBI taxonomy): Bacteria > Pseudomonadati > Pseudomonadota > Gammaproteobacteria > Alteromonadales > Shewanellaceae > Shewanella > Shewanella sp. 8A. The sequence goes on from NZ_JAMDJP010000002.1 coordinate 176,936, forward strand.
GGACGGATGTCGACCCCTATGAACCCATGCTAGATAAACAGCGCTGCGTGGATGAGGCGGATAAGCAGTTAACTGCCCATGAAAAGGCCAAAAAGGCTGAAGAGGAACAACAGCTTAAACAAGCTGTAGATCGGGCGATTCAACAACGTCAATAGAAAGGATTGGTATGAAGGGAGCGGGAGGAACACAGGGCGGTATTGGCCAGTTTTTTATTGGACTTGCCATGATGTGTGCAGGATTCTATCTGTTATTCAATGCGATACAGGTAAGTTCCAGTTTTGGGCTAGGTTACGGCCTCTACCGCATGAATGCCTTTGGACAGGGATTATCGATCACCACAGGTATGGTGATGCTGCCGTTTATCCTCGGGATAGTGATGGTGTTTTTTGATGCCAAGACTAAGCTCGGTTGGCTGCTTACCTTAGGCTCCTTAGTCGCCTTACTTGTAGGCGTGATCAGCTCGATTCAGTTTCACTTTAAAGCCATGTCGGCCTTCGATTTGATCGTGATTTTAGTGTTAGCCTTTGGTGGGCTAGGGCTGTTTTTGCGCTCGTTAAAAGCGGCTCCTACTGAGCAGAATGATCCCAAATAACGGCTAAACTGAAATGTCTATTGCATACCCATAGCCGAGGAAATCCAATGCGTTGGCGTGACAGTGATCGCAGCTCCAATATCGAAGACAGACGGGACCAACAGATGGCGTCGGCGGGCGTGCCCAGTGCGCTCTTGCTTAGGTTATTGCCTTTTCTGCTGCAAACTAAAATCGGTCGAGTGGTATTGCTGCTGGGCGGGTTATATTTTGCGTTTCAATATTTTACCGGCGGATTATCCCTCGAACCGAGTAATCAAGCGGGGTTTAGTCAGTCTCAATCGGCCAGTAATACCGCGGCTCAAGATGAAAATGCCCAGTTTGTGGCGGCGATTCTTGGCACGACGGAGACCGTTTGGAATCAATTGCTACAGGGGCGATATGTCGAGCCCAAACTGGTGCTTTATCGCAATATGACCTCAACGGGATGCGGTATGGGACAGGCGCAATCTGGGCCTTTCTATTGCCCCGCTGACGGCAAAGTGTATATCGACTTGAGTTTTCTCGAGGAGTTGAAAAAACTCGGAGCACCGGGGGATTTCGCCTTTGCCTATGTTATCGCCCACGAGGTCGGTCACCATGTACAGAACCTACTCGGCACCAGCACTAAAGTGCGTCAGGCGCAGCAAGCCGCTGGCAAGGCGCAGGCCAATCAACTGAGTGTTGCCCTCGAATTGCAAGCCGACTGTTACGCTGGCGTGTGGGGGCATTATGTCGATAGACAGCTCAATTTGCTTGAGCCTGGCGATGTAGAAGAAGGCATTACCGCCGCTAGTGCTGTGGGTGATGATCGCCTGCAAAAAATGGCGGGTCGCGCGGTGCAACCTGAAGCCTTTACCCATGGTAGTTCGGCTGACAGAGTGAAATGGTTTAATATCGGCTTTGCCTCCGGCAAACCTGCCAGCTGCAATACTTTTAATAGCAAATAGCAAATAGCAAATAGCAAATAGCAAATAGCAAGCTGGTAATCGCGCCAACGTAGGATGGGTAGATGGCATTTGAAGATAGGTTTCGGCTCAGTAGTCATGCAGTGATCACCAATGAATTAGGGCAAGTGCTGCTGCTCAAAGCGAACTATGGCAATTTTGCTTGGGGCTTACCCGGCGGCGCCTTAGAACCAGGAGAGACCATTCACGAAGCGCTGCTGCGCGAATGCCAAGAGGAATTGGGGCTTGAGGTTAGCATCCATTATCTAAGCGGCGTTTATTATCACAGTACCTATCAATCCCAAGCCTTTATCTTTCGCTGCGAGCTAGTACAACCCTCGCCTGATACGGCAATTTGTTTAAGCCACGAACATTCAGAGTTTGCCTTCCATGATATCGACACGCTTAGCGCGGTTCAGCAGCAAAGAATCAAAGATTGCCTTAATTTTAACGGTGTTGTCGTGAGTGCAAAGTTTTAAGGTGTTGTCAGTAAGTATCTACAACAATAAAAAGAGACAGCAATGAAACTCGGTCGTAACGATCCTTGCCATTGTGGCAGTGGTAAAAAGTTTAAACGTTGTTGTATGAGCAGCGTTTTCCAGCAACATGCCCAAGTGTTCGATGATGTTGAGGCCATGTTGGCAATGAACCCAAATTTGAGCCTTGATGAACTTAACGCAGCTTTACAATACAAAGTGCAAGACCGCAATAATCAACCTCATCCCGATTTTTGTGGCGTAACACCAACACAAATGGCCAATTGGCTATATGCGCCTTTTGAGCAATTACAGTGGGTGAAAATCAGCACACCAGACGATCTTTCAACCAGTCCGGTGATGCGTTATCTAGCGCTAATTCTTGATGAGGCCATGGCGCAAGAAGGCTCCTTCAAAGCCACAAGTAAAGGCAACTTACCGACTAAGTTGGTTAAACAGGCCAGTGAGTTATTACCTGAGTTTGCCGTTGCTCAGTTTCCAATAAATATTAGCAGCAGTGAGTTTGCGGGCAGTTCTGAAGACAAGTTTAATGCCTTGCACTACACCCGAGTGTTAGCCGACATTTGCGGTATTATTTACCTTCGTAGTGGCCGTTATCATGTTAAAAAGTCAGCGCAAAAGCAGTATCAAGCTCTAGGCATACAGGCATTTTTTAAACCTATGTTAGAGGCTGCCATCGGCAAATATAACTGGGGCTATTTGGATGGTTTTGAGTTTGATGTCGACTTACGAACCTTTTGGTTATTTATGTTGTGGCGCCTACAAGGTCATCACAGTGTAGAAAAGCTGGTGAAAGAGGTGATGACGGCTTTCCCCGATTTACTGCTTGCATTCGCTTTGGATGATTACTTCTCGCCAGAAAGAAGTTTAAGCATGCTCATCGAATCAAGATTTATTGAGCGATTTTTACAGTTTTGGGGATTTTTGATCATTGAGCCAAGACGTTACAAAGGCGCTGAACCGATCGGCAGAGTTGTTAAGGTACAGCCTTTGTTAAAACAAACTTTTCAATTCACCATTAACGCATAGCAAGGCCATCGTGAGCGAATATCAATACTATAAATTCGAGCGTCTGGATGGTTACTTAGATGCTAAGGCGCGCCAAGCACTCAGAACCATTTCAAGCCGTGTGGACATCACTGCTACGTCCTTTCAGGTGTATTACACCTACAGTGACTTAAAGGCGGAACCTTCTACGCTGATGTTAAAATACTTCGATATCGGGTTTTACTATGCCGATTGGGGCTCAATCGATGTATACATCAAGTTACCTGCCGGAACGATCCCTGAAGCGTTGCTTGCCTTTTCAAGCGATGGGCTTCATGTACATCAAAGCGATGAGTGGCAACTGCTGATTTTTTCCATCGAAGAGTATGGCGAGTATTTTGACGATGAACAGGCTGACGACTTTTTCCAGCATTTAGCTGGGTTACGTAGCGAGTTAATCCACGGGAATTGGTGTCTTGTGTACTTTATGTGGCTCAAAGCGTTTGATTGTAATGAAGAACCTGAAGAAATACCGTTAATTCAATACGATTTTGAGCATCTCAGTGAAGAGGTGCAGACGTTTGCGGCGCTGTATGATATTCCGTTAGCATGGGTTAAGGCACTTGCGATGGTGCTGAACGAACAACCAAGTCACCAAGCCAAACAAGCCCAATTTCAGTTTGATGCGTGGCTGCATAATCTCACGGATGCGGAGAAAGACACGCTATTACGCACGCTGTTTGAGCAAGGCCAGCTAACCCGTCACCAAGCCTTAGCACTGACGCGAAAAGAATCGGCCAACACCGACGAAATCTATCAATACTGGTTAACCCCCGACCTGATTTCCCCTTTCATAGAGCAAGCGCAAAGCCAATTACAGCAAGAGCAAGCTGAGGCGCTCGCAAAAAAATTAGCCATCGAAAAAGCGGAAAAAGAGAAGATGTTGACGGATATCTACAATCAGCGTGAGCACAGCTGGCAGCAAGCACAAGAGCAAGCGAATCGCACCTGCGCCAGTGGCTATGATGAGGCAGCACGCTATTTGCATCAGCTGTTTGAGGCCTATCAGTTTAAAGCGGATAACGTGGCGTTTGAGCAACGTTTTAAGCGCTTTGTTGTGACTAATAATGGCCGTAAAGCGCTGTTAAACCGGTTAAGTGATTTGCTTTAAATAATGGGGTTACAGACAGGCCAAGCGTTGTTAGCAAAAAATATCGTTCAGTTTTGATTGGCTGAAAACTTGTATGCTCCTTAGGTCTACAGATTGTTACTCATAAAGTCACTTTGTGTAGACCTCTGGATGCTAAGCAACTCTCTTTACCATCTCTGTGGTAAATACTGGGTGAAATACAAAGGCATTACAATATTGGTTTGTTCTAACGCCGATGAGCCTTGTGTGCCAGTTAACTTAAAGGTTTTACTTGGAGCACATTTTTCAACGTAGGATGCCAACGATTTGGCTCTGGTACGTTTGCCACTTTTGACTTCAACAGGGATGATATGGCCTTCATCGGTTGCCAAAATAAATTCGATTTCGGCGCGGGCGTCATTCCATGAATAGCTTGGGTCAACGCCAATAGCAGTGAGCTCTTGTTGTACAAAGTTTTCAGCCACATAGCCTTTGTACTCATAGTCTTGTTGCTTAATCTCTTTATAACTACTGCCTAGCATATGATTGAGCAGCCCCACATCAAATAGAAACAGTTTAACCATATTTTCTTTTTTATAGGCCGCCAGCGGAGATTTCGGCAATCCTTCAACAGGGTAGTTTGGCAAGGCTAAGCGGCAACAGTGAAGCCAATGGATCGCGGTCTCAAAATCGCTATAACGAGATTTACGCTCATGCACATGTTTAAATTTAAAGCGTTTAACGGACTCATCGCTGACAAGTGATAGCTGCGCTGGAATACTGTTAAACACAGATTCAATCAGTGTGGCATCAACCCTGCCCGCGTACTTGCCAAAATCGCGGCGATAACCTTCAACTAAATCGGCATGAATTTTTGTGACTTTTTCAACCCGCTCTAAAATGCTCGCATCTTTCAACCTATACCAAGCGGAAACGGCTTCTGGCATACCACCGGTAAAAAAGTAATCTGTAAGTTTATCCATCAATTTAGTGTGCACCGCCGGTGTGCTTGCTTGGGCTTCAAACGCTTTGATCAGTGCTTGCTCGTTGGATGCGTAAATAAATTCTTGGAAGGTCAGAGGTCGTAAATTGTATTGTTCTACCTTACCTACAGGGAAGGTGTTGAGCAAACCAATATTCGAGCCGCTTGCTGCGACAAAATAGGACGGTGCTTTTTCAGCAAAATACTTTAGTGAGGTAACGGCACGCTCACATTCGCCAATTTCATCTAATATCAGCAGATCGGTTTCTGGGTTGAACGCCTGATTGGTCAACAGCTCAATGTTCATTATTAGCTCGTCTGGTGACAGTGAGCCATCGAATGCTTGTTTGTAGGCGGGATTTTCAAGAAAGTCGATACGCAGGATGTTGGCAAAGGTGTTACCAAACAACTCTTGCAGCAGATAGGTTTTACCCGTTTGCCTTGCGCCATCGATCAATAATGGCTTGCGCACAGGTTGGTTTTTCCATGCTATTAAGGCGTTGAGTAGGTTGCGCTGCATTGTCATTTCCCGTCAATTAAGATTGTTAACGGCCTATACTATAACTCATCCTACACTTTTACGCGCATAAAAGTGCGGAACTTTACACTTTTATGCGCATAAAAGTGATAATTCGATCTGTTTCATGCATGTTACTCTTTATTTAATTCAAAATTAACGAGTTACCGATTGTTCAATTTATAAAATCAAAGTCAAAGTCAAAGTCGTGGAGCTTCACCCCCTGATTTTTAATCAAGAGTCGACCAAGAGGGCTGCTCGTCCTATCCTCCTTGCCTATTGTTTTCACATTAGCCAAGACGCCTATAACGGAGTTGAAAGCCCCTTTGGCATTAAGCGTTCTTGCTATCGCGTCAGACACTCAGTCCCTGATTCGACTGACGCTATCTCGGCATCTGATAGGCAGGATGCCTGAATGTCGTGAAGTGCATGGTCAATGATGTTCCATACATCATTCTGACATTTTCCATTTCCCTATGGAGCAGATGCACGAGAACGGCCATGTCGAGACTCTCGCTATTTGTCTATTCGCCCTGCGGCAACTCCGAGGGGATGGCGTATTCCTTTGATTTTTGAGTTGTCTGTTGGTCACTTAAAGCATTGAAGAGCTGTGGATACCTTGTTTCACCCCTCAATAAACTCTCATAAGCTCGACATTTACCGATTTTCATTTGAGGTTGTCCATTTTTATCTATTAATTATCTAACCATGCACCGCACACCCAATCCACATGATCTGGTATCACATTGATTTCAGATGAGGCGTTAAGTACTTTCTGTGCTGCTTGCTCGACCAATTGAAACCACTGTTCATTTACGTCTCTGGTAGGAATAACGCTACTAGTCTCAGCTTCTTCTAAAAACCAGTCGCCTAGAATTTTAGGATTCTGATAAACTCGCGCTCCCTGAATAAAGAAGGCTGCAAAATCTTGCTTCATGCGTCTTCCATAAACATCTTGCCATCTCAAATTTGCGGTAATAAATGATTCGCCACTTAAATTGCGAGCACAAACGGATGCAGTCTTACCTCCGAAGCTAAAACTACATGCTGTTCGAACGAATAGTTGCATTAATGACGCATTCATATCCATCATTACCGTATTCTTGCGACTTCTTGCCATAACGCGATATATAGTAATATCGAGTGCGCTGGACCGAGTCCCTAACTCATTCATGACGTTATCTGGCAACCTCAACTGAAGTACCTTATCATCATGTATCCGTTTAATAATTTCGATATTTAACTGCTTACACATCCCTTCAATAAAGGCCAGTTGATGGGCTGTCGTTATTATTAATTCGTTTGCTAAATCTTCAGGGTTATAGCGCGAAACGTATTTAAATAAATCACGCTGTAAATTTGTCGCATTTTTTGCACGTTCAAGTGCTTCTTTAATCCTTTCCTCTGTGCGTTCAATTCCTCCAGAAGAGGCTTGCTCAAGAATTTCTTCTAGGTCCAAAAGATTAGAGACTTCACCGAGAATGTCGTCTTTTAACGCCTCATTAAATTCATCGCCTTGCACTGCTGCCATGTCACTAACAACCTGTTCAATACGCTGATACATCAAAGCGATAATTTGTTCATCAACAGTTCCCGGTGAGTTCACGTTAAGCACAACGACTTTCTTCTGCTGACCATATCGATACAAACGGCCTATCCGTTGAACAAGTCGCATTGGGTTCCATGGCAAATCATAGTTGACCATGATGTGACAATGTTGCTGCAGGTTAATACCTTCGCCACCCGCCTCAGTTGAAATTAAGAATTGCGCTTCATTATCAAACTGCCAGATGACGTCTCGTCTTTCATCATGAGACATACCACCGTGCAATAGCACAACTTTATCCTCACCAAACTGACCCGTGATAGCTTCTTTGATGTATTCTTGGGTTGCTCTGTATTCTGAGAAAATTAGAATTTTTTCATTCGGATTATCTTTGAGGAGCTGCTTTAACAACGTATCCATAAAGCGCGATAGTTTGTCATCATGATTTATTAACTGTTCAACTCGAGTGATCAGTAATTTTAGAAGCTCAATCTCACCGTCAAAAAACTCTTCACGACTATCTTGGTCAGAACTAACCGTAAACTCTTCTAATTCTCCTTGAAAACGTTCATCTTCGATAAAATTAGACTGAATTATTTCATCTAAAACATCGTTTTCTAACCGGCTAAGTCGGCGATATAGTGCCCTTCGAATAGCTGCAACACTTGACGCTGCCAGCTTTCTATACACCGTCATTACAAAGCCAATTGCATTTCCCGAATAGCCCTTATTTTTTCCCGCTTGATAGCCTTTACGTAAGTAATTTTGTAGAGCCTGATCAAAATCAATAGATTGCTGATTGACTGGCACTTCTAAAGCAATGGTCGATTTGCCATGGAATACGAAGTTTCCTTCAGAATCAGTAACATCAGCCTTGTAGTTCCGTATTACTATGTCCTGAAGCAAGACCGGTTTTAATGAAAGCAAAGCAAAATCATTCTTTCTATCTGGTCTTAGCAATTCGAGTAAAGAAATGAACTTATCCTGCATACCTTGGTGAGGTGTTGCCGTTAGTAACATTATCGAACGAGCCTTTTTTGATCTCCTCAAACTAAGCGCCAAATTAAAACGCTCAGAAGTGTCATAGTGCAGACCATATTGCCGACGAGAAAGCCGATGCGCCTCATCAAACACCACTAGATCCCAAGCGTCCGCTTGTAGGAGTAGTTCTAGATGTGACTCTTGTTTCAACTTATCAATGGATGCAATTACATGGTCGTGCATCTTCCATTCACGAGGCTCATGAATATGAAAATGATGACCATATATTTGAAAATCCCCCAATCCGAATTTTTCGTGCATTTCCTCTTGCCACTGGCGGGTAAGACCTGCAGGAGTAATAAGTAAAATTCTTTTGGCTTGCCCTCGTTGCTGTAATGCATACAGTAACATGCCTGTTTCAATCGTTTTCCCTAAACCAACATCATCAGCAATTAGCCAATCTAGACTCCCAGAATTTAAAATTCGATGCACTAAATGAATTTGATGTGGTAATGGGTCAATCTCTAAGCTAGAAAGCGCGCCAGTGTTTTCATTCCAATTGCGCAACGCATGGGCCAAAGCTTTTAACCGCAAACGTTCTGCCACATTTCCTTCTGATTGAGAACCAACAATATATGCATGTTTTACCCCTTTGATTTGTTTCAAGGCAAAATAGGGAAGCCAGCGTCTCTCGTTGCTTTCAGGAAACTCAACCAAATGCTGTGTAGTACCATTAGCACTTCGACTTTGAATAATAACCCCTTCACCAAACGAATAAAGGTCATCAATTGCCAACATCACGTCTGTACCCAGTCTAAAACCCGAGTTAACATCCGCTGGTCGAACAAACGATCTTTCATGTTCTGGCAACCACAGTACCTTTAATGTAATAAGCTCACCATCAACGGTCTGCCTTTCTACAATGCCAGTTCGAATAGTGCCATTAGGTAATTTTTGACTAACCCAACACCCTGGAGATGGAGCGCAACTGTTCATACTCTGTGTTCCCTGTCAGTTATATCATCAGTCTAATTTCGATTTAGTTGATAATATTCATCATCATAAATAACATCTTGGCAAAAACGCATATTTCTGAATTCACAACGTTCAATTGAATAGCCGTATAATGCCAATTCTCGGATCAATTCTTGGTCATTAAAATCAATATCACCAATGTCAGAAAAATCTAACTCACGCGCAGTACACATTGAGCCAAAACCTGCATCATACTCATATAAAACATCATCTTTTTCTAACTGATCGAGCGTGGCATTAAGATATTTTGCAAATGCGCGGTAAGAACGCCTCAGTGATTGACTATTGAACCAACGGTCATAAATGCTATCTAGACTCTCTAAAAACACATCATCATCAGATAAACTGTTTTGACATTGCGAAACAATTGTCACAAAGCGCAAACTTTGCGCCCAACTGAAATTGCTGTAACTGGCGTCACTTTCCCCATTACGATAAAAACTAATCCAATATTTGGGAAGCTGCTGCCAAGCATCTCGCAAAAATTTTGCAGATCTTAATACCTCAGGTTGCATCCCTGCATCAGCATAGAAGTTAAGAAACTTCACAACCGCACCATAAGATTTCACCGAGAAGATATCAGTGAGTAAATCCAGTGTTGAATGGGGCCAGTTATGACGAGCAATAAACGCCGCGGCTAGCTGAACGGCGCGTTGTTCTATCGTTATATGGTCTTCAGCGTAAAAGTCAGCTGATTCAGCTTCGCTTTCGATTAAATCATCAGGGTCAATAAAATAGGTGTCATTTAGCCCAATAATCTCATCTAATAACAATTCTGCGGCAGGATCTGTCGTAACATCATAAATATCCGAATATCGATCTGCGTCGCTGCACATGTCGATAGTGACTACATCATTTTCCGCACTACCAGCGTCGATTTCGGCGCAATCATCAAAAGTCACTTCGTCATTTACTTCGAACGTTACTGTAGAAATTTCATTCTGAATATCATCTTCAACAGGCTGTTCACCACAGTGTGGTGATAATGCGTCCGAAGTGTTTGTTTCCTGCTGGATTGATCCGTTATTAACGTAAATTGACGATGTATGGGGCTGTTCAGTAACTAGGTCAGAACTTTCACTTGAAAAAATCGGTACTGCTTGCTCTTCCATACCGTAAAAATATTGATCATGTGTATAGTTAAGTTGCTGGTTATCAAGGTAATCGAGGTCAGCTATATGAATATATTCATCAACAATTGGTTCGAAAATGAAGTTATCACGCCGTAATTCATCACGGCGTAAAAATGCGTCTCTCGCTTTATCCAGTTTGCCAAGCTTTTTTAAAATGTTTCCGTAAAACTCCCAGATTCGAGGTGTTCCTGTTTCTTCATACAAGTATTGCTCTAATACCTTCCTAGCACGCTTAAAATCATGACCAGCGATAGCACTTTTGACTTGTCGGATTAACATCTCGTTCTTGGGGTTATCGCTCTCCATTGCGTTATATCCTTAATTCTAGTCCCGAACAGGCTCTCTCTGAACATGAATAGCTTTATCAACCTTTACCTGTGTGGACACCGTAATATGCTGCATTATTATTCACTTAGCTTGAGTAAAGCTCTTATAAGAGTTTATGTTTCGCTTGATGGACAAGATAAATAAACAATTGATCATGCTCTTTGAGAAAACCAAAAATTTAAAGCTCTCTGAGTGATGGCACCAACTCTGATCCTCAGTTTCAGCGAATTAAGTTGATCTTTAGTAGTCGAGCTCTATCACGCATATTGACTTTATTTTAATCGTTTCACGGTATCAGATTGATTCAGATAGGCAAAGGTGGAGCTAATGTTTTGAGATGATGATAACAATTTTTTAACTGATAGATTAGTTATCAGAAAACTTGAATTGATGAATAGAGCTAATCGCTAAAAAGAAAGAGCGAACAGGTTGTAATAACTGTGTCGATGATTTTTTAAATCTAAGATATCAATTAATGCGTCTTTTGAGATTGCCGCCCCAGTCTTGTTATCGTAATGCGCCATGATTTAGTTGTAAGAGCGGGAATAAAGATAGGGGGCAGTTGCTTTTTCGCATTTTATCTTTGCTGGCTAACAGAGAGATGCAAAGGTTAATAGGATTAAGCGCTGTCATGGAAGTGACCGTCCGTGACATGGTCGCTCTTTCACATCCATGTGATCGCGACATTCGTAAATCCTTTTACATCAGATGCCGTCGTCGAGCCTATAGGGACATATTCACGGCGTGTCACTGGAATGACAGTGCTTAATCGTTGAAACAGAATGATGAACACCCTTTCTATGAGTAATTAATACCGCTGTGTCTTTGTTTAATTCCAACCCAAAACAAAACAAATACAAGCTGGATTCCCGCTCACAAGCATTGCGGCAATGACAGTGCTTAAGAATGGACTGTTCCATACCGATCATCTTATGGCTACTGTCTCGTGCTTCTTGGCTTATGCCTCTTGTCTTGTGGATCAGGCGCGCAGGTGGGATTTCTTCTGTTATAATGCCCCCTCGATTTTTTGGAGGCGAGAATGGACGTATCTTCTTTACTAGACGGCCTGAATGATAAACAGCGCGAGGCTGTCGCGGCACCGCAATCTAGCATGTTAGTGCTTGCGGGGGCGGGCAGTGGTAAAACGCGGGTGTTAACCCACCGTATCGCGTGGTTAATGCAGGTTGAACAGCAGAGTCCTTACTCGATTTTAGCCGTGACGTTTACCAATAAAGCCGCGGCTGAGATGCGCGAGCGGGTTGAAAAAGTCGCTGGCACCAATATGGGGCGGATGTGGATTGGCACCTTCCACGGGCTGGCGCATCGTTTATTACGCACTCACTTCCAAGATGCGGGATTACCGCAAAGCTTCCAAATTCTTGATTCAGACGATCAGCTGCGTTTGCTGAAACGCATCCTTAAAAGTTTGAATCTGGATGAAAAACAATATCCTCCTCGTCAGGCGCAGGGTTATATCAATGGTAAAAAAGACCAAGGATTAAGACCAAAGCATATCGATGCGGGTGGTTTTCCGATTGAGCAAAACCTGCTGAAGATTTATCAGGTTTATCAAGAGTCTTGTGATCGCGCAGGTTTAGTCGACTTTGCCGAAATCCTGCTGCGTGCCCACGAGCTTTGGCTCAATAAGCCGCATTTGCTGGCGCATTATCAAGAACGTTTTAAGCATATTCTGGTAGACGAGTTCCAAGATACCAACGCCATTCAATATGCCTGGATCCGCGTGCTGGCCGGCCAAACGGCTAATGTAATGATAGTCGGTGATGACGACCAATCTATTTACGGTTGGCGTGGCGCTCAGGTTGAAAACCTGCACCGCTTCCTGAAGGATTTCCCCACGGCGACCACGATTCGCCTCGAACAAAATTATCGATCCAAGGGCAATATTTTGAAGGCGTCGAACGCCCTTATTGCCAATAACCCCGAGCGTTTAGGTAAAGAGCTGTGGACCGACGAAGCCGATGGTGAGCCGATTTCTCTCTACTGCGCCTTTAACGAAATGGATGAAGCGCGCTTTATTGTCGGCCGGATCAATGATTGGTACGAAAAAGGCGGCAATTTAAGTGATTGCGCGATTTTGTATCGTTCAAACGCCCAGTCGCGCGTGCTCGAAGAAGCCTTATTACACAAAGGCTTAGCCTATCGGATTTACGGTGGTTTGCGCTTTTTCGAACGCCAAGAGATTAAAGACGCTATGGGTTATATGCGGCTAATCAGCAATAAAAATGACGATGCCGCCTTCGAGCGCGTGGTCAATACGCCGCCCCGCGGCATTGGCGATCGCACCTTAGATATTCTGCGTTCGACCGCCCGTCAGCAGGAACTCACCCTGTGGCAGGCTTGTTTACGTTTGCTGGATGAAAAGGTGCTCGCTGGCCGCGCCGCCTCGGCGGTACGTGGTTTTATGGATCTTATCGTCACCCTGCAGGAAGAAACTCAGGATATGGCGCTGTACCGGATGACGGACACAGTGATCCAAGCCTCTGGGCTTAAGGCCATGTACGAGGCGGAGAAAGGCGAAAAGGCCCACGCCCGTATCGAAAACTTAGAGGAACTCGTTACCGCGGCGCGCACCTTCGAAATGCCAGAGGAGCTTGAGGATATGGGCGAGCTTAACGCCTTCCTATCCCACGCGGCCTTAGAGGCGGGCGAAGGTCAGGCCGATGCTTTTACCGATGCCGTACAGTTGATGACACTGCACTCGGCCAAGGGGCTTGAGTTTACTATGGTGTTTATGGCGGGCGTCGAGGAGGGGATTTTCCCGAGTAAGATGGCGCTCGAAGAGGGCGACAGACTCGATGAGGAACGTCGCCTCTGTTACGTGGGCATGACCCGCGCGATGGAAAAACTCTATATCACCTATGCCGAATCCCGCCGTATTTATGGCCGCGAAGATTATGCCCGTCCATCTCGCTTTATTAAGGAAATTCCGCCGCAATATGTGGACGAAATTCGCTTAAAAGCGCAGGTGTCAACGCCGATGGCCAATAATCGCTTCAGTGCGCAAAAGTCGGCGGTCGCCAACGATACTGGCTTTAGCGTCGGCCAAAGGGTGCATCATCCCAAGTTTGGTGACGGCAAAGTGACTAACTTTGAAGGCAGTGGCGCACAGGCGCGGGTGCAGGTGAATTTTAGCGATTTTGGCAGTAAGTGGCTGGTGGTCGCTTACGCGCGCTTAGAGGCGCGTTGATTGGTATGAATGTCATGATTTTGTGACAGTTTCAGCCTGCGCAAATTCGCTTAAAAGGGGGCTAGGGTATATGATGCATACCTTGAAACGTCAACACGCCCTAGCAACCGAGATAAAAATTAGGTTTGGGAGTAGCTAGTTAATGAATCTAAAGCAGAAGTGGGACGTGTATTCCCGCCTGACTCGACTCGACCGTCCTATCGGCACCTTGTTATTGCTCTGGCCGTGTTTGATGGCGCTGGTGCTAGCAGCGGGTGGTATGCCCGATCTTAAAGTACTCATTATCTTCATTATTGGTGTGGTGATTATGCGTGCCTGTGGCTGCATTATTAACGACTATGCCGACCGCGATCTCGACTCCCATGTTGAACGTACCAAATCCCGCCCCCTTGCCAGCGGCGAAATCAGCACCAAAGAAGCGTTATTACTGTTTGTGATCTTAGGTTTAGCCGCTTTTGGTTTAGTCTTACTGCTCAATGGCTTAGTGGTTAAATTATCCGTCGTGGGCATTATCCTCACCATTATTTACCCCTTTACTAAGCGGGTAACAAACATGCCGCAGATGTTTTTGGGGGTGGTATGGAGCTGGTCTATCCCCATGGCCTATGCGGCGCAAACCGGTGACGTGCCCATCGAAGCCTGGTGGTTATTTGCGGCGAATTGGTTTTGGACCGTGGCCTATGACACCATGTACGCCATGGTCGATAGGGATGATGATTTAAAGATAGGTATTAAATCGACCGCGATTCTTTTTGGCAAATACGACCGTCAAATCATTGGATTATTTCAACTGGCTGCACTGCTGTGTTTTATTGCTGCCGGTTGGAGTGCCGACCGTGGTTTGCTCTATGGTCTAGGATTGCTGACCTTTGTTGGTTTTAGCACCTACCAGCAGATGCTGATTTTTGGCCGCGAAAGAGCCCCTTGCTTTAAAGCCTTTCTTAACAATAACTGGGCAGGATTAGCCTTATTTATTGGTCTCGGAGCCGATTACCTGTTTTAAGTTTTCCTCTCCGTTGGTATGAGGGCTATCAGGCGTGTCGCCTGATAGCCGCTCAAAACTTAGCTCAAGCCGCGACTCACTGACTCGAAGTGGTATCCTGCGTCGCATCAATTTGCGGATACTGACTGGCTGAACTTTGGATGTCAGCGCATTGGTAAGCATTTCCCATCATAGTCACTGAGCCTAAAAACTTGAATGGCTGGTAGAGGTAGACGGTATCTGCACCTAAGGCTTGAGCTTTGATGCGCAGCTCGTTGAGTGTGCCCCACACCATATCCCTATCACTGTGCAGCCAATAATCATAGAAATGCCCCTGCGAACCAATCACTGTGCCTTTATAAGTACAGTTTTCAATAGCTACGGAGTTTTCCCATAATATTTTGACATGTGCCGATTCCTCAGTAGGAAAGGTAACACACGCTGTTACATTAAGGCCGAGTAATAACATTAATATTGTGCGAAAATTCATTTGTTTATGACTCATATTCAGACTATTAATAAAAATCGGCTAGCTGAAAGAATATTATTAGCTGATTAATACTTATTGTTGATGACTTAAGTTATTTACGTCCCAATACTTTTATCCCAGCTTTACTACGATCTGAGTTTCCATATACTTCAATTTTTTTAACACAGCGACGGGCGCCTAATGATTTCCATTCCGAGTGTTCATCTTTCTCGATATCGGTATCAAATTTGATGGTGCGGGTTTTATCATCCCCATAGGTGACGACAACACGATCGATACTCACATCTCTTTCTGCTTTGATTTTGATATATTTTGCCTGTCGGCAAATGATCAAAGGTATGGTGGCTGGATGATCGCCAATGCCGAGTAATATGGTGCGGCCAAGGGTGATTTCATCGTCATTATCATCTTTTTTTGCATAGGCAACGGATGTGGTAAACATCAAGAGTAAGCAGATAATTATTCGATTAATATTGAACGTCGAAAATAGACTAGATTTTATTAACATATGGCCTCCAAAAAATGGGGGCGAATCATAAAGTATTTAATGTAACCTAAATAGTTTTTTTATCGCTTAGTGCGGCTGATATCACGGGTTTTATTTGAATAAGGTCAATAAGTGTTTTGCATTATGATACAAATGTAATTTAAATTGTGCCGATATTATTTTTACTTTTAATTAGACTTAAATATCCCTTAAGGCATGACATTTTATGATCTAACCCAATTTACCGATTTTCAATATTTGGCAAATACTATAAGTTGCGTGCAGTTTTCTGGTAGATTGTGATAAATGCCACTCAGTTTGGTGGTAATCGTTGTTTAAGCTGGCGGTCTCGGAGTGAGTAACTGCTGCGGAGTGAGTGACAGCAGGATTAAGTTCAAAGGAGGTGAAGTATGCCGTGTCGACTTACACGATTATTTGGGATTGAATTTCCGATTATTCAAGCGCCTATGGCAGGAGTGCAAGGCAGTACGCTTGCTATCGCCGTGTCTGAGGCGGGTGGTTTAGGTTCATTACCTTGCGCCATGTTATCCCTCGAGGCGCTTGAAGCTGAGTTAACCGAAATCCGAGCTAACACGACTAAACCTATCAATGTGAACTTCTTTTGCCATAGCGAGCCTCTGCCACAGGCGGCCAAGCAAGCGACTTGGCTCGAACAGTTAGCCCCCTATTTTGCGGAATTTAATCTCGACTCAAGTGTGCAGCCTGCTGGCGCCCAGCGTACACCCTACAGCAAGTCACAGGCCGAGGTGTTAGCCAAATTTAAGCCCGAGGTGGTGAGTTTTCATTTTGGTTTGCCCGATGAAGAATTGCTGCTGGAAATTAAAGCTTGGGGATCAAAAGTTATCTCTACGGCGACAACCGTCGAGGAAGCACTCTGGCTTGAGGCCCACGGCGCCGATGCGATTATTGCCCAAGGCCTTGAGGCGGGTGGGCACAGAGGGCACTTTTTATCCGAGGATTTAACCGAGCAGCTCGGCACTTTTAGTCTATTACCGCAGGTGATTGCGGCGGTGGAGATTCCGGTGATTGCCGCTGGCGGGATTGTCGATGTAGCCACAGTGCGCGCAGCCATGACGATGGGCGCTTCGGCCGTGCAAGTGGGGACGGCCTATTTGCTCTGCCCTGAGTGCAATACCAGTGCAATCCATCGTGAGGCGTTGCAAAGTGATGCCGCGCAACATACGGCGCTGACTAATTTATTTTCTGGTCGACCCGCTCGCGGCATAGTAAACCGTTTTATGGCTGAAATGGGGCCGATGAATGAGGCTGTACCGGATTTCCCCTTGGCATCCTCAGCGGTTACAGGCTTAAGGACGGCGGCGGAGCGGCAAGGATGTGGCGATTTTAGTCCGCTGTGGTGCGGGCAAAATGCCAGTGGTTGCCAAAACATTCCCGCAGCCGAACTGACACGGCAATTGGCTTTAGGCTTTGGGTTTAATATCCAATAAATAGTTACAGGTGCAAAGCCTGCATCTACTGTTAATTCCAATGCTCAAGGGCGCGCCATAAGGATTTTCAGCCATTTGGCCTTCGAGACATTCGAATACCTTTGGGGATGCAAGCACCACTGATACACTACTCACGCTTTTGTTAAATGTCGTTGCCCATGGAAAGCACTGCGCAATAAACTGGCTAACAGAATGGGGAACACCCAAAGGCTGGTTGTTGCTTGGCACTCTGCCGAGTTTTTCACCTTGTTGTTGGATTCTATTGTGGGAGTATGTGGATGGCACAGATTATCAGTAATGCTGCGGTGGGTCGTACCCTATTGATTTTATTGCTGTGTGCTGGTGTTTTCTTTTTTATCGATTTTTTAGTTCCCGCCTTGGCCGCCCTGATCGTCTGCTTCTCCAGTTGGCCGCTGTATCAAAAATTATTGGTTAAATGCGGTGGTCGCTCGGCGCTGTCTGCCACTATCGCGTTAGTTTTGATTATTGTCGGGCTAATTACGCCGTTGATATTTGTTTTTTCCTATGCTTTACAAGAGATTAGGATATGGGCTGAATGGTTGGTGTATGCTAACCAGCATGGCGCGCCCGTTCCCCTTTGGATTAAGGATTTACCTTGGGTTGGTGCGTGGTTTACCCAGCAATGGCAACAGTTTATCGGTGAACCCCATGAACTGGGCAAGATAGTCAGTGCAATTAGCGGCCAAAATTTGACAGGCATTTCCCGTTGGGTGCTGCAATTGGGCTGGAATACTTTAGGCTTGCTGCTGACCTTGTTGTTTATGCTGATCACCTTGTTTTTCTTATATAAAGATGGCTCGTCGGTGGCGAAGCAGATTGATATTGTCGGCGAGCGTATTCTACCCGCCCGCTGGTATCGCTTTTCCCGCGTGGTGCCCGCGACGGTGAGTTCAACCGTTATCGGCATGACGCTTATCGCCATCGGTGAGGGCATAGTGCTGGGGATTGCCTACTGGATTGCGGGTGTGCCTTCGGCCGTGGCCTTTGGGGTGTTGACCGCGTTTATGGCCTTAGTGCCCGGTGGGGCGCCAACCATGTTTACCCTGATCTCACTGTATTTAGTCGGCACTGGCGATATGACCGCTGGGGTCGGCTTATTCCTCTGGGGCAGTATCGAGCTGTTTATCGTCGATAAAACCCTGCGCCCTAATCTGGTTGGTGGGCCTATTAAGCTGCCTTTCTTACCGACTTTTTTCGGCTTGATTGGTGGAGTGAAAACCATGGGCTTTGTGGGTCTGTTTGTCGGCCCCGTGTTGATGGCGCTGTTAGTCGCTATCTGGCGCGAATGGTTAAGGGATGATCCTGATAGTTCGGTTGTAACTGAATCCCTTGAATCACCGCAGGAACACGGCCATTCAAATTAAGGACGAGTGAGTGCTTGTTTGCGCTCCTCGGTATAAAACCACCAAGGTTGAGGATCGTCGCCAGCCATAAAGCGGGTAATCGAAATAAACACATCGAGCGTACAGGGATCGTGGATTTGCCCCGTTTTGTCACACAGTGTTTGATACATGTCATAGGGATTTCTCCCAAGCAATTGCACTGGCGTCTCTATGCCGAGCAGACGTAGATCCGCCGCGCTCGCTTTACCAATATTCGGTAAATCCGTTAATTGTTTTACTTGGGTTCTGACAACCTTTGCTGGATTCATTCCTTATCCCTAACCAACTGAAATATTTCATCTTTAAGTATAGATTGTTGCGGTTTTCTGCTCGTTATCCGGCATGATCTTGAGGGCTGAAGGTGAGCTTATGTATAAAATCTAGGCTAGTTTGCCGCCTTTCTCTTCCTTGGTAAAGGCGGCAAAAGTTTAGAGCTTACTGATATCGACGTTCAAGCTGTCTAAGTGTTTTAGAATTTCAGGATTCACATTGGTGTCGACACGCCCACCTAAATGCTCAGCAAAAAACTGTTCTGTGGCGACAATCGAGGCTAGCTTGTTGGCACGTTTACTAAAGCCATGTCCTTCGTCTTTTGCCAGTACGTACTTAACGGGTAAAGACTTTTGATACATCTTTTTGGCGATATTATCCGACTCAATTTGCGTGACGCGTGGATCGTTTGCCCCCTGGATCAGCATCAATGGCGCCTTGATATTATCGACATAGTTAATTGGTGAGCGATTTTCCATATCTTGCTTCTGCTCGGCAATTTGCGGGTCGCCAACCGACTCAAACCATTGGCCTAAATAGGGACGCCAGTAGTCGGGGAAGGAATTCATCAGTGTCACTAGGCTCGATGGCCCTACATAGGCGATCACAGCATGGTACAAGTCAGGTGTAAAAGTCGCGCCAGACAGTGCCGCATAACCACCGTAGGAGGCGCCGAAGATCCCTAAACGCTGTTTATCGGCAATACCCTGTTCGACTAAGTAATTGGCACCATCGGTGAGATCGTGCTGCATGCTGCCAATCCCCCAGTTACGGTTGCCTAAGTTTAAGAACTTCTTACCGAAACCCGTCGAGGCACGGAAGTTAGGTTGTAATACGGCATAACCACGGTTGGCATAGAACTGGGCAATCGCGTGGAAGTAGCCCGAATCGAGCGTCCAAAAATCCCGTGCCCAAGGTCCGCCATGGGGCAGGATAATGGTCGGTAGCTGAGTCTGTTTGCCTTTCGGTAGCGTTAAATACGCTTGGATTTTCACGCCGTCCCGTGCGGTATACACAATCGATTGGCGTGGCGAGAGTTGATCCGCTGGAATGCTGGCCAGAATATCCACTAACAGGTGGATATCCCCCGTGGTGGCATTGTATTGATAGTCAGCGCCTGCGGCTCGGTCGCTGGCGACATGAATTTGCCACAGATTGGTTTTCTCGTTCATCTCGCCAATCGTGATTTCAACATCTTGATTAAAATGACGATTAATCACATCCCAATGACGAGCAAACTCGGCATTTAAGGGATAAACCCGTAAGCGTCCACCATAGTAACCAACCGCTAAGGGCTCACCTGCGTCGCTAAACTGTACCCCAAAGACGTCGGCCTCGTTATCGGGATCCTTGTGAATGGTTTCATATTTACCCGTCATCAGATCGACTTTCAGCAATTCCTGCTTATCGCGATCGCCGATATTGGCGCTGATATAGGCGAGTTTTTTGGCATCATTCACTTTAAGAATATCGATGCTCTCACCCTTGGCACTTTGAATGATCTTGCGCCACTTACCGTCGATCAGCACATACAAGGCATTGGTGTTATCGAGATTACTGCTGCTGGCAATCACAGGTTGACCCTGCTTGTTAAACTTCACCTGAGTAAAGCTATGCTCGTTCTTCAGGATAGGGGTTAACTTGCCGTCGTTGATATTGAGCAGATAAATATCCATGCGGCTCGAATCGTCGTGGTTGGCTTGAACAACCAACAAATCTGGATTGTCTTTTACCTGCTCGAGCACGCTATATTGCACATCGTCCTTATGTGTTAAGCGCTGCTCTTTGGCGGTGATCTTGCCGGCTTTTTCCTCAAAACTCAGCTTATAAATTTGCGTATTTTCGTTACCGCCTTTGTCCTTCATAAAGAATAAGTCATTACCCTTGGCGGACCATTCGAAGGCGCGGATGGGTTCTACCGATTTGGTCAGTGGTGTGGCACTGGCAAGGTCGGCCTTATCGGCCATCAGGAAGATATTGCTGGCTCCTTGGTACTCCTTCACAAAGGCAAGCCACTTGCCATCGTCGGACATTTTTAGATGGCGAATGCTTTGCTCATTGAAGAAGTTTTCGATAGGAATGAGCGGCGCCTCGGTTTGCTGCGTCGCGGCAACTTGAGGTTGCTCGTTGCGAACATCCGCCGTAGTGCAACCCGTCAGCAGCAGTGCGGCGGCAATGGCAGCACTGCATAACTGACTCGTAAAAGGAAATTTTTGCATTGTCGTAACCTTAGTTTAGGAAAATTGACATTATGCTAATACGAAAATTAATTATCGTAAAACAATAAAATTATATTTCTTTGTAATATTTTTTGTCGAAGGATTATACTGGTGTTCGTTCGCTATGAACGGCTTGGGATGATGTTTGGGTGAGTGGATGAATCAAAATTTTAAAAAATTAATAAAAATCAGTGGCTTTTGTCGCTGGCTGGTGCTCTTGTCTGCTGTGGCGATTATCGCCCATCTGCTTTATAGCTATTGGGCCTATGATGAGATCCGCTTCAATACCAGTAATTCCCAGTTCCTCGAACTGTGGAACTTGCCGAACGCTAACCGAAACCTGTTGATCGTCATGCTAACCCCATTATTTATCTCATTTTTAGTCGGTGTTTATTGGCTACAACGGCTCTTATCCTGCTATCAACGGGGGTTATTTTTCAGTGATGAGAGTATGAAATGTTACTTGTGGCTCGTATGGCTGAAAGCCGCCGCTTTAGTGTTTGAAATGCTACAAAACTTAGGCATAGGCTATTATCATCAGTCATTTTTTGAGGATGGTCGCATCGAATTAGTGCTTGATTTTGGCAATATCACCACGATTTTATTGATGTTGCTTATCGTGTATTTGCTTAAAGCCGCCCGCGATTACGAGGCGGAAAACAAAGAGTTTGTTTGATCTTGAATATTATCGTTAATTTAGACGTCATGATGGCGATGCGAAAGGTGAGTTCTAAAGAGCTTGCCAAGGCAGTAGGCATTACCGAGGCTAACTTGTCCTTGCTTAAGCGGGGCAAAGTCAAAGGGGTGCGTTTTGATACCTTGGCGAGTATCTGTGAATACTTAGCCTGTCAGCCGGGGGATATTTTGGAATACCGAAAGGATGCTGAGCAAGATACGTCGGACTAAGGGGAGATGCCTAGGCTGCATGCTGTGCAGCCTAGGTTTGCGGTTTTACGCTTTTACTAACTGAGTTAAATCCGCTGGGCGGTAATAAACGGATTTCAGTACCTTGCCTTGGCGCACGACTTTACCGGCCATTTCTACATCTTTAGCACATTTGGCGATGATAAATTCGCCCTTTTTACTGCCGACGATGTCAACGCCTTGCTCGGCATAAAAAGCAATGGTTTCGGCTAGCTCTTGCTCGTTGCGGCACACTTTGCTCATATTGCTAGAATGGACTTCGTCCCAGCAGGCGATAAAGTCAATTTCACGGTTTTTGGCGACACACAGCAGCAAGTCGATAAGGTAGCTGATTTCTAATTTGTCATGCATGTGCTCGGCGCCTAAGTGCACTAAACGCCCCATCAACACATACACTGAATCGACAATGGCATCGGCTTGTTCGATACGGCTATCGGCTTCGGCAAGTTCAGTTAACTCTTCAATAATCAGCGAAGTATGTAAGGTGTCAGCCTTATCATCCAATGAGCTGGCATCGTTGACGGCGAGGTCGAAGGTACTGCGAAACTCACTGATATCACGATACAAGTGGTCATAAATAGGTTGAGTTAAACAGCTGAGTTTCATCGGAGTGCCTTAGATTTTATCAATAGGTTTTACAAATAGATTGGTGAAATCGATTTATGGATAACTGCGGCAATTCTAAAGAAAGGTGGCGCAGAATACAAAGTGTGCTGGCCTTGAAGTAAAAAATACCCGCTGCCAAATCGGGGAGCAGCGGGTTTCGGCAAAGATTAGGGTGGACACCGAATGGAGATTTGATTAACAGGCACGGACTAAGTCACTAAAGACCTCGTCATTGACCGCTGGGTTAACGGCTTATTGCGCGTATTTGGCGATCAGCTTATCCAAATAAGGGGCAACCTCTTTGTCAGACCAATCTAAATAGCCACGAACAAATCCAACAAGATTACCTTTTGCATCAAATAAATAAGTCGCAGGAACCACATTGGCAGGAATGATCTGCTCGATATTTTTGTTGGGGTCGAGCCAAGTGCTGTATTGATTAAAACCATGCTGATTAAGAAACGGGCGTACTTCTTTTATCTCTTCATCAATTGAAATTGGCACAATAGCGATTTTTTTATCGGCAAATTGCTGTTGTAATTTTTGCAGCTCGGGGATTTCCCTTAAACAAGGGACACACCAGGTTGCCCAGAGGTTTACTAGCGTAAGCTTACCTTGATGTTGTTTGAGGCTTTGTGCTTGCCCTGCTTCATCCATAAAAGGCACTTCGGGTATCCCGCGGGCATGTTGCATCTCAATAAAACCCGTCATGACTCGTGGTTTTGGAATTGCTTCACCAGTGTCATAGAGTTTGTTTTGCAGAGAATGGGCCTGCACGACGCAGCTCAGCAGCAATGAAGTGCAAAGGAGGGTGAGCTTGGCTGTGGATGATTTCATGGGTTTATCCTTATATTCAAACTGAGCGAGTCGCGTTGTTAGCGGAAGGTGACTTGCGTTTTATCAGGGAAAGACCTAAGCCTAACCCTATGATTAATAACGCCAGCGGGCCTAGCCAAAGCGCCAGTGTTGAGGGTTTTAATTCTGGCTGATAACGGATTTTTTCACCGTAGCGCTGTACCATAAAATCGAGGATCTCATCCCGTTTATAGCCTTGTTCAAGCAGCGAAAAAATTTGCCCCTTGAGCTCATGGGCGATAGGTGCCTGTGACTCGAATAAGGTTTGGTTGGTCGCCATTGGGCAACGCAGTACTTTGCTGATCGCTATTGCCTGTTGCTGATAGGATGTGCCCATATCCGAGCTTTCCTGTGCCGTCGCGAGAAAGGTTGTCCCGCCAAAACAGAGGATGAGTGACAACAACCAAAACAATAAACTCAAATAGGGGGAGCGAAATAATGGATTCATGGGGTTACAGTCTCCCTAGCTGAGGGGTGCCTGCTGCCCTCAGTGCTTCTGTGTGTTCGACATGGCGAACTTGTCTGACGGGCCACGCAGCGATTGCTCCTGCGAGCATCATCAACATGGCGCCTAGCCAAATCCAAGTCGCCAATGGTTTATAGCTAATGCGGATCAGGTACTCAGTGTCGCTCAGTTGCAGTCCCATTGAGACGTAAATATCGCGCCAAAAACCGTGGTCGATGCCCGCGTGGGACATCTCCATACCATTGCTTTTAAAGGTTTGTCTTTGTGGTTGGATATAGCCCAGTACTCGATCGTCCTGCTTGGCATCGCGTACACTGATATTGGCTTGAATAGCAGTAAAACTTTGGCTCTCAACTTGCTCGGTACTCTCATACACCAGCACATAATCCGCTAACGGTTTACCCTGGCCTGGCCCCATTCGTAGCAGGGCTTCCTGTTCGAAAAAAGACACCGATGTTGCGCCGATAATCGTCACTACAACCCCGAAGTGTCCGAGCATCATGGCGACCCTTGCGCGCTTTGATGCTGACGGCTGGATTGGTCGTGCTGTGGGTAAGCGTTCTGGGGCGCCGCGTGGTGGCTTGAGTATCATCTTTAGACTCAAACCAAGGCATAACAATAAAAATAACGCGCTGGCACTACCAAGGACGAGGAATAATGCGCCATCGCCTTTAGTTTGATAACCCAGCACTGCTGCAATAATGGCAATGGCTACAGTAGGGACGGCCAATACCTTGAGTGGTTTGTGGGTGGATTGCCCCCAATTGAGTAGCGGGGCGAGGCCCATTAAGACGACAGCGATAAAGGTCAATGGGACAAAAATCGCATTAAAATAAGGTGCGCCCACCGACAAAGTACCTAAGTTTAACAGCTCATATATCAGGGGATAAAAGGTGCCAAGTAGTACGGAAAAAGCCGCGACTACCAGCACGATCATCCCAAGCAGTAAAAAGGTCTCTTTGCTTAATAGCGCATGGGTGACTTCTCGTCTCAGTGCGGGGGCTTTTATCGCAAAAATAAATAGGGCCGCACCAACAAAAAGCACTAATAAACATAGGATTGACATACCTCTGGTTGGGTCAGCAGCAAAGGCATGTACCGATTGCACTATACCGGAACGCACCAAAAAGCTGCCTAACAAACTGAGGGAGAATGCTAATAAACATAAAAACAGTGTGGTAAGGGTAAAGCCCTGTGTTTTTCGGGTGAGCACTAAAGAATGCACCAACGCGGTTGCGACCAGCCAAGGAATAAATGACGCGTTTTCAACGGGATCCCAAAACCACCAACCGCCCCAGCCCAGTTCGTTATAAGCCCACCAAGAACCAAAGGCATTGCCCCCTGTGAGGAAAATCCACGCCAATAGCACCCAAGGGCGCATGTATTCGAGGTGGCGAGTCGGTAACTTTCCTCCCAGTAACGATGCCAGTGCTGCGGCAAAGCAAACCGTTAGCCCGACATATCCCAAAAACAGCATAGGTGGATGCAGTATTAAGCCTATGTCCTGCAATATGGGGTTAAGGTCGCGCCCTTCGACTGGAATATTTGGTAGCAAGCGGGCAAAGGGATTGGAGGTAAAGAGTAAAAACAAATTAAAGCCGAGGATCACTAAGGCCAAAATTGCGAGGACTCGGCCAAAGTAAGCCTTATCAGCCTGTAAACTGGCACTATCGAGATTAACCTTATTCGTTGCTTGGCGCCAATTGATCACTGCGCCCCATAGGGCAATGGCGAACACCCAAAATAACATTGAGCCTTCATGGCTGCCCCACACGGCCGCAATTTTATAGCCCACAGCGAGTTGACTATTAGAATGGTTGGCAACATAGGCGACTGAAAAATCATCGCTAATAAAGCTAAATATTAAGCTACACAGTGCGGCAAATAAGGTAATAAATAGTGCGTAAAATAATTTATTGCCAAAGTGGATTAGGTAAACGTTATTCCGATAGCTACCAATTAAATGATTCGTTGCCGACAATAATGCAAAAACAGTGCTCATGATTAGCAATATGTGCCCTATTTCTGGAATCATATTTATCATTGATATTTCCTGCATGGCATTAGTTATCGATTTACATTAATACTGAAATTAATGAGAGGTTACTTTTTAGCGGTTAATCGGTACAGACTTATTTGTTTTTATCTAGGTAAGTTAGATGTGAAGTCTTTACCCATTCCACGATTGGCTTGCAGGGTAACTGAGTTTTAACGGAAGGAATGTGATCTGTCTCGGTATTAAAATCGTCATTTGTGGCTTTGGTTCTTTTTGAAAAATCAAAGCTGTTTTTAGGTTTTTTTAGATGTAAAAAAACAGATTTAAAATCTAAAAAATCACTAATAAAATTTTATCAAGTTTATGATTTGTTTGTATTTTTTGATTTTTAGCTCTATTGATTTCTGAATCAAAATTTAATGTGCTCTAGCGCAGATTTTTTGCTTTTTCTCTCATTCATTATGCCGTCACTGGTCAATTGTTTATGTCGTTCAGTGAACAGTTAGGTTCAGTGGAAAATATAAAACTAATGATAAATTAGGAGTGAATGATGAAGCGATGGAAAACCAAAACAGCCTTAGGCGTGCTGTTTTGTTTAGGTTCTGCCGTAAGCGCTACCACAATCGCATCCGATGCTAAATCGGATGGTAAAGTGGTCCCTGGTGTGGGTAATAAACAACAAACTCACTATACTCAAGATATCTTGGCTAACCCCAATTTAAATGAAAATTTAATGGAGAAATCCCGTGGTGTTAAAACACTGCAGGATTATATTGTTCAAGAGCAAGAATTGTTTGATTTTCTATTTGAAAATCACCCAGTTTTTAAATATGACGCAGAAGGTCGTTTAAAAGGCACTTATAAAGTCAGTGACCGTGGTGAAGAATATTTACACGGTGGTGACAGTGTTGCTTACAGTAAACACAGTAAAGAAGTGAACTCAACTGATGGCACCGCTGTACGTTATAGTTCTTATAACGATGGTCAGCGTCCAAAAGCACTGCAATACCGTTTAGGGGCAAAATCGATTTTAGATTTCCCGAACAAGTTTGTGGGCCCAGAAAAATGCGGTGAGTGTCATGGCCCGCAATACGAAAAATGGAGACGTTCACGTCACTCTAAGACGATTCGCTTCCCTGGCGAACATCCAGAAGTCGATAACGACCTGAAAAAAACCATGTATACCACCAAAGATACCACGATTCTGCCATCGGGTATTACGCCAGACGCTATCTACGCGACTGTGGGTACGCCACGTACTAAATATGGTTTTATCGACGCCTACCTAGTGCGCGGTACTTACCATGTGAAAGACGGTCTGTTGAAAGATGGCACTGGTACTATGGTCGCTGGTGGTAACCAATTCTCCCGCGGTTGGGCTGAGTGGTTAACTCCTGAAATGGCTGCAAAAATTAACAAAGCTATTCCAAGTTTCCCCGTCAAAATGGAAGATTTTGGTACCAGCGGTTCACACCAATGGGGCATGAGTTCATACGGTGCTAAGTATGAGAAGGAATTCCTATTCCAACCAGCTAGCTCCTATTGCGAAATGTGCCATAGCTTTAAGTTTGACTTCCAAACGAAAGATGAATTCTTCGCTGCTTTAGGTAACCCGAAAGAGCTGCAAAAACACACGATTTCTAAAGGGATTACCTGTGAAGAGTGTCATGGCGCAGGCGGCCACTTAGACGGCGGTATTGGTGGCGGTATGCCATCTAACTGTGAACGTTGTCACCAACGCTTCAACTTTGTTGAAGAGCTAGCTGAAACGCCACAGGGTAAAGAGAAGCTGGAATATGCCTTCAACGTGAAGATGAAATCTTCTTGCCCATCTTGCGGTACTGAAGGTTCACAAATGTTTGCCTCTGCTCACTATGACAAAGGTATGCGTTGTTCAACCTGTCACGATCCTCACGAAGTGACCGATGGTGATTGGAAGTCAGGCATTACTAAACCAAAAATCATCAAAGAGTGTACTGAGTGTCATACGGCTCAAGCCGAGATTGCTAAGAACACTAACACCCACAGCAACCAAACTTGTCAAAGCTGTCACATGCCAAACATGGGAAGCTGTGAAAACTTCACTGCGATCCAATTCCCAGATATGGCGGGCTTCGACAACGTGCGTAAGTCACACATGTGGAAGATTGATGTCGATCCACTGCGTAAGACCCTTAACCCACCAGAAGGTAAGTCTCGCGATGCGACGACCAAAGGTTGGACTGTGGCGAAAGATGAAAACGGCTACAACTACCTCGACTTGATGTGGACCTGTGCCCGTACTTCGGCTTCAGACCACGATGTAGTGGAAAACAAAGGTTGTCACAGCCAGTTCCAATCTGAACTTGAAGTGGGTCTGCACTTTGAAGACCAGATGGAAATCTACGGTGAAGTTCAAAAGTGGCAAAAACCAGTTAAAGAAACTTTTGCCCAAGTAGAACAAGCCCTTGCCCGTATCGACAAGCTGTTAGAAGTCACCAAGCTGTCGGTAGAAGACAAGACTCAAGTGCTGATGTTGACCGACAAAGCCCAAGATGTTGTTCGCCTGATCAAGGCTGACGGCTCATGGGGTGCGCACGGCCCAACTTACTCACTGAAACGTCTCGATGCAGCCTTAACCTATGTCACTCAAGCCCAAGCCATTATCGATGGTAAAGGTCTGAGCGCACAGAAAATCTAGTTCGACTCGAGTCTAACTTGTCCCCGGCACATCCGTGCCGGGGAATATACGAGGCCAAATAATGAATAACGTGATCCGACAAAGCCTGATAGGCGGCTTAATGGCACTGAGCTTGGGTGGCATCAGCCTTCCAGCCATTGCAGGGGGCGGTTCTGATATTTCTGAAGCACCCTATAACGAAATTCAGTTGAATCCTATTTCCATGCGGGAAGCAGAGACCTTAGTCGGTAAGCAAGGGGTTTATTTTTTCGACGTAAACACGCTGGAAATCTGGGCGGAAGGTTTTATCCCCGGGGCGGTTTTTTTCAATGTTCAAAATTGGAGAGAGTTACTTCCAAAGAATAAAGATGCGGTGATGGTGTTTTATTGCGCTAACCGCCTTTGTACCGCCAGCAACATGGCTGCACGGGAAACCATGAAGCTAGGTTACACCGGTGTACGCCATATGGCCGATGGCATTTTCGGTTGGCGCATGTCTGGAAGAACAACAGAAAAACCCTAGTAATCAAATAAATATATTAATCGGTTATGGGCAATGTCCATACGTTTTCGGCTAACGCACCAAGCCCCAGGGCTAAATTGTAGAGAACATAAAATGAAAACATCTATGCCAACGTCTTTTATCCCAAAAACCATCACAGTGGCGACCTGCGCTGCACTGTTTGTGTCTATGGCGAGCTTTGCCGCCCCAAGCCTTAAAACCGATGCAGATAAAGCGTCTTACAGTATCGGTGCCTCTGTCGGTAACTACATTTCTGGCCAGGTTTATAACCAAGTGGAACTGGGCGCAGAAGTGAATGTGGACTTAGTGGTTCAAGGTTTTGTGGACGCGCTGAAAAAACAACAGCAATTAACCGATGAAGAAGTGGTGACGTATCTCAATCAACGCGCCGAAGAATTAAATCAAGTGAGAAAAGCCAACGCTGAAAAATTAGCTGCTGAAAATACCAAGGCGGGTGAAGCCTTTCTTGCTGAAAACAAAAAGAAAGCTGGCGTGATTGTGACTGAATCTGGCCTGCAATATGAAGTGTTAACCCAAGGTACCGGTAACAAACCTAATCCTGAGGACGTGGTCACCGTTGAATACGTTGGCAAGCTTATCGATGGTACTGAATTTGAAAACACCGTTGGCCGCAAAGACCCTACGCGTTTTGCCTTAATGACGGTAATCCCTGGTTGGGAAGAAGGCTTAAAACTGATGCCTATGGGCTCTAAATACCGCTTTGTTATCCCAGCAAACTTAGCCTATGGCAATGAATTTGTGGGTGAAATTCCACCGCAATCTACCTTGATCTTTGAAATCGAACTGAAAAATATCGAAAAGCCAAGTGAGAAAAAAGAAGCCCGCATGATGGGCATGATGCCTGCTCACTAAGAGCAAACATCGGGGACTGAGCGTTCGGTTTTGTTCGCTCAGTCATAAGCTTGGAGCGGCAAGCAAAGAGGTTAGGTATGGCAAGTTTAGGGTTCACCATCGCACTCCTATTAAGCGGATTTGTTGCTTGGATATTTTGGCAACACGCACGCTTAAATCAACAGCAAACCGTTGCGGGGCTGCCTTTAGTCTCCTCTGGGTTGCCAGTGCTGTGCAGTGGTGTATTGCTTGCTATGACGCTCGCTATCTACAGCCAAACGGGGCGTTACCAGGATTGGGATAAGGGCATAGTCAATGAACATATTGACTACTTAGTGGCAGCCGATATCACCAAAGCCGTTCGCCTGGTGGACGATCAACCACAAAACCCGCTGGCATTGATGTCACTTGCCCAGGCCTATAGCGCGGGTGGTTTATATAGCGATGCGGTGCAGACCTTGGACAAGTTGCTTGCGTTGGTGGGAGAGGATGCCGAGGTGCTCGGTGCTAAAGCGAATGCACTCTATTACCGCGATGGTCGCCAAATGATGCCGCAAACCCAAGCGCTGATTGCACAGATCTTGGCGTTTGCGCCCTTTGAGCCGCAGACCCGCATGTTACAGGCCACCGATGCGTATCTTCATGGGCGTTACCAAGAGGCGATAGACCATTGGCAGGCACTACTGTCACAGCCAACGGCAGAGATTAATCGTGAGGCCATTTTAAACGCCATTGGCAAGGCCCAAAGCAAATTGAATGAAAGTGGATATTAATCAAGTCGCTAGCCATTTTCAGGCATGTAGGAACGATAACGATATAAATAAAAACGTCGGTATAAAACCGATAGATGGAGGATGTTGTGAGTGAAAATATAGAGAGACGGAGGTTCCTTAAAAGCGCTGGCATGTGCTCTTTGATGTTAACACCTTTAGCGGGTTGTTCGGTCAAAGAAGATGCTGACAGCGCCCATAAGTCCCATTACGTCATGGTGTTTGACCAAAATAAATGTGTCGGTTGTGGTGATTGTAAAACCGCCTGTAACCAAGCAAACAACTTACCCGCGGGTGTTTCTCGGGTGATCCTTGAGCAGCAAAGTGGTCGTGTTGAAGGCCAAGCCTGCCCTCATTGCGGCAAGATGAGTTGTGACTGTGAGCGTAAGTTTGTGCGGGTTTCCTGCCAGCAGTGTAAAAACGCCCCCTGTGTCACGGTTTGTCCAACGGGCGCGGCGCACCGCGACGCGAAAACGGGCATCGTGACTATGGATGCGAGCAAATGTGCGGGTTGTAAGTACTGTATTGGTGCTTGCCCTTACAACGCTCGTTACATCAACAAAGAGACGGATGTGGCGGATAACTGTGACTTCTGCTTGCATAGCAAGCTGTCTAAGGGCGAGTTACCCGCCTGCGTACAGAGCTGTAAGTACGACGCGCTGATCTTTGGTGATGCCAATGATCCTCAGTCCTATGTGAGTAAGTTATTGGCGGTAAAAGACTCTGTGCGGATTAAACCGCAGTTTGGTACTGAGCCGAGCTTACGTTACATACCAATCGTCAAACTGGGAGTGTAAATATGGATACCAGTATGGAATTTACCCTCGGCTTATCCCAAGGCGTTGCTTGGCCTTGGCCGATTGCAGTGTATTTATTTTTCGCGGGGATTTCGGGCGGGGCGTTAACCATTGCGCTGGCGCTGCGTTTTTACCTAGGCCAGGTTGAAAATACCGCCTTCTTAAAAGCCGCGACTTTACTGTCCTTTGTGACCATTAGCTTAGGGATGTTATGTCTGGTACTCGACTTGACTAACCCCTTATTCTTCTGGCGAATTTTGGTGTTTTATAACTTAAATTCTGTGATGTCGATTGGTGTTATTGCGCTGTCGGTGTATATCCCGTTAGTGGCAGTGGTAGCACTTTTAGCGCTTGAAAAAGAGCTGATGGCCATCCCACAATTGAAGTTTTTAGCGCCGATTATTGCCAAGTTAAAAGGCTTTAGACGCCCAATGGAAGCGCTCGCGTTAGTGCTGGCGTTATCAGTGTGTGCTTACACAGGCTTCTTGATTTCTGCGCTGATCCGCTTCCCGTTGATCAACACCTCGGTACTCCCTGCGCTGTTTATTGCCTCGGGTCTATCCGCGGGTGGCGCTTCAGCCAAAATGCTGGCGGTGTGGTTATTTAAAGAACCCCTGCACAGCGGCGAAATGAAGATCCTGCACGGCGCTGAGTGGCCCATTATGTTTGCCGAAGCCATGTTTATTTTCATGATCGCGACAGCACTATTAACGGGTAATGCCGGTGGCCAATTTGCTTTTGCCGCCTTCCATGAAGGTGTGTGGGCAAGCGTATTCTGGATTGGTGTTGTGGGTATCGGCTTTGCCGCGCCACTGCTACTGAACTTTGCGACGGGTAAACATTTTAGCCATTCGGCCAAAGCGTTTTATATGTCGGGAATGTGTGCGGTAGTGGGGATGATGTGTCTACGACTCTTTATCCTGTTAGCGGGCCAAAACTACGCGATTTAACGATGTACTAAGGCCTCGGCCTTTGATGAACCATTTTTTTATCAACCCTCGTCGCAAGAGGTCTGTCCCTGCAAGGTGCCTTGGCGAGGCGTTGATATTTTTCAAAGGATTAACAGCATGAAAAAGTTCTTTGGGTTGTTACTACTCGCTCCTTTGTTATTAGGCTGCAATAAGAGCGAAGCGACCGATCACCAACACAAAGCCGAGATGATCCACGAGCATGATCGTTGCCACCTATGCGGTATGGTGATCACTAAATACCCTGGACCAAAGGGACAAGTACACCTTAAGGCCGAGAAGATGGTGCCTAAGTTTTGCTCTAGCCGCGATATGTTTAACTTTGCCTTACAGCCTGAAAATAAAAGACAAATTGCTTACATGATGGTGCATGACGCCGCGACAACCGATTGGGAACAGCCTGACGATGGCGCCTTTATCGATGCCGCCAGCGCATTTTATGTTTACGGCACCAGTAAAAAAGCCGTGATGGGGCCAGCAGTCGCACCTTTTAGTACTAAAGCCGCCGCCGAAGCCTTTGCAAAGGAATACGGTGGACGCGTATTAACCTTTGAAGATATCACTCTCGAATTACTCGCTGGCGATAAGTAGGTGATTGATTATGCTGCGTTTATTGCTCCTCTGTTGGCTCTGCACCTTATCCTTTATCGGTGTGACGCAGGAGTTAAGGGTTAAAGATACTGCCTCTTTAACCCAAGCATTGGCGCAGGCGCAGGACGGTGACACACTCGTACTTGATACCGCAGTGTATGAAGGTAATTTCAGTGTCACCCGCTCCATTCATATTAAGGCCGAAGCGGGCGCGACCCTCGATGCCCTACGCCAAGGCAGCGCCCTCACCATTACTGCACCCAAAGTGATTGTCGAAGGGCTCAATATCCGCCATTGGGGGCGGGATCTTTATTACCATGATGCAGGCATTTTATTGCAGCCCGGGGCAGACGAGGTGCTTATTAAGGGCAATCGTCTTGTCGGGGATGGCTTTGGGATTTATGGCGAGCAACTTGCTGCGCCGTGCATCATTGAAAACAATATCAGCGGCAATGGCGCCATTTATGTGTTGGATCGGGGTGACGGTGTCTTCCTCAAGCATGTGAGTGCGCCCCAAGTGCAAGATAACCATTTTATCTTTGTCCGCGATGGCGTGTATCTCGAGTCGGTGACGGACAGCAAAATTCACCATAATCAATTCGCTAAGCTTCAATACGGCATTCACTACATGTATACCCGAGGTGATGAAGCCTCAAACAATCAAGCGATTAGCGTCGACGGCGGCTACGCATTGATGAATTCACAACAAATCTACCTGCACCATAATCGCGTCAGCCAAGCGCGGGACTTTGGCATTCTGCTCAATATCACCAACGACTCCCATATTCAGGCGAATATCGCCACAGACGTGAAGCATCCCCAAGGTTCGGTAGAACTCGGTAACGAAGGCAAGGGCATTTTTATCTACGCCGCGCAGAATAATCGCATTCAAGATAATGAATTTAGTCACAGTGATACTGGGATCAGCATGGCGATGGGCGGCGAAGCAAACCGCCTTTGGCATAATCGTATTTTAGCCAATCAGACCCAAGTTAAGTATGTCGGCGAAGCGCAGCTGGAGTGGAGTTATCAGGGGCAGGGCAATTACTGGTCTGAATACCGCGGCTGGGATGCTAATGGCGACGGAGTGGGGGATGTTACCCACAGACCTAACGACAATTTAGACAAGCTATTTTGGCTCTATCCCGAGGCGAAACTACTGATGGAAAGCCCGGTGGTATTGCTGCTGCGTTGGGTAGAGCGGCAGTTTCAGCCAACGAGTGTCAGCGGTGTGAGTGATAGTTTCCCCTTAATGCGACTGACCACAGAGGGAGATGGAATATGAGCCATTTTACCAACAACGCAATCAATCCACAGGCGCTGACATTAATGACAAAGCAAACTGCCGCCCAAGGGCAAGTGGCTGTTAAGGCCGTTGGATTGAGCAAGCGGTATGCCGAATTTGAAGCGGTAAAAGATCTTAATTTTGAGGTGTTTACAGGCCAAACCTTAGCGCTGCTAGGCCATAATGGTGCCGGTAAATCTACGCTGATCAAAATGATTTTAGGCTTGGTATCCCCAAGCGCGGGCCAGTTATTTGTGCAGGGGCAAGAGGTACAAGCTAAGCGGGTCAATGCGAGTTTATCTTTAGGGTATTTGCCTGAAAATGTAAGCTTTTATGACAATATGACGGCGCATGAACTCTTAAGCTACTTTGCCAAGCTTAAGGGCGTTGCACCTGTGCGAGTCAACCTTTTACTGGAAGAGTTTGGCCTGATGGCGGCTAAGGATAAACGGCTGCGCACCTTTTCCAAGGGGATGCGCCAACGTTTAGGCTTAGCGCAGGCGGTGCTTGCTGATCCAAAAGTGCTGTTGTTGGACGAACCGACAGTCGGGCTCGACCCGCTGGCATCGGCCTTTTTGTATCAAAAAATGGCGCAACTTAAGGCCCAAGGCTGCGCGATCATTATCAGTACCCACGAGTTAGGTTTAGTGCAAGATCAAATGGATAGCGCGCTGATTTTAGGCCAAGGCCAGATGCTTGCCTCAGGGAATTTGCTCAGTCTTAGGGCTGCAACCTCGCTACCTAGCCTGATTGAATTGCATCACTTTACGCCGCTGCAATATCAGCAGTTGCTAAGCCAAGCGTTGTTCGCCTCACTGTTAGAACCCTCAGCCTCAGACCGAGTGTGCTTAAGGGTGCCTGATGCGCTAAAAGCCAAGGTGATACAGCAATTACACTCCCTGAATATCCATGAGTTTTCTATTGTGCCGCCGAGTTTACAGGATATTTTTCATTTTTATATGGCGAATCTTCACCCCCAAAGTGCATCCAGTTGTAACACTTTTGCTGGTTCAGCAGCGGTTAAATCGGAGTTAGTGGCATGAGCCAAATCTGTCAGTTAGATCAGCAGCAAGGCTTGTCGAGTTTTCGTCCTCCTATGGCGCTGACATTGATTCAAGCCGTTGCGGCAAAAGAATTTAAAGACAATCTGCGTAACCGTTGGTTATGGCTTATGGCGGGTATGTTGTTGATCCTATCCCTGTGCGTGAGCTTTATGGGCAGCGCTGTGTCGGGCAGTTTAGTGGTATTTGAGAGCGCGCAAATTTTTTCTGGTTTAGTCACGCTCGCGGTGTTTATTTTACCTTTGGGTGCCATTTTACTTAGCTACGATAGCTTTGTTGGTGAGCGGGAATCGGGCACCTTGCTGTTGTTGCTGACTTACCCCTTAGCCCGTTGGCATTTGGTTTGTGGCAAATTACTCGGCCACGCCTATGTGATGGCTACTGCCTGTTTATTGGGATTTGGCTTAACGGCCTTGTTGCTGCTTGTCCTTGGAGCCGAACACGCACGGCTGGCCTTAGTGATTGGCTTTATTCATCTGATGGGTAGCGGAATTTTATTGTCCTTAGTGTTTGTACTCTTAGGTTACTGCGTGAGCCTGTGTGTGCGGGAAAAAGCCAAAGCCTTAGGTGTATTACTGCTGCTCTGGTTTGTGTTGGTGTTGGTCTACGATTTGGTACTATTAACAGCCCTCGTCAGTATGGCTGAGGTACTCAATCGTCAACTATTTAACCTATTGATTTTAATCAATCCTACCGATCTTTTCCGGGCTTTAAACTTACTCGCAAACCCTGCCGATACCTTATCGGCAAAGAGTACTCTCGCCCTAATTTCCCAAACGGGTATGGGCTTGCCCTTAATGTATGGTGTATTTGTGGGCTGGTTGACTGTTTTGCTACTGGTTTGTTGCGTTATTTTTAATCGCCAAGAAGTTTAGATACCCCTGCATTAGTTTAAATTTACGCTTAAAAAACAATAGGTAAACTGAGTGTAGAGTCACAGTATTTTATGTTGTTAAAAGGTAAAATAAGCCATCTTGATTTGGTAGCCACAAGTCACGGTTGCTCTCGGGTGAAACTGAGTTTCACTGTGTTTGCCCGTTGTTAGCGCAATCATAGTCTATTGTTTTGGCTTAGTTTTGGGCGCTTAACATGCATAAAATTACTTCATACCTCATGCTAGATGAACAGGCCAAGCTGCTGGTTGACCATGTTCATGGAACCGAGATCGGCCTGACTTTTTCAGAAGCCGCCGTACTCGTGTTGCTGCTGTCATCGCCGAATGCCATTTTTACCAAGGAAGAATTGCTACAAGTAGGCTGGCCAGATCGCGTGGTCGCACCAACCTCTTTGACCCAATGCATCAGCACATTACGTAAAAAATTAGAGCCTTATACCGAGGTACAGCTCAAAACTGTGGCGCGCCGCGGTTATCAATTGCACGTCTCAGAACAGTCCCATGTAAAAATGTTGGCGATTAACGATGCCGATGCTATCCGCGATGCGATTGTGGGTGTCTCTGCTTGGACTAAGGTTGCTGGTATCGTCATGCTGGGGATGATCCTCACCTTGATCTGGTACTGGAGCGATCACCATGCAGTGGTGAAGCATGTCGCGAAATGGAATGCCGATAAATATATCAGCCTGAATATTGGTGGCACCCTAGGTACGGCGCAGGTGTTGTATATCGATGATGAAGAGCATTTACACCCCTCGTGGTGGCAAAAACATTTAGCACCAGAAGGTAACCATATCGATGGCTTACCTTATTTCAGTGCCTTTGCGTCAACGGATGGTAAAAACTATTCGATGGCAATATGCCCTGCGTTAGATGCCAAGGATTGTACTGGCAAAGGCATCATCAATATCACTTCGATTGATGCTAAACCCGCTGGCCTGAGCATGGCGGAATTTATTCCACTTAGTAAAAAGATGGAAGAGCGGATCCGCTACAACCGCGTAGTCTTACCCGTTGATGATAAAGGGGTTGGGGAGCTACTGGAGCATAACTACCATGCGGATATTTATTTTCCGGTGGCTGGTGAGTTACTGGTTCGCACGGATCTCAGCATGTCGCTGGTGTACGAGGGGCAAAGTCGAGGCAAGTTTTACTCCACCTCATGCATTACCGATCAGGACTGTTTAACCACACCGATTAAGTACACCATTCGGGGCGATTTTGAGCAATATCAAACCCAGATAGGTGATCTCAATGTGGATGTTTTTCATGTCAAAGTATCACAAAAAGAGCTGACCAAACCCGATGAAGTGAGCCACTCGGCCATGCAGTTTTACCGCGCGATTCGTAAGCACGATATTCGCGATGAAGATCTGTTCTATTATCGGGTTTATCAAAATAAGGACACTGCCGTTTGGATAGTCCCGCAAATGGGACAACTGCTGGCGTGGACTCAGTACACTCAAGTTAAGCTCTAACTGCTCATGTTACTCAAACAGCCGATAGTCATCGGCTGTTTTGTTTTGGGCTCGCCGCTCAAAAGCCTGTATTAAAGACTTTGCATTAACTTTCTATCATAAAGTGTGAGTTTCTTTTACATCCCACCATATCGCCAGTTACACTGCCAGACCATGCTAGCAAGCATCTAGATTAGCCAAAATACCAAAAATACAAGAATAACAACGGAAGGAGTCTCTTATGTCGGACCGCCTGATCCCCGCCTTATTACTGTCAACAACAGTACTGACGGGATTAACTGCCTGTGGTGATAACACCAATCAAACCGTCGCCAGCGACAATGCTGCAAAAGTACAAACCAGTGCTGTGCCCGACGCCAGCGAACCCGCCATGCCAATTGGCGTTAACCTCGCGGCCATGTCACCCAAGGTTAAACCCGGCGATGACTTTTATACCTACGCCAATGGCGAATGGATGAAAACCACAGAGATCCCCGCCGATCGCTCAAGCACGGGCGCCTTTTTAGTGGCTTTCCAAGAGACGGAAAAGCATAAGACCAGCCTGATTGCCGACTTAGTCAAGGCCGAACACCCCGCTGGCAGCGATGATGCGCGCATTGCCGATTTCTACAAGGCGTACACTAACACCGCGGCAATCGATGCGGCGGGCATGAAGCCAATGGAAGCCGATTTAGCCCGTTATCAAGCCATTGCGGATAAACAGGCTTTATCGGCGGCGCTTGGTGCTAACCTGCGCGCCGATGTGGACCCGCTCAATGCCACCGACTTTTTCACTGAAAACCTCTTCGGTATTTTCGTCACCCAAGGTCTGGCGACTCCGGGTGAAGTATTACCTTATTTTCTCCAAGGCGGTTTAGGTTTACCCGAGCGCGAATACTATCTGTCGGATGATCCTAAAATGGTCGAGATCCGCACCGCTTACCGCGCTTATATCGAGACCCTGCTGACCGATGCGGGTATTAGCGATGCTGCTAGCCGTGCAGATCGTATTTTTGCTCTCGAACACAAGATCGCTAGCGCCCACGCCAGCCGTGAAGACAGTGAAGATTTTACTAAGGCATCGGGTGTGTGGAGCCGCGCCGACTTTGACGCTAAAGCCCCGGGTATCGACTGGACAGCCTTTTTAGATGCCGCCCAGCTTGGCAAGCAAGACAGATTTGCCGCTTACCATGCCAGTGCCATTACTGGCCTGTCGGCGTTGGTGGCCTCTGAGCCGTTGGATGCTTGGAAAGACTGGCTGATGTTCCACCATATCAACAGCCACGCCGATGTATTGCCATCGGCTATCGATAACGCTTCTTTTGCCTTTAACGGCACTAAGCTGTCAGGCACACCCGAACAGCGCAGCCGTGATAAACGCGCCTTGAGTGCCTTGGATGAGTACCTTGGTGATGCCGTGGGCCGCGCCTACGCCGAGCATTATTTCCCGGCCTCGGCCAAGGCCGAGGTTAGCACTATGGTGGATAACATCGTCAGTGCCTTTGGTAAGCGGGTCGAAAAACTCGAATGGATGGACCCTTCAACCAAGAAGGAAGCTTTAGCTAAGGTCGCGACCATCGCCGTTGGCGTGGGTTACCCTGATAAATGGCGCAATTACGATGCCTATGCCGTATCGCCAACCAATGCCTATGCCAATGCTATCAATGGTGAAAAGGTGGAATATGCCCATCAACTCGCCAAAATCGGCAAACCAATGGACAAGGGCGAGTGGTGGATGACGCCGCAAGTGGTTAACGCAGTTAACCTGCCGGTGCAGAATGCGCTTAACTTCCCTGCGGGGATTTTACAGCCGCCATTCTTCGATGCTAAGGCCGATACCGCCTACAACTATGGTGCGATTGGCGCTGTGATTGGCCATGAAATCAGCCATAGCTTCGATAACAATGGTGCGGCGTTCGACTCGACGGGCGCAATGCGTAACTGGTGGACGCCAGCGGACTTTGCTCAATTTGCTAAACAGGGTGAGGCACTGGCTAAGCAGTTTGATGCCTATGCGCCATTCCCAGATTTGCATGTAAACGGCAAGCTGACCTTAGGTGAAAACATTGCCGACGTGGCGGGATTAGCGGCCGCACTCGATGCTTACCATGCTTCACTTAATGGCAAACCCGCGCCGGTTATCGATGGCTTTACCGGCGACCAACGCTTCTTTATCGGCTTCGCCCAGACTTGGGCAACCAAGATGCGTGACGAAGCCCTGCGTGCCCGCGTGGCGACCGATGGTCATGCCCCTGGCATGTACCGCGCGCTGACCGTGCGTAACTTAGACGCTTGGTACACCGCATTCGATGTGAAGCCCGGCGATAAGCTGTACTTAGCGCCAGAGGATCGTGTGAAGATCTGGTAAGTTCATCGTCTTAAACAGCATCAACTAAGGGGAACATATTGTTCCCCTTATACTTTGCGCTATTCAGCTATTAGAATATTTAGCGGTTCGCCGAAGTCCTGTAAGATGATGCTTTAGTATTTACATTGCGATTAAGGGATGAGGCATGAGTGTAGAAAACCGCTATTTTTACGAGCCGAGTAAGGGACATGGGTTATCGCACGATCCCTTAAATGCCATTATAGCCCCCAGGCCCATAGGTTGGATCTCCTCCCGCAATGCACAGGGACAACGCAACCTTGCGCCCTATAGTTTTTTCAATTGTTTCAACTACAAACCACCTATCATCGGCTTTGCCAGCACAGGCTGGAAGGACAGTGTTGCTAATATCGTCGACACCGGCGAATTTGTGTGGAATCTCACTACCCGCAGCCTCGCCGAGAAAATGAATCAAACTTCCGCCATGTTGCCCCGCGGGGAGGACGAGTTTGCCTTTGCCGGACTCACCCCAAAGGCTGGCACTATCGTTCAAGCCGAGCTGGTGGCCGAAAGCCCAGTAAACTTTGAATGTAAGCTTTCTCAATGTATTCAATTAACTGCTGCCAATGGCGACAAGATTGATACTTGGCTAGTCTTAGGTGAAGTGGTTGCCGTACATATCGCCAAGCATTTACTCGATAGTAAAGGGGTGTATCAAACCGCCCTCGCCGAACCCGTGCTGCGCGCCGGCGGCCCATCGGCCTACTATGGGATCTCTGAAGAATTAAGGTTTGATTTGCATAGACCACAGGTGTAAGGGTTGCTCAGGTGCCGCAGGGCTGTGGGTGTTCAAACTTCATTTGAGTTTTAGGCATTAGTTTAACTGTTAACTTTTTAAATCAAAATCTAAGTCAAAGTCGTGGGGCTTCACCCCACACCCGACCAAGGAGGACTGCTCGTCCTATCCTCCTTGGATGCTCCAAGACGCCCCTAGCGAAGTTACATGCATTGATTAGTGGCTTCGTGCTTATTCGAAAATCGCTAACGCTTCCGATGGGGCGTCCCTTCCCCCCGAAAGCTACGCAGACTTCCTGTCTGCGTTACGCGATTTTCTTCAACGCCCTTCAGCAACTTCGCAGGGGAAGGTGAACTTCTGTAACCTTGGTGTATTGTTCATCTCCAAAGAGTTATGCCAGTCCTATCTTTTTTCTGTTAGATCCTCTCGACCCATCCAATCAAGAGGGGATGCCAACTCGACAAAGTCTTTATATTCATCCATACCGATATCTTCGAACTGATTTCTAATATAGAGAAAATTAGCCCACAGAATAGCTGACGTTTGGAATAGATTATCATCGTATTTAGAACTACGACTTTTCTCAATAAGGGCCCTACAAGATTTCTGTAACGGAGTGTCTTCTCTTTCTGTATGTCGGGACGTATCGTTTATAAAAAAAACAGAAAGATGTCTAGTTGTTGAGCCAAAGTGAGAAGAGAAAATTTCTTTCAGGTATTCAAGTAAATTAAAACTATATGAGCCTGAGTGATAAGGTATATTCATCGACTGACGATGTGAACCATATGTAAACAGATTATCCGCATATTGCTGTGGGTCGAAGTTCATTTCAATAAGGCGGTTATGAGAACTTGTTGGTATGTAACTTTCTATCCACTCAGCTAAATAGATAGTTTTAGTACCATCACCTTTCTGGATAACTTTTTCAAACTTGCCATTTACGATTTCTTCAAAAAGTTTATTGTCCTTTTCTTTAATACAAAGCAAAGTCGTCAACATCAATATATCGAGCTTGGAACCTCTGGGCATGTTTGATATGGTCGCCAGTATTCTATCTGTGATTTGAATTGCTGTGCGCGGAGAGGCATTAAAGGCCTCAAGAACAATTGATATATTTTTAAGTGTTATTTTAGCATCACTATTAGGAGGGAATATTTCAATGTTGACTCTCTTTAAATAATCCTCTGAAAGCTTGTTGGCATCGCTGTGTACGTCTAAAAAATTTTCTAAATTAGGTGACTTGAGGCTATAACGACTATTGAAAAAGCGGCCTAGGTAAATTTTGGCGTCAAAACCCTCGCCGTATACCGCTTTAACGGCATGCTGAAGCTGCTCTGTGTCTGTTGCAACGACAAATACAACCCCATCAATATCAAAAATATGTTTAATGGTTTCTAGCATTTCAACAGCATAGCTAGGCCTACAACGGTCTAGTTCATCAATAAAAATGAAAGCGGGATAGCTATTTTGTTTATTGCCTACAACAGCTCCAACCCATTCAGATACACTTTTTTTAAGGCTATCAATCGCTTTGGATTTTGCATCATGTTCATCAATTAGATACTTAACCGCTTCTGAAGCGGCAAAGCTCATATCAATTGGGTTACTATTCGTATCTAATAGATCTTGGCCATTTTCCCCCTTGATGTGACCAATATTTTCATTATCGTCATCTGCATTCATAATTTCGACAGGATCTATGCCGACATATCGCTTAAATAATCCTCGACCAATACCAGGGGACGCTGCCTTTAATAAGCCGATCAACTTACGAGGAGCTTTGAATACTGGAGAATCTTTATCTTTTCCTGCTTGCTTTCTTAATTGGTCAATAATGGATGAAATGACTGTCATCAAAGGGTCATCTGAGTAGTCCTTTTTCCATGCATCTACATATACGACAGGATAATGCTCTTTTAGGTCTTCGGACCAGCGTTTGAGAAAGTAGGTTTTGCCTGCACCCCACTCAGCATTGAGATTAAGCACATAATTCCGTTTTTTGTCACCATCAGTTCTCTGGTCATCATAACCTTGAGAGGCTAGCAGTTTAGTTAGAAAAGTAGCGTACTTTTCTCTTCCTAGCTTATCTTCTGGAAAGAATTCATCATCAATAATTTTTCCTTGAGTCCAATCCAAGATAACTTGCTTAACCATTTAATTATCCGAGTGTTATTATTTAATAAGTTCGGAGTTTATGACTATTTATAACAGGCCGCAAAATATATTTTTGGGTAGTTGATTGATACTCTTTGATATTAAATTTCGCGCATATATTAAAATGGTTTCGTTCAAAGAAAGATCGGACTGGCACAACTCTTTTGAGATTGAGGGCCAATGCCGAGATCACTGAAGTTCACCTTCCCCTCGGGATGCCGCAGGTACAGGTCCTGCTGTATTTAAAACAACCCTACTGCGAAAAACGGTATATCTGCAATCTTCTTTAGTGAAATGTTGTATTGGGTATTTTTTCATATGAAAGATGTTGTGTTAGCGCTATGGCACATACCTAGTTTACAGATAAATGCTTGCGCGACTTTCTAATCGCTAAAATCTAGGTTATTACTATTCTATCAGTAAGATAAAGTGCTGAACCCGTTTGATAAAGTGACTTCTGTTGTCACTGTTTGAGTCGTCGTTACGGGCTGCCTTGTCGTGTCCACTGTGGAAGGTTGTTGGTTGGAATATTACTTAGGAGAAGGCCCGCTTATCGCGCTGTTCATCCTAAAAACAAATTATTAATCAGTGCAGGAGCAAATATGAAAAAAGTGGTAATGATTGCCATGGCGACGGTCTTACTGGGGATGGGTGGATGCTCGGTAAAGGAAAGGGCGATGAGTGGGTTTCAAGTTGTGCCCTTTGATGCGTTCAAAACGAGTGAAACTAATCCCAATCAGCGTATTTATAAGGAGCAGGGTGTAGATCTGCGCCAGTACAATCAAGTGTTGCTCGATCCATTACAATTTATTCGTCAAGAGAATGGCCAGTGGTATCTATTAACGGCGAATGAGCAGAATGAGATTGGCCGTTATTATCATACGAAGTTTAAAAATGAATTGACGAAAAATGGAGTTAAGATTGCGACTGAGTCGGGCCCTGGTGTGATTAGAGTTCAAGCGGCGGTGACAAATTTCGATTTAACTCGACCAGAGCTTAAATTACGCGATTTATTACCGGCGAAGATTGCCATTGATGTGACAAAAGAGGCAATAGGTATGGAGCCTTACTTGCTCAAGGTTGGCAGCATGTCGCAATTGCTCGACTCACAAAGCGGTAAGTTATTAGTGCGAGTTTTAGATGCTCGCGAGAGTGAAGACACTACCCAAAAAGATACCCCAATTAGTGCAAGCGAGCTGGAAAAGATGATCGACCAGTGGGCTGCGAGTCGCGCTAAACAGTTAGCTGATAATTTAGGGAAATAAGCGTACAAGTCTATTCCTAGCCATCAGTGATACTTGTCGTTGTTGATCAATTAATATAAACCCCAGTAAAAACTGGGGTTTATATTTTATCGATAGGATAATACTCGAGCCGTGACAACAAAAAAGCATGCAGTGGATAACCTGCCTTTAGTGATGGTCACAGATATTGAGCGTTAGGTTGCTGGGTAAGACGAGCCAGAGTATTGCAGAGCATAAAACGTCCTTGTTTAATGCTTGTGCAAGACACTTCGGAGATTAGCAAGTAGCAGTATGAAGGTGTTTTTATGCCTCTTCCTCTATTTTAGGGCGCTGGGCACTGCAACATTGATCCTGTAAAAAATGTACGAGTC
This sequence comes from Shewanella sp. 8A, assembly GCF_023475945.1. Lineage (NCBI taxonomy): Bacteria > Pseudomonadati > Pseudomonadota > Gammaproteobacteria > Alteromonadales > Shewanellaceae > Shewanella > Shewanella sp. 8A. The sequence goes on from NZ_JAMDJP010000002.1 coordinate 221,709, forward strand.
CTTGTAATAATTGATAATCGGGTACGCAGTACAATACTCTTCCTTCACGTCGCTGCGAGATAATCCCCGCTGATACTAAGGCGCTAATATGATGCGAGAGTGTAGAACCCGGGATCTGCAACTCTTCTTGTAGTTGCCCCACGGCAACGCCTTCGTAGCCACCCTTTACCAATATCCTGAACAGGGCAAGACGAGTAGGATGTCCGAGTTCTTTCAATACTTTAGCTGCATTTTCAATATTCATATTGATACTGTTGTTTTCGTTCATGCCATCAATTTATTCGATAATACCAGAATTATCTATCTTTAAGCGGCTTCAAAAAGCACTGCTATCCCCAATGAGTATGAACTTTATCTGTTGTTGATACTGTGTTCACACTATATTTCTGCATTTATGGAAATTTAGTGTTGAAAATTGTCGTTATCATAACTATTATTCTAGAAAATTCGAAATATTTTGAGGATAGAAATGAATCCACAGCTCATCACTATGCTAAATGAAACGGTAAATATGTTTGCGTTTCTTGCGCTTGAGTTAACCTTGTTATTCCTTGTGATTAGCTATCTCGTTGGTATGCTTCAAGAGTTTGTTACCCCTCAAAAAGTGCAATCCATTTTGAGTTCGCGTAATGGCAAAGGATATTTGATTGCTGCTTTACTTGGTTCTATTACGCCATTTTGCTCTTGCTCAACGATCCCATTCTTAAAAGGTTTACTCAGGGCTCGTGCTGGCTTTGGTCCTATGATGGTGTTTCTATTTGCTAGCCCATTACTAAACCCTATCATTGTGGGATTATTCGTGGTCACTTTCGGCGTGAAAGTCGCGGTATTTTACTTTGTCATGGCAATGGGAGTATCGGTCATTGCGGGCTATACCCTTGAAAAACTAGGATTCGAACGATATGTGCGTAAAGAGGCTTATGGTCAAGAAAATGTAGAGCACTCAAGTTGCTGCGACACAAAAGCAGCACCAGCCTTATCTTCATGCGGTGAAACCACTAAATTAGCGCCGATTGTATCCCTGTGTAGTGATGTAAAGTCTTCACCTAAGATGTTCCTTTATGCTGATGTTAAGCCTACTTCAGCACTATCTTCCTGCTGCGAAACCAAACCAGCGCCGTTAGCATCTTCCTGCTGCGAAACCAAGCCTGCACCGTTAGCATCTTCCTGCTGCGAAACCAAACCAGCGCCGTTAGCATCTTCCTGCTGCGAAACCAAACCTGCGCCGTTAGCATCTTCCTGCTGCGAAACCAAACCTGTATCGTTAGCATCTTCCTGCTGTGGGACAACATCGGCGTCGGTTACTCCTGGTGCTGATATCCCGACTGTACCGCCTAAACTCGATATTGTGAGTCGTTCATTGCGGGTTTGGCGCACCACGTGGAAGGACTTTAAGCATGTATTACCCTATCTTTTTGTCGGGGTGTTACTCGGCTCATTTATCTATGGCTTTATTCCCACTGAATTTATCGTGAACTATGCCGGCGAGGCCACTTGGTATGCCATTCCTGTTGCTGCGGTTATTGGCATTCCCCTTTATATTCGTGCCGAAGCCGTCATCCCTCTCACTGCGGCATTAGTTCAAAAAGGTATGGCAATGGGCTCTGTGATGGCATTTATCATCGGCAGTGCTGGCGCGAGTATCACTGAAGTGATTTTGTTAAAAGCGATCTTTAAAAATCAAATGATTGCTGCCTTTCTCGGCGTTATTTTAGGTATGGCTATCACATCAGGATTTCTTTATGGTTTAGTCTTTTAAATAAAGCCTCCTACGCAAATTAAACCTAATACGCTTTTGATGTGTCTTTAAGTGGTGCGAATGGAGAGGCTTGGGGAGTAACCAAGTCGTAGATATGGACGTTGTTCGACAAGGACTCTCGTTCGTGAGTCGGTTAAAAAAGCGATCAAACCAAAAACAAAACCCCAGTAAAAACTGGGGTTTATTGTTTGAGCCTATGTTGGCAAAGGTTAGCAAGCCAAGCTACAAATCAATGCGTTATTTGATAAACGCGAAGGCATCGCCGTAGAGATGGGCTTCTTCAACACCCATTTCGCGGAAGATTTCGCGGGCGGCACCGACCATATCGAAACGTCCTGCGATATAGATGTCATAGCCATTGAGGCTGATAAAATCCTGTTTGATTTGCGCGAGCAGATTGGCGGTTTTACCCTGCCAGTTAGCTGGAGCCTCTTCTACTACAGGCACAAAGTGTAACCAAGGGTGAGCGTCGTGCCATGCGCGGGCGATGCTTTCGTAGTACATGGCATCTTGGGTGCGGCAACCCCAATACAAGGTTGTTTCGACCTGTTGGCCGAGGGCGATTTGTTGCTCGACAATACTCTTGATGTAAGAGAAGCCTGTGCCACCGGCGATCAATAAACGTGGGCGCAGGCTGTCGTGGCGTAGGTGAGCGTCGCCACCTGGCGCTTCGATGTCGATATGCGTGTTATTACGCAATCTTTCAACTACTTGCATTGGATAACTTTCGCTGACGGCCGCACCAATATGAAGCTCAATCACTTCGGCATTAGGGGCGGACGCGATAGAGAAGGGACGTTTATCTTTTTCACCCATCACAACACACAGGTATTGTCCCGCTTGAAACTCAAAGGGGGTATCGGGCTTTAACCACACCTGATATACGGCGTCGTTAAAGGGGGTTACTTTCTCTATCTTACAACGTATGGTTTTCATCAAACTTCCTTTGCACCTTTTTATCTAGTTAGAGGTGTCGCATTAAGGCCATTCGCGGCCAATTCTCTTGGCTTAAGTGGGTACGTCGTGCTTAAGCTGAATTATAGGGTTGGGCTGTCGTCTATGCCTAACTCATCCCAGATTGAGTCGATCTTTTGCTTAACCTTAGGGTCCATCACAATCGGCGTACCCCATTCGCGGGTGGTTTCGCCTTCCCACTTATTGGTGGCATCGAGGCCCATTTTGGAGCCGAGGCCCGCTACGGGAGAGGCAAAGTCGAGGTAATCGATAGGCGTGTTATCGATCATCACGGTATCGCGTTTAGGGTCCATACGGGTGGTAATGGCCCAAATCACATCGTTCCAGTCGCGGCAATTCACATCGTCATCGACCACCACAATAAACTTGGTGTACATAAATTGGCGCAGGAAGGACCAAGCGCCCATCATCACCCGTTTCGCATGGCCGGGGTATTGTTTGCGAATCGAGATCACTGCCATCCGGTAAGAACAACCTTCAGGAGGCAGATAAAAATCAATAATTTCAGGATATTGCTTACGCAAAATCGGCACAAACACTTCGTTGAGTGCCACGCCTAACATGGCGGGTTCATCCGGTGGACGGCCAGTGTAGGTGCTGTGGTAAATCGGATCTTTACGATGAGTAATATGGGTCACAGTAAAGACGGGGAATTTATCCGTCTCGTTGTAGTAACCCGTGTGGTCGCCGTAGGGGCCTTCTTCGGCCATTTCGTCGGGATCGATATAGCCTTCGAGGATAATCTCGCTGCTGGCGGGCACTTCTAAATCGCAGCTTAAGGCTTTGCAGACTTCGGTGCGTTCACCGCGCAACAATCCCGCAAAGGCGTATTCGCTCATCGCATCAGGTACTGGGGTTACCGCCCCTAAAATAGTCACTGGATCTGAGCCTAAGGCTACAACTACAGGGTAACGCTCACCGGGGAATTGCTCTTTAAAATCAGCAAAATCAAGCGCGCCACCACGGTGGGATAGCCAGCGCATAATGAGTTTATTCTTGCCGAGCAATTGCTGGCGATAGATCCCAAGATTTTGGCGATTCTTACGCGGGCCTTTAGTAATGGTTAAGCCCCAAGTGACCAGTGGCGCGACATCGCCCGGCCAACAATGCTGAATCGGTAACTGGGTTAAATCGACTTCATCGCCAGTTTTTACCACTTGCTGACAGGCGGGATTACGCACCGTCTTGGGTGGCATATTCAAGGCTTGCTTGAACATAGGGATTTTTGAAATCGCGTCTTTAAAACCGCGTGGTGGCTCGGGTTCTTTTAAAAACGCTAATAGCTCACCGACTTCGCGCAGCGCTAACGGGTCGTCTTTACCCAGCGCCATGGCGACACGTTTTGGAGTACCAAAGAGGTTGGCCAGCACTGGCATGGAATGATTGGTTGGATTTTCGAACAGAAGTGCAGGGCCTTTGGCACGCAGAACGCGATCGGCGATCTCTGTCATTTCTAAATGAGGATCAACGGGGTAGCTAATGCGTTTGAGCTCGCCATTGGCTTCCAGATGATCGATAAAGCTGCGTAAATCCTTAAAACTCATGTGGAAATAGCCTCTGCAGTGGAAATCCGTGTGGCGCGCACTATAGCATTTTTCTGTTTTAGGGTTAACCTATTCAGTGATCTTCCAGCTTTGGAAGCGTAAAATACTTGTCCTAGGTCGGTGTTTATTTGACCAACGCCCGGTATATCGAGGTTTATATGAGATTCTATTCATTCCTTGCTAAAGATAAATGCCTTAAACATCAATCGGTTTGCTTAAGTAAGCACGCGGAGCCTTGGCATAAAACAGGCTTGGCTTTGTCTTTACTCGGCGCCTTGTTGATCGGTGGTCTTGCCGCGCCAGATTGGGCGATTGCGGGGGATCGAGGCACAAATGATCGCTATAGCGAGAGTTATGGGCGCCAAGATAATCACTATAAAAAGCATCATAAACATAGTGATAGCCATCGTTACTATCGCCCATATTACCGTCCCTATTATCCTTGGGGATTGGGTTTAGGAGTTGGCTTAGCGACGGGCTGGAACCTTGGCTATGGCTGGAATGATGGGATATGGAATGACGACTGGCGTTGGAGTCGCGAGCGTTACTGGCATTCGCCTTATTCGGGCATCGGTTTGTCGATCCCGACGGGCTATGATGATACGCCAGTGGCCATTTCTGCGCCTGTGCGTGTTACCACCAGCATGCAATATTCGCCGAGCGAAGGTCGGATGGTGTCGAATATGCCAACCAATAGCGCAACTCTAATGTCTACGGCCTCGACGGCGAGAGCGTCAACAGTCTCAGCGGAGCCAACTGCCGCAGTTCCCCGGGCGCGGGCGGCGCGCAGTGTGTCGAGTCTGCCGAGCAATGCCAGAATAGTGCAGCAAGATGGCCGTACCTTATATGAATGGCAAGGCACGCTTTATGCCTTCGATTGGAATAGCCAAACCTATCAAGAACAGTTAGTTAAGTAATCCATTTTTATCAACGCTTCTATAACTGGAGCCCCGAGTGGGCTCTTGTTTTTTTCTTAGCCAGTTGTCGTTTTACAGAATCGCGGAGAAATCGTTTGCAAGCAGTTCAACCCAACTCTCAACCCCCAGCCCAAAGCAGCGCGCTTTGGGTGTTGTTAGCCTTGGCATTAGGCACTTTTGCCCTAGGCACCACAGAATTTGCCGCCATGACCTTAGTGCCTTATATCGCCAGCGATTTAAGTGTCGATGTCGCCCATGTGAGTTATGCCATCAGTGCCTATGCCCTTGGGGTGGTGGTGGGATCGCCCATCATTATGGTGCTAGGGGTGAGGATTAAGCGGCGCACCCTGTTAATCGCCTTGGCCGCCATGATGGCGGTTGCCAATGGTTTAAGTGCCTTGGCGCCCAGCTTGAATTGGTTAGTCTTTTTCCGTTTTTTAAGCGGCTTGCCCCATGGGGCTTACTTTGGGGTGGCTATGTTACTGGCGGCGTCCTTAGTGCCCCCGGAGATGAAAGCGCGGGCAGTTTCTCGGGTGATTATCGGCTTAACCTTGGCCACTATCGTTGGCGTGCCCTTCGCGACTTGGATGGGGCAAACCGTCGGTTGGCGCTCTGGTATCGGCATAGTGGCGATTATTGCCACCGTTACTGCCGTGATGCTGTATTTTCTCGCCCCGAATGTCGCCGTACCGCAAAATGCCAGTCCGAAAAAAGAACTGCAAACCCTTAAGAACCGTGAAGTTTGGCTCACGCTCGGCATTGCGGCTATCGGTTTTGGTGGGATTTTCTGTGTGTATACCTATCTGGCCGAGACCTTGATCCAAGTTACCCAAGTCGAGCCCTTTAAAATCCCGGTGATGATGGCGGTCTTTGGGATTGGTGCCACCTTAGGCACTTTAGTCTGTGGCTGGGCGGCGGATAAGTCGGCGCTGGCGGCGGCATTTTGGTCGCTGGTGTTAAGCACCTTAGTATTGGCGCTGTATCCAAGTTTGACGGGATCTTATTGGGCATTAATACCAATTGTATTCTTTGTGGGTTCGGGGATTGGTCTAGCAACCATCGTACAGGCGCGATTAATGGATGTGGCTCCCGATGGGCAAGCCATGACGGGCGCTTTAGTACAATGCGCCTTTAACCTTGCTAATGCCATTGGCCCTTGGGTTGGCAGCTTAGTGATCTTATCAGGCCAAGGTATTGCCGCGACTGGCTATGCCGCAGCACTTTTATCCCTTGGCGGTTTAGTCATGTGGTGGTTAACCCACAGGGAGAGCCGCCGCGCTGATAATCTTTGTACTGCAAACTGCATTGATTAAGCTGACCATGACGGCGCAGATCCATCTCTGCGCCGCTTTTAAGTAAACTTCTTAACCTCTTTGTATGGTGATATCGGCGATGTAACCGTGCTCAGTGGCGAGTAGCGCTTGTTTTAGCATGCCTGCGGCCTCATCGGCGGACATAAAGCTTGAGGTATCTAGACTCTTACCACTGCTTGGCCAAAAGCCGGTATCCATACCGCCGGGATAAACCGCAATCAACTTCATTGGACTTTGCTTGAGCTCCAAACGTACCGATTCGATAAAGCCCCGCACCGCCCACTTGGCGGCGCAGTAAGTCGACTCTCCCGCTTTGGCGGCGAGGGCGGCGGTGGACATAACGATCACCACCTTAACCGCTTGCTGCTTATAGCGTTTCACCAATTCACGCACCAGCAGAATCGTTGAGGTGACATTGTTATTCAGCAGCGCTTGGATTTCGCTCGCACCTTGGGTTTCCAGTGCGCCAAAGTAACCACTGCCAGCGCAGTGGATAACCGTGTCGGGGGCATCGGTAAGGCCATCGAATAGCGCTTCGACACTCGCTTCGTCTGCTAAATTGGCACTGATGGCGCTAATGCTTTGATTCGAAAATGGGCTGAGGGCATTGGCCACGGTATGCAGACGGTTGGCATCGCGTCCCGTCAGTGTAAGTGCTTGGTTATCCTTGGCATACAGGGCGGCTAATGCTGCGCCTAAGCCACTGCTTGCGCCAGTAATCAGTATCATCTTTACCTCTAAATTCTATTTCGAAGTCTAGGTTTCGATCAGAGTGAACAGCGGCTGGTCGAAGGCGACCTCATCTCCGTCTTTCACCCAAATAGCGCCGACTATACCGTCACGCTCGGCCTCGATGGGATTTTGCATTCGCATGGCTTCGATAATGCAAAGTGTGTCGCCGCGAGCTACCCGTTGACCGATGCGCACCAAGGGCGCCTCGGTTTGGCCTTGCGAAGTATGGAAGGTGCCCACCATGGGCGATACTTGCACAAAACCTTCAATCACAGGCAGGGCGTCACGGGCTTTCGCCAGCTTTGGGCTTGATGCAGTGGAAGGCGGAGGATTATGCGCGCCTTCGAGTGTGCTTACTGTATGTGGGCCGTAGCGGGTGATGCGAATAGACTCTTCCCCTTCGGTAATCGCCAGTTCTGCAATCCCAGATTCCTGCACTAATTCAATCAGTTTTTTGATCTTCCGAAGGTCAACGGCCATGGCTTGTGGCTCCCTGTGCTCACGCTTATCGCGTTTATGCCTTTAATCTTTTAATCGCCGCCGCGAGGGCAAACTCATAGCCTTGGGCACCGAAACCACAAATCACCCCAATGGCCTTATCGGACAAATAGGAATGGTGGCGGAAGGGCTCGCGGGCATGGACATTAGATAAGTGCACTTCATAAAAAGGAATATCTACCCCAAGCAGTGCGTCACGCAGGGCCACGCTGGTATGGGTAAAGGCTGCGGGGTTGATAATAATCATCTGCGCATCGGTAGCATGGATCGCGTTGATCAGTTCAAATTCGGCATTCGATTGAATATGCTCAAGTTCAACACCTGCTGCTTGAGCTTGTTCACTCAAAATGGCAACGATATTGGCTAAGGTTTGATGACCGTAAACACTGGGTTCGCGGCGGCCAAGGAGATTCAAATTGGGGCCATTGATGAGCAGAACTTTATGATTCATTACGCTTTCCTTTTACTACATGCCTTAACGGGTTGAATGCCATTAACTTAACCTGTTCGGGCGGATTTTGCATTATGAATGTCGTTACTGTGCAAGCTGGGTTAATCCAACTTAATCTGGCGCATAGCCTTAGTGGCACCACGTTGTTTTTTGGTGTCTAAGCGTTTGGTTTGGCTGCTTTTGGTCGCACGGGTGGGAATGCGTTTTTTGGGCACTTCGGCTACGCTGGCAACTAGGGCGATAAATTGTTCCAATGCGGTTTGCCGATTCGCCTCTTGGCTGCGGCTCGCCTGACATTTGATAATGATTTTGCCGCTGGCGGTAATCCGATGATCGGCTTTTTGCAGCAGGCGCTGCTGATAAAACTCGGGTAATGACGAGTTTCTGATATCAAAAATCAATTGGGCGGCGGTGGAGACTTTATTGACATTCTGCCCGCCAGCGCCGCTTGAGCGGATAAATTGCCACTCGATTTCATTTTCCGGAAGTTCCACACGGTTTGAGATTTTTATCATGGCAGACTTAGGGTTTTGTCCAATTGCTTTGAGAAGCGAGCAATAACTGCTTATGGCTTTTCAATAGATTTGTTATCATCGGGCGCATTCTTGCAGGGCAGGCGTGGTTGCCCGTTCGCAAAATAGTGTTCTCGTTTCGGAGTGCCTTTATGTTATGCCAAATCCCCGATATTGCTAAGGGTGTTATCAGTCTTTTCGCCAGTGGTCGACTCTCTTCAACCGATTATCGTACCCGCTTACAACCGGCCATTAAGAGTTACCGCAAGGATTGGGGACAGGTTTGCCTGTATATCGAGGCGGATGTCTTACTCGAAGGTTGGGAATTTGAGTCGCTAACGGGCAGTGGTGAAGTCCAACTTCCTAATTTTGAAGCTTTAGTATTTGTTGGCGGCCCAGATTGGGTGGGTAATGCTGTGCGCTTACTCGGCCCCTTTATGCAGGGCGAAGTGGCTTGGTTCCCCTTGGAGCAGAAAGCCAAAGCCATTGCGTGGATCGCTAAACGTTCAACTTTTTAATGACCCATGGTGGGTATAACTTATAGGGAATTAACTATGTCTTTGTTGGAAACTATGACTGCCAAACCGACCGCTAAATTATGCGCTATCGCCCTAGTGTTGGCCTTTACCGCAGGCTTAAGTGCCTGTGCGCCAGAGGTAGGTAGTGATGCTTGGTGTAAGCAAATGAAGGAAAAACCTAAAGGTGATTGGACTGCGAACGAAGCGGCCGATTACGCCAAACACTGCGTGTTTAAGTAAGTTTTTCAAGCGAATAGTGTCACAGCTTGACAGATTAATCCTTGCAAGCTGTGAACTTATGCTTAAAATCCTTGTCTTAAGTTTGCACAAGCTATTGCTGAATTATGACTAAATCGTCCAAAGGTGATATTTGATTTCGACCGCTAAGCCATTCTTTAGCCGAATGGTGACCCTACTGATAGCCATTATCGTGCTGCAATTTGCGGGCGCGAATTTGGGTGCCCATCAGTTACATGCGGGCAATGGCGTTGAAGAAGCCGAGAATCATCCCCACCTACAATTTAGTGCTCCTGTGACCACCTTAGCTCAATGTGTGGATTGTGTGTGCCCCAATGAGCAGACTCCCGGATTCAGCACCGAGCAGTTTGGTGAAGCCGCATTCAATGCGGGCGTATCGACTGCCAGTGCTAGTAGCCACTCTCATTTAGTGCAAACCACTGAAATTCAAAACTTTGACCTTTGCCTTGATTGCCAATGCCATGGCGGCCATGTGGCGTTACTATCTCATTTTGAAAGCCAAACCCTAACGGCATTCGAAACGGCTTACATGCCAACGGATTTAGCCTATTTCCCTCCAGATCAATTACCTAAGTACCGCCCACCCATCGCTTAACTCTCAATATCTGCTTATTTCTGGTTGCGTATCTATTGTTCGGGCGCGCCGCAATAAGCCCTTAATTTATCCCCAAAGCAAAGGTTTTATTAACCTCGAACGTGTTTGGCTCGCGCTAGCGCTTTGAGCTTATTCGACATTTTGCCTCTGGGGAGCATTCGATTGGTATCCGCACGTCGATAGCGTGGGGCCAATCCTATTTAGATATTGTTAGGAATTGCGATGAAGAAAACCATTATCGCCCAGACCTTGTTTGGCCTGTTGAGTACGCTAGTGCTCGTTGGTGGACAGGTGAACTACGCTGTTGCAGCAAGCTCAAGCCTAGACGTCAAAGAGCTAGATGCAGTAGCGCAAGGCGAACTATTAAGCCAAGAAACTCAAACCTCGCTGAATCAGTGGTTGCCAGAGTTACTCAAGCAAATTAACCAGTTGCCAGAGGTGCAGGCGCAAATTGCTCGGCAGCAACAGGCTGAGCTGGTGATTGCCGCGGCGGATCGCGCCGTCTATAACCCTGAACTTGGACTCAATTATCAAAACGCCGACACAGATACCTACAGCCTAGGGCTGAGCCAAACCATCGATTGGGGCGATAAGCGTGGCGTAGCAACCCGCCTTGCCCAGCTTGAGGCGCAGATCCTGTTAGCGGATATACAGTTAGAACGCAGTCAGATGTTGGCCGAGCGTCTATTAGCGCTGGCCGAGCAGTCGCAAAGCCACAAGGCGCTTACTTTTGCAGAGCAGCAATTAAGATTTACTCAGGCACAGCTCAATATTGCCGAGCAGCGCTTTGCCGCTGGAGATTTGTCTGATGTTGAGTTGCAACTGCTTAAACTCGAACTGGCAAGCAATACCGCCGACTATGCTCTAGCCGAACAAGCGGCCTTAGTCGCCGAAGGTAAAGTGATTGAGTTACTTGGGGTTGATAAGCTCAAGTTTAGGGAGTTCATCTCTGACATTGGCCAATTTGTGTCGATGATTGCCCCGAAAGCGGAATTACCCGCATTGACCAGTGCCCATCAGCAGGTGTTATTGGCCAAGGCCAATGCCATGAAGGTTAAGGCTGATACAGCGGCGGATCCCACCATCAACCTTGGTCTCGAACGGGAAGGCTCTGACAACAAGTTTGGCGTCGGTGTGGCTATCCCCCTGCAGGTTCGTAATAACTACAGTGAGTTACAGTCGGTTGCAGATAAGGGCATCGCTATCGCAGAGCAGTCCTACTTAGCCCGTGAGCGAGTACTTACTGCTAAACAGGCGCAATTTAACAATGCCTTACCCCGTTTACTGGCGCGTTACCAAGATTGGCGTGAGCGAGTCGCAGCCTCGGGGAGTAAAGCCGCTAAATCCTTAAGTGAACAGTGGCGCTCGGGCGATGTGAGCACCAGTGAGTATTTACAGAGTCGGCGACAACTTGCGGCCAGTTATTTGGTCGGTTTAAACCTCGAAACGGCGATTTATCAGAGCTGGTTAACCTGGATGGGGGACAGCGGTCAACTGCTGCCCTTTATCGATTCGTTAACAGCCACTTCTCCCACTAACGCCGTGCCAGCCAAGTCAATCGTGAGGTCACACTAATGAATTCAACTTTTCCTAAATCTGTTTTTCACTCTTTCGCCAATGTGTCTGCCGCAGGTTTCATATCGGTGCTTACGCCATCACGTTTAGCGTTGGCACTGATGCTTACCTCGTTAACCGTGATTACGCCAACGTCAGCATTTGCTGGTGACGGCCATAATCATGCTGGCGAAAAACAAGTTAACACCGCAGTGAAGAGTACCGCTGCCGAGCAAGCACCGGATGACCATGGTGAGCAAGCGTTAACCTTTACGCCGGCGCAGTTGGAGCTGGCGGGAATTCGTTTGTTACCCTTGAGCAGCGATAGCTTAAGTCTTGCCAATTTAAACCTCGATGTTCGAGCAACGGCTTCTTTAGTGGTTGACCGTGATAAAACCGCGACCTTAGCGCCACAGCTCGATGTTCGCGTACAAGCGCGCCATGTGGTTCCCGGCCAAGAGGTGAAAAAAGGTGAGCCCTTACTCACCTTAGGCGGCGCTGAAGTCGCCAAGGCGCAGGCGGAATATATCAATGCGGCCGCCGAGTGGAGCCGCGTGCGCCGCATGAGTGAAGGCGCTGTGAGTGTGAGTCGCAGAATGCAGGCGCAGGTGGATGCCGAACTTAAACGGGCTATTTTAGAGGCCATTAAGATGACGCCCGCGCAAATTCGTGCACTGGAATCAACGCCTGAAGCCATTGGCAGTTATCAATTACTGGCGCCTATCGACGGCCGTGTGCAGCAAGATATCGCCATGCTGGGGCAAGTGTTTAGCGCTGGCACGCCATTAATGCAATTGACCGATGAGTCGCACCTTTGGGTTGAGGCTCAGCTAACGCCTGCGCAGGCAGTCAATGTGAAGGTGGGTGCCCCTGCGCTGATTCAGGTGGGAGATAAAACCTTAGCAGGTAAGATTATCGGCCGCTCCCACGAGCTGGATAGCGTGACACGTACTGAGCAAGTGTTAGTCAGTATGCCTAATCCTGATCATGTGTTGCACGCAGGGCAATTTGCCGAGCTTTACTTTGCCGATGCTTCTCAAAACATGGCCGCGGCGAGTAGCGGATCAGGTATTTCATCGGGAATTGTATTACCCGATGCAGCGTTAACCCGTAGCAGTGATGGCGATTGGCAGATTTTTATTCAGGATGAGGATGGTTTTGAAGCCATTGAGGTGGAGCTGGTGCAGCGTCAGCGCGGCTTGAGTTTAGTGCGCGGCAGTGAGCTGGATAAAGCACGGCAGGCACAATTAAAGGTGGTAGTTGCAGGGGCATTTTTCTTGGCATCGGAGCAGGCGAAAGCTGGTTTTGATATTCATGCCCACTAATCGCGATGCCTATCACTGTGCCTATGATTCTCGCTTAAGGAATTCTTATGTTGCAAAAAGCAATCGAAGCCGCGATTAAAAATCGGCTATTAGTGGTGTTGGCGCTGCTGGCGGCGGTCGCTGCCAGTGTGGCCATGTTGCCCAAATTGAATCTCGATGCCTTTCCCGATGTCACCAACGTACAGGTGACCATCAATACCGAGGCCGAGGGCTTGGCCGCCGAAGAGGTAGAGAAACTCATCAGTTATCCGGTCGAATCGGCCATGTATGCTTTGCCTGCGGTGACTGAAGTGCGTTCGTTATCGCGCACTGGCTTGTCTATTGTGACGGTCGTTTTTGCTGAGGGCACGGATATTTACTTTGCCCGACAGCAAGTGTTTGAGCAGTTACAGGCGGCGCGGGAGATGATCCCAAGCGGGGTGGGTGTGCCAGAAATTGGCCCTAACACCTCTGGATTGGGGCAGATTTATCAATATATTTTGCGGGCAGATCCAAGTGCAGGCATCAATGCCGCCGAGCTGCGTAGTCTTAACGACTACCTCGTCAAACTTATCTTGATGCCCGTTGGCGGCGTGACCGATGTGTTATCTTTTGGCGGCGAAGTTCGCCAATATCAAGTGCAGGTCGACCCTAATAAGTTGCGTGCTTATGGCTTGTCGATGGCGCAGGTGAGTGAGGCGCTCGAAAGCAATAACCGTAATGCTGGTGGCTGGTTTATGGACCAAGGCCAAGAGCAATTAGTGGTTCGAGGCTATGGTATGTTGCCCGCCGGAGAGGCTGGGCTTGCCTCGATTGCTCAAATTCCACTCACTGAAGTACGTGGCACGCCTGTGCGAGTGGGGGATATTGCTAAGGTCGATTTTGGCAGTGAGATCCGCGTAGGCGCTGTGACGATGACGCGCCGTGATGAGGCGGGGCAGGCGCAAGCCTTGGGCGAAGTGGTGGCGGGCGTAGTGCTTAAACGGATGGGTGCTAACACTAAGGCGACGATTGATGATATTGATGCGCGGATTAATCTGATTGAGCAGGCGTTGCCCAAGGGCGTGTCCTTTGAGGTGTTTTACGACCAAGCAGACTTAGTGGATAAAGCCGTTACCACAGTGCGCGATGCGCTGCTGATGGCTTTTGTGTTTATTGTGGTTATCTTAGCGCTGTTCCTTGTGAATATCCGCGCCACCCTGTTGGTGTTGCTGTCTATCCCTGTATCCATTGGTTTGGCGCTGATGGTGATGTCTTACTATGGCCTTTCAGCCAACTTGATGTCCCTTGGTGGTTTGGCGGTAGCCATTGGTATGTTGGTCGATGGCTCAGTGGTGATGGTTGAGAATATTTTCAAACATTTAACCCAACCGGATCGCCGTCATTTAGCTGAGGCAAGGGCGCGTGCCGATGGTGAAACTGACCCGTACCATGGTGATGAGGATGGGGGTGTTAACGCTGATGACGAACATCAGGGGAATATGGCCGTGCGCATTATGCTGGCGGCGAAAGAAGTGTGCAGTCCTATCTTCTTCGCGACCGCCATCATCATTGTGGTGTTTGCGCCGCTATTTGCGCTGGAAGGGGTTGAGGGCAAGCTGTTCCAACCTATGGCCGTCAGCATTATTTTGGCGATGATTTCCGCCTTGCTGGTGGCATTAATTGCGGTGCCAGCCTTAGCAGTATATCTGTTTAAACGTGGAGTTGTGCTCAAAGAAAGTGTGATCTTAAGGCCGCTGGATAGCGCATATCGCAAACTGCTCAGTGCAACGCTAGCGCGTCCTAAAATGGTGGTACTCAGTGCGGCGCTGATGTTTGTCATGAGCATGGCATTGCTGCCTAGACTCGGCACCGAGTTTGTGCCCGAGTTAGAGGAAGGCACGATTAACCTGAGGGTCACGTTAGCACCCACCGCCAGCCTTGGCACCTCTTTGGATGTCGCACCTAAGCTTGAGGCTTTGCTGCTGGAATTCCCCGAGGTGGAGTATGCCTTAAGCCGAATCGGTGCGCCCGAATTAGGCGGCGATCCTGAGCCTGTCAGCAATATTGAAGTCTATATCGGCCTAAAACCAATAGAAGAATGGCAATCGGCCAGTTCGCGTTTGGAGTTGCAACGGCTGATGGAGGAAAAGCTCAGTGTCTTCCCTGGGCTGCTACTCACCTTCTCACAACCAATTGCAACGCGGGTCGATGAGCTGCTTTCGGGGGTTAAGGCTCAGTTAGCGATTAAACTCTTTGGTCCCGATTTAGAAGTCTTATCTGAAAAGGGCCAAGTGCTGACCGATCTGGTGGCGAAAATCCCTGGTGCTGTGGACGTGTCCCTCGAACAGGTGAGTGGTGAGGCGCAGCTGGTAGTACGGCCAGA
This sequence comes from Shewanella sp. 8A, assembly GCF_023475945.1. Lineage (NCBI taxonomy): Bacteria > Pseudomonadati > Pseudomonadota > Gammaproteobacteria > Alteromonadales > Shewanellaceae > Shewanella > Shewanella sp. 8A. The sequence goes on from NZ_JAMDJP010000002.1 coordinate 237,004, forward strand.
CCGTTCGCAGCTTGCCCGTTATGGCATCAGTGTCGATCAGGTGATGACACTCGTCAGTCAAGGTATTGGTGGCGCCAGCGCTGGGCAAGTGATCGATGGTAACGCCAGATACGACATTAATTTACGCCTTGCCGCCGAGTTTCGCAGCAGTCCAGATGTGATTAAGGATTTGCTCTTGAGTGGCAGCAATGGCGCAATTGTGCGCTTAGGTGAGGTGGCCAGCGTTGCAGTGGAAATGGCGCCGCCGAATATTCGCCGTGACGATGTGCAGCGCCGAGTGGTGGTGCAAGCGAACGTGGCAGGGCGCGACATGGGCTCTGTGGTAAATGATATTTACGCGCTGGTGCCAAAGGCCGATCTACCTGCTGGATATACTGTGATTGTGGGTGGTCAGTATGAAAATCAGCAGCGGGCACAGCAAAAGCTGATGTTGGTAGTGCCAGTCTCAATCGCCTTGATTGCCTTGCTGTTGTACTTCTCCTTCGGCGCGGTTAAGCAGGTATTACTGATTATGGCGAACGTGCCGCTAGCACTCATCGGCGGTATTGTGGCGTTGTTTGTTAGTGGTACTTATCTGTCGGTGCCAAGCTCCATTGGCTTTATCACGCTGTTTGGGGTGGCTGTGCTCAACGGAGTGGTATTAGTGGATTCGATAAACCAACGCAGGCAGAGCGGCGAGTCGCTCTATGAATCGGTTTATGAAGGCACTGTGGGCCGCTTACGACCAGTATTGATGACGGCATTAACCTCTGCCTTAGGGTTAATTCCGATCTTAGTGTCATCGGGCGTTGGCAGTGAAATCCAAAAGCCGCTAGCGGTGGTGATCATTGGCGGTTTGTTTAGCTCAACGGCGTTGACATTATTGGTATTACCGACCTTATACCGCTGGTTATATCGACACGATAAATTGCCTGACTAGTTGTGGCTGAGTCTTGGCATGATTTTGTGGCAAGTCTCAATGTTAAAGTTTAAAAATCAGCGAGCTATAGTGTGTGATATAGGCTAGGCTTAGCGGTGGTATTAAGGATAAGTATCTCTGGAGAGAGTATGATCGCAGTCATTTTTGAAGTCGTTCCCACGAAAGAAGGAAAGGAAGAGTATCTGCATGTGGCCGCTGAAATGCGCCAGTATTTAGAAGGCCGCAAGGGATTAATTTCGATTGAACGTTTTCAGAGCTTAACCGACGATGGTAAGGTGCTGAGCTTATCGTTTTGGGATGATATGGCTTCTATTACCCAATGGCGTAATCAAATGGCCCACAGCATTGCCGAGCAGACTGGCATAGTGCCTTGTTTGTTTAACGCTTATCGCATCCGTGTCGCCGAAGTGGTGCAAGATTATAGCGAAACCGTGCACGAAGCCGCAGAGTAATCGATACCTGACAGGTTAAAAACAAAACCCATCGAAATCGATGGGTTTTTTATGTTCAATACTCTGCCTAAGTGACTTTTGAGGCTTATTTTTCCTGTTGAGCTTTAAGCAGATCGCGGATCTCAGATAGTAGTTCTTGATCTTTGGTTGGTGCGGGCGGAGCAGAAGGCGCTTCTTCTTGTTTACGTTTTAAGCTGTTAATGGCTTTTAAGCCCATAAAAATCGCGAAGGCGATAATGGTAAAGTCGATAACGGTTTGGATGAATTTACCGTAAGCGATGACAACCGCTGGCGCATCACCTTGGGCAGCGAGGAGCACAACGCTCAGATCACTAAAATTCACCCCCCCTAAAATGATCCCAATCGGCGGCATAATGATATCGGCCACAAAGGATGAGACTATCTTGCCAAAAGCGGCACCGATGATAATACCCACCGCCATATCGATTACATTGCCACGGGATGCAAAAGCCTTGAACTCTTTAAGTAAGCTCATTAGGTTTCCTCCGAAAATATGATTAAATGTTAAATTTTATTGTATTAACTGTATCAGGAAAACCTTAGGGTCTTTTGCTGCCTGTTACCTTGCCAAGCTTATAGGGGCTTAAGGATTAAGGCAATTCTGAGATTAAGGATTTATCCTGCACTGGCAGATTTCACACTCTCAAGGTTACAGTTGTTAATTTCTGTGTGAATGGGTCTATTTTTGCTGACCGATAAATTCTGGCACTTCTAATACTTGTGATCCCCAGCGTTTAAACAAAGAGGCGTAGATAAACTCGATAAAAACGCGGTATTTGCGCGGCAGATAGGCTCGCTTGGGATAGCTGAGTACCACCTTGGTTTGCACCATAGGATAATCGTCAAGGAGTCGCACTAAATAGCCTTTCTCTATCGCCTCTTGGGCAATAATCGACGGCACGGCCGTAATGCCAAGCCCTGCAATGGCAGCTTCGCGGGCAATGGTGACATTATTCACTGTTAATTGCGTGACGGGCTCAATGACTACCCAAGTTTTACCATCAAATAGCTTCCATGCCCCTTCAATATGGGCCGACTGTAAACGAATCGCTTTATGTTTAGCCAAATCCTGTGGCACTTTTGGCGTGCCATGTTCAGCCAAATATTTAGGACTGGCCATTAAGGATTTATAGGCGTTAACTAAGGAATAACTTTGTAGGCGGGTATCACTCGAGTCGGCGATTTGGAATAGCAGATCCACACCTTCTTCTATCACATCCACTTTACGGTTAGTGAGCTCGGCTTCTATGGTGATATCGGGATAAAGGGTTAAAAACTGGGCGAAGATCGGCCCAAGAAACAGTTGGCCTAATTCAATAGGGCATACGATTCTTAGGTTACCTTTGATTAATTGCTGGTGGGCACTGAGCTGATTTTCGGCGCTTTGAAGATCACTTAAGATCTTATTGATTCGATTGTAATAACTTGAACCCGCTTCTGTGAGTTTGAGTGCGCGAGTCGTTCGGAATAATAGCTGAGTACCCGTATCGGCTTCTAGTTCGGCAATTTTGCGACTGACTGTTGCCTTAGTGAGTCCGAGGGCTTTAGCTGCCCCGGTAAAACTACCTTGCTCTACCACTTGAGCAAATATTTGCACCCGATTGAGATCCATGATTGTTACACCTGTGAAACAGTGGGTTGATTTTTAACTACCTAATAAACTTGATGAGACAGTAGTACACTAGTACTCACTAATCAAGGAGTCATTCATGTCCAAAAGTAAGCTCATTATCGCCGTTCCACTATTACTCGCCGCCGCTGCGGGTGGCGGCTATTACTGGTGGACGCAAGTACGTTTTATCGAAACCACTGATAATGCTTATGTTGAGGCCGATATCTCCCATGTGAGCGTAAAAGTGCCAGGTTATGTGGTGTTATCCGATGTGACCGATAACCAGCATGTGCGTAAGGGCGAGTTATTGGCGCAACTTGAAGATAACCAGTTTAGCGCCAAAGTCAGCCAAGCTGAGGCTGCACTTGCCAGTGCCAAAGCCGATCTACAAACCTTAGCCGCTAAGGTGGATCTGCAACATGCGCTGATCAGCCAAGCGAGTGCGGGTGTGGTGGCGGCGCAGGCTGATAAAATTCGTGCCGAGCAACAATTAAGCCGAGCGAAAAAGTTAAAAGTCAGCAATTACAGCTCACAGGACGATGTCGACCAATTACAGGCGGGTTTTGATTCTGCTGCTGCGCGCCTCGATGAAGCCAAGGCGCTGTTAGTGGCTAAAGAACGTGAGCTTGCTGTGTTTAATGCTCAGCTTAATCAAGCTAGCTCTGTGGTTGAGCAGTCGAATGCGGCATTGGAGCTAGCTAACATTCAGCTCAATGATACCCGTGTGACCGCGCCCTTCTCTGGGGTGATTGGTAAACGCGGCGCGATGGTGGGGCAGTATGTGCAGCCCGGCCAAGCACTCTTTAGTTTGGTTCCGGACGGGGCTGTGTGGATCTCGGCGAACTTTAAAGAAACCCAAATCCAACATATGCAACCCGGGCAGTCGGTGCAGGTCAGTCTCGATGCGTTTCCCGACAAAACCTTTACAGGTGTTATCGATAGTCTGTCGCCGGCGTCCGGAGCCAAATTTAGTCTGCTGCCCGCCGAAAATGCCACGGGTAACTTCACCAAAATCGTGCAGCGTATTCCGGTGCGGATCCGTTTAGAGCTCTCAGAAGAAGAGGCGCGTGTCGTCCCTGGGTTAAGTGCGGTGGTGAAGGTCGATACTGCGTCGCATCCGACGACAGCTATCGCTGCAAACGTCGGTCGCTAAGTAGGTCGTTAACATGAGCACAATTGCTGCTGCACCTGAGGCTATCGCCGCGGGGGCTACGCCGAGCGAATATGAGCGTGGTAGTCGCCGTTCGTGGATTGCCGTTTTTGGTGGTTTGATTGGCGCCTTTATGGCGATCCTCGATATTCAAATCACCAATGCCTCGATGAAGGAGATTCAAGGCAGCCTTGGGGCAACGCTTGAGGAAGGCAGTTGGATTTCAACGGCTTATCTGGTTGCCGAGATGATTGCGATTCCGCTCTCGGGCTGGTTAAGCACTGGGCTCTCGGTCAGGCGTTATCTGCTGTGGACCACCGCAGCCTTTATCTTTGCTTCTATCCTGTGTTCGATTTCGTGGAACCTCGAGGCCATGATCGCCTTTCGGGCGTTGCAGGGCTTCTTTGGTGGCGCGTTGATCCCGCTGGCTTTTCGGCTGATCTTAGAATTTTTACCCGAGAATAAACGTGCCGTGGGGATGGCGTTATTCGGGGTGACTGCGACGTTTGCGCCCTCGATTGGCCCAACCTTAGGTGGTTGGTTAACTGAGCATTTTAGTTGGCATTACCTGTTTTATATCAACGTACCGCCAGGATTGCTGGTTATGGCGATGTTGGCCTATGGTCTCGAAAAACGCCCTGTGGTGTGGGACAAGCTGAAAAATGCCGACTTAGCAGGCATTGTCACCATGGCGCTGGGCATGGGTTGCCTCGAGGTGGTGCTTGAGGAGGGAAACCGTAAGGATTGGTTTGGCTCGGATTTGATCCGCAATCTCGCCATCATTGCCGCGGTGAATTTAGTGCTGTTTGTGTGGATCCAACTCAACCGTAAAGATCCTTTAGTGAATTTACGCTTACTCGGTAAACGTGATTTTGTGCTTTCAACCGTGGCGTATTTTTTACTGGGGATGGCGCTCTTTGGCGCGATCTATTTGATCCCACTTTATTTGTCTCAAGTGCATGATTACACACCACTGGAAATTGGTGAGGTGATTATGTGGATGGGATTCCCGCAGTTGTTAGTTTTGCCCTTAGTGCCACGTTTAATGCAACGTTTCGACGGGCGTTACTTAGCCGCCTTCGGCTTTTTTATGTTTGCCCTAAGTTATTACATGAATAGCCAAATGACCGCAGATTACGCTGGGCAGCAGATGATAGCCTCCCAAGTGGTGCGCGCCTTAGGCCAGCCCTTTATCTTAGTGCCTATCGGAATGCTCGCGACTGCGCATTTAAAGCCCCATGAGAATCCTTCGGCTTCGACCGTACTGAACGTGATGCGTAACTTAGGTGGGGCCTTTGGTATCGCCTTGGTGGCGACTTTAACCGATAACTTGGCTCGCGGCCATTTGGCCCATGTGAAGGAATCTTTGCCAGCGGTTAGCACACAGGTGCAGGACTATTTGAATCAGAGTGCCAGTATGTTGCAACAGGGTGGCTCGGATCCCTATACCGCCTCTATGCAGGCCAAGGCATTGTTAGGGCAAACCATGAGTCAGCAGGCCTATATTCAAGCCTATAACGATGTGTTTTTGATTATGGGGGCCCTGTTGTTAATTGCCGTGGTGGCTGTGCTGCTTATCCGTAAACCACAAGGCCCAGTCGCCCACGATGCGGTTATCGAATAACACTGAGTCAGTTTTCGCAATGCGTAACCCTTGCGTCTTAATTCCCCCCAGAATTAAGGCGCTTTTTTATGCGCTGAGCTGTGATAGACTCGAGCTCTTTTCCTGTCGTACGCAGAGCCTTTTTATGTCGATACAAGATTCAGTTGAGTGGCAAATTCTTAAATTTAATCAATTAACTGCCAACACCTTATATGAAATCCTTAAACTGCGAGTCGATGTGTTTGTGGTCGAGCAGGCCTGTGCTTATCCAGAGCTTGATGATAAAGATAGACACCCTGAAACCCAGCATTTAATTGGCCTATCACCTGCGGGCGAGTTACTCACCTATGCCCGTATTTTGCCTCCGGGGCTGAGTTATCCCGAGGCCAGCATTGGCCGAGTGGTGGTGTCATCTGCTGGACGAGGTAAAGGATTGGCAATGCCGTTGATGCAGCGGGCGATCGAATCTGCACTCAGTACTTGGCCCAAGGCGGGGATCCAAATTGGTGCTCAGGATTATCTGAAAAACTTCTACCAGAAACTCGGGTTTAACGTCTGTTCTGAAATGTATTTGGAAGATGGCATTCCCCATATTGATATGCGCTACCAGCCTAAGTAATCTGATTTTAACTAGCTGAATTTACTCTTATTAAGGAAATCAAATGACCACTGTTGCGGACTATAAAATCAATCAACAACAACTCGTTTGCGTCGCGAGCTTTTTAGCGAAAGAAGGCAAAACCGAGGACTTGATTGCTGCGCTCGCCTCGCTGATCCCCGATACCCGCCGTGAAGCCGGTTGTATTCGGTATGAGCTCAACGTCAGCCGTGATGAACCGCGCCGCGTGACCTTTGTGGAGAAGTTTGTTGATATTACTGCCTTCGATCAGCACTGCGCTAAAGAGGCTATTCAACATTATTTCCACCAAGTGATGCCTGAGTTGGTTGAGTCGTTCCAAGTCGAAACCTATCATCAGGTCATCGTCTAAGTGTTTTACCGTGTTATCGCTTAATAAACCTTATGTCGTCAGTAGAATGTATTAATTTACATTGTCTTTGTAGTTTATAGCATTGTATCAGGAGATTTTATTGGTTAGCTTACTGTCTTCGATATTCATTATCGCAACAAAATGTTAAACACTAATTAACTCACGGATGTATACAATGCTAAAAACATGGACACTGAGCCTTATTCCCCTCGTATTTCTCGGTTTGAGCGGTTGTGCATCGACAAATGCTGATACTAACTCTAACTCGAAAGTTACAAATACTGCTGAAAAGAAAGCTGCCAAGGAGTGTGACAAAGTTGCATCTATTGGTTCCAATATTGGACGTTGCAAAAAATAACATCCTGAAGCTTTGGGTTATAAGCATTCTCAATTCAGCTAAATCTGCAATCAATTAGATCAAATTTGTGCGACGGTCTGGTTTGCCATCAGCAGCTACTGATTGACTCCTAAAACACCTGATGAACCCCATCGGGTGTTTTTATTTAAAGGTGTAATGCCGCGGTTAATCGCTCAAAGGAAATGGCAAAACCTGACACATTAACCAGCTTTATTTATTAAAAATCAATTGTTTAATTTTTTGTATGGTTGATGTTTAAGAGTATGGTGCAGAGAATTGAGCTTAACTTATTAGATAATACTGATATTGAGTTGATTCAATCAGTCGTCAAGAGTTGTAATGGAAGAATTTGGCATTACAGTAAGTAGGCTTATCAAACTGTAATGCCAAAATTTATCGCGGGCAGTACTAAGCGTTATTTTGCCGCTTGATATACCTTAATTCGATTTCTTTCAAACGACGATTAAAGTCTTCTAAATGTGCCAACATGGCGGCTTCGGCTTTGGCTTCATCTTTTTCGATAACGGCTTGAACGATAACATCGTGTAAGCCTAAGGGATGGATTTCATCCGTTGGTGGCTCAAACTTTATTGTTTGATTTTTAAGTAAAATCAATAGTGATTTTACAATTGCCTCTAAGAAACGGTTGCCTGACATTTCTGCTAATAAATAATGCACTTCAGAGCGTAAAGCGACAGTCTCGGGATATGCGTACGAGTCATTTTCATGTCGCAATGCTTCATGCAGCGCAATTGCTTGTGCTGGTGTGCAATTTTTAGCTGCCATTCTGGTGACTTGAGGTTCAATCAAAATGCGCGCTTGGCATAATTCGGGGAGTGATAACTTTCCCATCATAAACATGTCATGGCAGGCATCACTTAAACGCTCAAATGTCAGATGTTTAACAAATGCGCCACCCGTTGCACCTTGGCGAATTTCTACCAAGCCGCTCGCTTCAAGGCTCTTAATGGCTTCCCTGACAACGGTTCGACTCACTTGGAATAATTCTATGAGTTCGCGTTCGGATGGTAGTTTATCACCAGCTTTATAATCGCCACCTAAAATAGCATTTTTTAGCTGTTGTCCAACTTCACTAGATGCTTTTATCTGCTTAATTGGCTTGAAGTTATGCACTAGTTTGCCCTCAATATGCTTAGTTCCGCCATCTTAACATAAAAGTACTTTTGAGGCAGAAAATGTACTCTCGCATTTCCTATATTAGTGATTAAAAAACATTCATTTTTGTTGATCGAAGTAACATCTCTATAAATTTCGCAACTAGTTTCTCATATTTGTTCAGTCTTCATTGTTAAGTAAGGTTATACGTCATACATTTCTCCAAAGTGGTTTGGAGTCTGTTTCTTAACCAGTATAGGCATGGCAAACATGTCAACTAATAACAGGAAGATGATGATGAAAATGAAAAGCCTATCTTTTTTTGTGCTGTCTGCTCTTTCTGTATCTGCGTTCGCAGATACAACGATTGATAAAATGTTTAGCGACGGAACGGTTAAAGGAGAATTGCGGTTATTTGATTTTACGCGTGATTATGATGGCGCAACGAATAAAAAACATGATACGTCATTAGGTGGGCTGTTTTATTATAATACTGCTAAAGTTAACGGAATTAGTTTTGGTACTAGCTTTGCCTCTGCTAATCCTATTTGGACTAATGATTCTGATAGTGTTTATGGTTTGGTTGCTCGAGATGAAAATGGCGACCATGATAGTGTCAATCGATTACAAGAATATTTTATTCAAGGTGATTGGTGGAATACTAAATTTAAACTTGGAGCTCAAGAATTAAGAACTCCGATGATGAATCCTCACGATATTAGAGCCATTCCAAGAACCTTTCGTGGTTTTTCTGTTGAAAATAATAGCGTAAATAATCTCACTCTTTCCGCATTGTATATTACGGATTCAATGGGATGGTCTGATAACAGCTTCATATCGGTTAAAGAAGCTGTACAAAGTGAGCTAGCCAGAGCGGGTGTGATTACTGAGGTGGCAGATAACCCTGTTTATGCTCTGGGTGCTAAATATCAGTTACTTTTCGAAGCGGTCAAAACCGAGGTTAATCTTTGGCATTACCGCATGGAAGATGTTTTTAATCAAACCTATGCAAAAGTAAAATTTTCCACTGACATCAGTGCAGTTAATTTTTATCTCACTCCATCTTACTTAACTCAGAAAGCAACGGGTGATGAAACTGGCGGCCCACTAGACACATATCAATATGGTTTCCATCTCGGTGCCAAGTTTGCTGGTGCTGATATCACTTATCTATATGCTAAAACTGGTGATGACACTGTGCTCACTCCATGGGGAGATGAAAAAGTGGTTATTCAACAGGTATATCAATCTGCGCGTGCTGATGAAGAAGTCAATGCATTAAAACTAGCCTATGATTTTGAGAAACTCGGCCTTAATGGATTAGAGGCCTATGCATATTATGGTCAATATGATGTGCCAGAAAATGCTGGTAGTGATTTTAGCGAAATGAACTATTCAATTAGTTATAAATTCTCTGGAGCACTTTCCGGTTTAGGGTTAAAAGCTCGTTATGCCACTATTGATTTTGATCAAGGTGAGAATTTCAATGATGTTCGGTTCTATATTAACTATAAATTTACTTTAGGTCATTAGTACTGAAAACTGCTCCCCTGCAACTTTTTAAGGGTATACCATTGTTTTGGGTATACCTATTTTTTCTTGTGAAATGAATTTTAAATTACTTTTTAATTAGATAATTAAAATTAGAGTATTTATCTATTAAATGGTGAGTTTGAAAATAGTCTGAAGTTGCTTATTAAATAAGGTTAGTTTTTCCATAAATTAAATATTTTGTGAAGTACTGCAAAGATGTTGCTAATACCTCTTTTTATGTATTGTCATATGTCATACATTTAATTGTCGATTGATTGGGTGTTCTTAAGTCAACGCAGCGGTTTTTAGCTTCTAAATACACGTAAAAAATCTGGGCACGAATAGACCCAGCACCATTGTGAGTGCAATACCACTCGTAATGAGGGCAAAGGAGTATCAAATGAGTAATAAATCGAAAGAAATTGATCAATACACAGCGAGTGTGCTTCAAAACGGGATCTCTCGAAGAAGTTTTCTGACTCGAGCGGCAATGGGCAGTGGTGGTTTAGCTTTTGCCTCTTTAGGAATGGGGTCTGCCAGTGCTGCACCACTGCAAGTGGGTGCTGAATGTGCCGAGATTGGCGGTGCTGCCTTAAGTTTTTTACCTAAACCTAAACCGATCGCAGATAAAGATATCGCAACGACTCAAACCTTTGACGTTGTTGTTGTTGTTGGTGCCGGAGCTTCTGGTGTTCCAGCTGCATTATCTGCCAGAGAAAATGGCGCCACAGTTGCCTGTTTACAAAAACAAGCCATTCCTGTTTCACAGGGAAACACTGGTGCTGGTATCGATCTTAAAAACAGTGATAAAGCGGCTATTGAGGCGTTAGTAAGCCGTTTGATGGCTGATAATGCTCACCGCTCGCATCCTGGTTTATTAAGACAATGGGCTTACAACTCCGGTGAAGCAGTCACTTGGGTGATTGATCGAATGAAACAAAGTGGTGGCCAAGTGGTCGATCAGGGTACCAAGGTACAACATGGTATTCGTGGTATTGCGGACCAATCTGATCGTTTAAATTTTGTGACCTCATTCTGTGGCCCTAAACCCTACACAACCGGTGATGGTATTCGTGCACTGGCAAAAACAGCGGAAAAGGCAGGTGTAAAATTCTTCTTTAACACTCCTGCACAACAACTGATCCAAGACGAATCAGGCAAAGTGATCGGTGTTATTGCTCAAACTCGTGATGGTAAGTACCACAAATACATGGCGAAGAAAGGGGTCATCCTGTCTTCTGGTGATTACCAAAATAACAAGGCCATGTGTGATTTCTTTATTCCAGATCTGAAAAACTTTGAACGCAAACAAATGGACCGTACCGGTGATGGCTTTGCCATGGTGTATTGGGCCGGTGGGGTTATTGAACCTGTTGGTCATACCAAAATGTTGCATGACTTCGACGCGGGTCCTGCTTCAATGTGCGATATGCCTTTCTTAGCCGTTAACCGTAAAGGCGAACGCTTCGTTAATGAAACAGTTGAAATGTCATTAATGAATAACTACCTGAAAGATGAGTATAACGCGGGACATTACTCTCAGGTATTTGATTCGGATTACATGACACAAGCTAAGGATTGGCCTGGTCATCTTTATTCTCCAGAGGAGCTTAAGGTTTATATGCCTGAAGTGCCCGGCGAGAAAAAAGGTGTATTCCCTTCTTTGACCAATACCTACGCCGCCAACACCTTAGAAGAATTAGCTGTGAAGTTGGAATGTGATCCCAAAACCTTTGTCGCAAGCGTGAATCGTTACAACGAATTGTGCAAAAAAGGTAAAGACGAAGATTTTGGTAAACCAGCCAGCAAAATGGTTCCAGTGCTTAAACCGCCGTTTTACGGCATTCATCGTCGTATGAGAATTTCAACCTTATGTTCAGGAATTCTGGTGAACGAAAATCATCAAGTACTGGATGCGGATGGTAAAGAAATTCCTGGCCTGTTTATTGTCGGCAACTTGGGTGCGGGCTTCTATGGTGGTGTTGATTACCCATTAACAGTATTCGGTCTGTCTCTGGGACGTTGCTACACCTTTGGCTACTTAGCGGGCAAATACGTCGCGAAACTTTAAACGCCAAATTATCAATAGCGGCTGCTTTTAGTTGGCATCCAGTGACATGAATGATGGAATTTAAAAATGAAAAATCTCACAATTATTTTGGCTCTTGTCTTGGGCATTTTCGCAGCAAGTGCGATAGCAAAAGACAATGTTCTACTCGATCAAACCCATGCTGCAAAAGGGATTAAATGTAACAGTTGCCATGGAACAGGAGAGCGTCAAGCTGTGCCTATGCTTAAGTGTGTGCAATGCCATAACACTGAAAAGCTGGCGCTAAAAACTGAAAACCTGAAACCGACTAACCCCCATAACAACCGTCACTTTGCTACCGAGACGGATTGTGCTAAGTGCCACCACGTACACCAAAAGTCAGAAAATTTATGTGTAAGTTGTCACCCAAGGTTTGATTTGGTTACTCCCTAGAACCTTATCAGCATTAACTTGATATAAAGTATTGCAAATCGAAAATGCCAGTTAATGCTAACTGGCATTTCTTTTGGTCGGGTTTCACGACTTTATGCCTGAGTAACCATTTTTTAATGGCCTTTCCAATGGGTTATTTTCGTACCTACATCATCATCTTCAACGGTTAAGGTATTTATTTTTAGGTTTGTTTTATTAAGCCAGTGAGTGGTTTCTACAAAAATAACTATACATATATGTTTTTTCATATATATTAAATTCCATATGTAATTTTATCTACCTTTGGACTAAACCATGCAACCTGTCGCATTTTTTAAGGCGCTTGCCGATGAAACTCGGTTGAAATGTCTGCTGCTGATCCAGCGGGAAGGGGAATTATGCGTGTGTGAACTGATGGCTGCGCTGTCTGAAAGTCAGCCCAAGGTTTCGCGCCACTTGGCTCAGTTAAAAAAAGCCCGGCTGTTAGTCGATCGACGTCAAGGACAATGGGTGTTTTATCGGATTAATACTGAGATCGCGCCTTGGTGCCAGCAGGTACTTGCCCAAACCTGTGATGATAACGACATCTTTTTGCAGGAGAACCTGCGTAATCTCTGTCAAATGGGTGGGCGGCCTGAGCGAGCAAAAGCGTGTTGTTAATATAACTTTTGAAACGTACAGGATTGGAGTTTGTCATGGCGGCTATAGAACAATATGTGGAGCTAAACCCCGATTTTAACGTGCTTTTTTTGTGCACACATAATGCTTGTCGGAGCATTTTAGCGGAGGCCATTGCTCGGCAACTGGCATTGGGGTTGCCACTGACTTTTATGAGTGCTGGCAGCGCCCCATCGGGCAAGGTCCATCCTATGACCCTGAAACATCTTCAGCAACATGGGTATTCAACCGCAGGCCTTCACAGTAAAAGTTGGGAGGCGTTAGCTGACTTCTCGCCGGATCTGGTTATCACCGTTTGTGATAGTGCAGCGGGCGAAACTTGCCCTTTATGGCTAGGAAATACCCCGAAATTGCACTGGGGATTACCCGATCCAAGCCAGCTGAACGTTGAAGATCAAGATGTCTTATTTTTTAAAATAATCAGATTGTTAGAGGGACGGATAGGTGCTTTGCTGCGTGTTGATTTAAAGGCCGAGCCTAGGGTTTTATCGGCAGCATTACAGCAAATTGTACTTGCCCACCCGTTAGTCGATTAAGAGGTTTATATGGGAATTTTTGAGCGTTATTTAAGTGTTTGGGTCGGGCTGAGCATTATTGCTGGGGTTGTGTTGGGGAATGTTGTCCCCGGTGTATTTGCTGCTGTAGCCGCGCTTGAATATGCCCATGTTAATTTAGTCATCGCCCTGTTTATCTGGGTAATGATTTATCCCATGATGGTGCAGATTGATTTTTCTGCGGTGAAAGATGTTGGCAAAGCGCCGAAGGGATTGATGTTAACGCTTTTCATCAACTGGCTCGTTAAACCTTTTACTATGGCATTGTTAGGCTGGTTATTTTTCAAGTTGCTATTTGCCGACTGGGTTGATCCGCAAACCGCCAGTGAATATATCGCGGGAATGATATTACTCGGTGTGGCGCCTTGTACTGCAATGGTGTTTGTGTGGAGTCAACTGACTAAAGGTGACCCGAACTATACGCTAGTACAAGTCTCTGTTAACGATATCATTATGGTGTTTTTATTTGCGCCACTCTCGGCATTATTACTCGGTGTGAGCGATATTCAAGTGCCATGGGAAACCCTGTTACTTTCGGTTGTCCTCTATGTGTTATTGCCTTTGATTGCGGGTGTTGCGACTCGAAAACGCCTTGAGACGCGCCATGATACGAGTGCTGTGCCGCAGTTACTGGCTAAACTCAAACCTTGGTCTGTGATTGGGCTACTCGCGACGGTTGTGCTGTTATTTGGTTTTCAAGCGAAGACCATTGTGAGTCAACCTCAGAATATTCTACTCATAGCTATCCCTTTGATTATTCAAAGCTATGGCATTTTTATCTTGGCCTATTGGCTAGCCTTAAAACTAAAACTTACCCATGCGATTGCGGCACCAGCGAGCATGATTGGCTCTTCTAACTTTTTTGAGCTGGCGGTCGCTGTGGCTATTTCATTATTTGGTCTGCACTCGGGAGCGGCTCTCGCGACTGTGGTTGGGGTATTAGTTGAGGTGCCTGTGATGTTGTCGCTGGTGTATTTTGCGAATCGCACTCGGCACTGGTTTCAATCTTAATAAATCGCAGGGTGTAGGTCTGCATTGTTTTAAGGAGCGATATGTTCCAAATATTTACTGATTTTGCGACTTGGCTAGTGTTTGGCGTGTTTGGCCTCGATGCGGGTTCGGCCTTGGGCGACGCAGTGCATTTTTTTGTTGAAGATGTCAGTAAAATTTTCGTATTGCTGGTGGTGATGATTTATGTGATCGCCCTGCTGCGGGCGTCCTTAGATGTTGAGCGAGTCCGCAATTATTTAGCGGGTAAGAATAAGGGCGTGGGTTATTTGCTTGGGTCGATTTTTGGTGCCATCACGCCTTTTTGTTCTTGCTCTAGCATACCTGTGTTTTTAGGTTTTACCTCGGCGGGTATTCCCCTTGGGATTACTATGGCCTTTTTGATCACTTCACCTTTGATCAATGAAGTTGCTGTCCTATTACTAATGAGTTTACTCGGTTGGAAATTTACCTTGCTCTATGTGGTTGTGGGGATGGCAGTGGGTATGCTCGGCGGATTATTGCTAGATGCGATGAAGGCTGAGCGTTGGTTGCAATCCTTCGCCGCCGAAGCCCTCGTCCGTGGGCGTCAGATGACAGCATCAAATGCTGTTTCAACGACTCAGCGAGCCCTCTCTTTTTCTGAACGTCATCAATTTGCCAAAGCTGAGGCGATTGATATTTTTGGCCGCGTCTGGAAGTGGGTCATTATCGGCGTAGGTCTTGGCGCTGCCCTGCACGGTTGTGTACCTGAGGGGTGGGTTGAAACCCACTTAGGCCAAGGTCAATGGTGGTCAGTGCCCGCGGCTGTATTAATCGGCATTCCCCTTTATTCGAATGCGACAGGCATTATTCCTGTCATGGAAAGCTTGCTAGCAAACGGTCTGCCAATTGGCACTACGCTAGCATTTTGTATGAGCACTGTGGCAGCCAGTTTTCCCGAATTTATTTTACTCAAACAAGTTATGCAGTGGCGCCTGTTGGCGCTGCTGTTGATTGTGCTATTAACGGCATTTACGTTAGTAGGTTGGATGTTTAATTTTGCAGCACCGTATCTTTAAGGAAATAACATGAAACAAGTCAAAGTATTAGGTAGTGGTTGCGCTAAATGTAGTAAAACCGCTGAAATGATTGCAGATATATCTGAAGAAATGGGCATAGATGTGATTGTGAAAAAGGATGCCGATCCGCAAACCCTATTGAAATTTAACGTAATGAAAACCCCAGCGGTTGTGATCGATGGTGAGTTAATCCACAGCGGCTCAGTACCGACCCGAGATGAAATTGAAGGATGGCTAAGGGAGTAAATTAGAACCCATTTTAGCCAATCAAGGCTTGCTTTGGCCTAGCAATAATGGTTGTTAACAAGATGCGCCATTGTCATCTATTAGGGGTGGCAATGGCGATGTAATCGCTTAAGTAAAAAGTCCGTAATACTCATAACATATTAAAAATTAATAATATAAAACTCACAATCAGCATATTGGAATATCATCATGGCAATCAAAATCGGCATTAATGGCTTCGGCCGTATGGGGCGTTTAGCCCTGCGCGCGGCATGGGACTGGGATGAGGTGGAGTTTGTGCAGATTAACGATCCCGCGGGGGATGCGGCCACCTTAGCCCATTTGCTTGAGTTTGATTCTGTCCATGGCCGCTGGTGTTATTCCGTGACGGCGAGTAATGATCAGATCCACATTCAAGATAAAAGCATTCGCACCACACGTAATAAAACGATTGCCGAGACCGATTGGGCGGGATGCGATGTAGTGATTGAAGCCTCTGGGGTGATGAAAACCAAAGCCTTATTACAAGCCTATTTAGATCAAGGTGTTAAGCGGGTGGTTGTCACTGCTCCCGTAAAAGAAGAGGGCGTGTTAAATGTGGTGATGGGCGTGAACCATCAGTTATATGACCCAGCCATGCACCCAATCGTCACTGCAGCCTCTTGCACCACTAATTGTCTTGCGCCTGTGGTGAAAGTGATCCACGAGCAGATCGGCATCAAACACGGTTCTATGACGACTATCCACGATATTACTAACACTCAAACCATTCTCGATGCGCCACATAAAGATTTACGTCGCGCCCGCGCCTGTGGTTTGAGTTTAATCCCAACCACCACTGGCAGCGCGACGGCGATTACCCATATTTTCCCTGAGCTTAAGGGCAAGCTAAATGGCCACGCCGTGCGGGTGCCGCTCGCCAATGCCTCTCTAACCGATTGTGTATTTGAGCTTGAACGCAGCGTGACCGAAGAAGAAGTGAATGCGCTGCTACAAACCGCCGCTGAGGGCGAGCTTAAGGGGATTTTAGGCTATGAAGAGCGGCCGCTGGTGTCGGTGGATTACAAAACCGATCCGCGTTCGAGCATTGTCGATGCGCTCTCGACCATGGTGGTGAATGGTACTCAGCTAAAACTCTACGTGTGGTACGACAATGAATGGGGATATGCCAACCGTACGGCAGAGCTCGCCCGTTTAGTCGGTCAGCTTGATGTGCCACTTTAGGAGAGCATAGTGCCTGCTGCCAAGCTATTTGAACAACTGATGCAATTGCCCGCCGCCGTGCGGCAATATTTGCTGATCACCTTCAATTATTGGAGTTTTACCTTAACCGACGGCGCGCTGCGGATGTTGGTGGTGCTGCATTTTCACGATCTCGGTTATACGCCATTCGCGATTGCGATGTTGTTCTTATTCTATGAGATTTTTGGCGTCGTAACCAATCTGGTGGGCGGCTATCTCGGTGCGCGTTTAGGGTTAAATCGCACCATGAACCTCGGTCTTGGCATGCAGGTCATGGCATTAGGAATGTTATTGGTACCTGCCGCCAGTTTACCGCTGTGGCTCGCGGGCGTGCCCTGGGTGATGGCGGCGCAGGCGCTTTCTGGAGTTGCTAAAGATCTCAATAAGATGAGTGCTAAAAGCGCGATCAAACTGCTAGTACCAAAAGGCGAGCAGGGCAAGCTTTATAAGTGGGTTGCCTTGTTAACGGGTTCTAAAAATGCCCTCAAGGGCGCGGGATTTTTCCTCGGTGGCGTTTTGCTTGCCTTGCTTGGATTTGAGCTGGCGATCGCCACTATGGCGAGTATGCTCGGGCTCGTATGGCTACTCAGTTTAGTGATGCTGAAGAAGGATTTAGGTAAAGCCAAGAATAAGCCTAAATTTACGGAGATTTTCTCTAAGAGTCGCAGTGTGAACATTCTCTCGGCGGCACGATTATTCCTGTTTGCCGCCAGGGATGTGTGGTTTGTGGTGGCGCTGCCTGTGTATCTAGCGAGTAAATTTGGCTGGGATCATTGGGCAGTGGGCGGCTTTTTAGCTGTGTGGGTTATCGGCTACGGTATAGTACAAACCTTGGCGCCTAAGATCACTGGGAATCACCAACACCAAAGCTTAGCCGTCGGTGCTGTACCCGATGGTCGCAGCGCGTTAATTTGGGCCAGTATCTTGGCCTTTATCCCGGCATTGATTGCCAGTGCGATACAGTTTAGTTTTTACCCTGAAGCCAGTTTGTTGCTGGGCTTAATGCTATTTGGTGCTCTGTTTGCGGTGAACTCGTCGCTGCACAGTTATTTGATTGTGAGTTATGCCAGCGAAGAGGCGGTATCCCTCGATGTTGGATTTTATTATATGGCCAACGCTATGGGGCGTTTGGTGGGAACTGTACTTTCTGGCTGGGTGTATCAGAGTCATGGGCTGGTGGCCTGCTTATGGATGTCGACAGCCTTTATCGCGACTACGGCCTTGATTTCTATTAAGTTGCCTCGACAAGCGAAGGAATAACAAGATGTTAATCTGGCGAAAGCACTTCAAGGGGAAGAGTTCGATTGGCTTAGTCTGTATTGTTTCGCTACTTGCAGCCTTTGTTGCGCCACTCTGTGCATCGGTTTCCCCAACGTTAAGTCCCAAAGAGGCCGACATACCCAATCTCGCTTCAACATCCATTCGAGATTGGAAAAATCCAGCCTACATCACCCAAGCTTTCGATGAGATAGCCCTTAAAAATGAATACGATAAAGATCAGCACCGAGTACGAAAATGGCAAAAACCCGTGCGCGTCTTTGTTGAGCACCAAGTTGGCGACAATGCACTGCATGCGCAATTGGTGCAGATGCATCTAAGTCATCTTGCGCAAATCACGGGTCACAGTATTTTGCAGGTAGATAAGCTCGAAGAGGCTAATTTACATTTAGTCTTTACCCGCCAATCCCAATGGGCCGATGAGGTGATGCGCCTCATGGGCGCGAGTGCCGCCAGTAATATTCATGGCTCTGTTTGTATGGGCAAATTTGCCCTCAACTCTCAGAATGAGATTGAGCGCGCCTGGGTAATTATTCCCGTGGATCAGGCAAAAATGCATGGTAAGTTAGTGGCTTGTATCGTCGAAGAAATCACTCAAGTACTTGGTTTACCCAATGATTCTGAAAAAGTATTTCCGTCCATCTTTAACGATAAAACCCCGCAGGACTTACTCACTGGGCTCGATTATATTTTGCTGAAATTACTCTACAGTCGCCAGATTAACGCGGGGATGACGGCAAAAGAAGTGCAACCCATCATTCAAGAGCAACTCGCTCAATGGCAGCGTGATGGCACCTTAATCAATGCCGATAAAACCGTGCGCCAAGGTGAGTTGTACCCGCTATTAGGTTATTGATGCTTGAGTGTTACGGCAAAAGTTGACATTGCTCGCATGCGACTAATTATTGCTTTTTGTTTTAGGAATAAGGGCATAGTCTAGCTTTATACGAGGTAATCACGTTGGAGGCACACCATGCGGATGACACTGCAGTTTTTAGGGGCGACAGAGGAAGTGACCGGCTCATGCCATTTGCTCTCGGTCGATCATGAACACTTATTACTCGATTGTGGTTTAATCCAAGGTGGTAAAGCGGATGAATTGCGTAACCATGAGCCCTTCACCTTCGATCCTGAGTCTATTTCCGCGGTTGTGCTCAGCCATGCTCATATCGACCATTCAGGGCGTTTACCACTCTTAGTCAAAGCGGGTTTTGATGGGCCAATCTACACCCATAAAGCCACAGCAGAGCTGTGCGCGATCATGCTTAAAGATGCGGCAATGCTGCAGGTGCGCGACACCGAAAGAACCAATAAAAAGCGTGCTAAACATGATCTTGACCCCCTAGAGCCACTGTTCACCGTCGAAGATGCCGAACAGGCCATTAGTCAATTTGTGCCGCTGGAATACGGCCAAGTGACTCAGGTTATTCCCCATGTGGATATTTGCCTCTCAGATGCGGGGCATATTTTAGGTTCTGCCTTAGTCGAGTTATGGTTAGGCGAAGGTAAGTCCCAGAAGAAAATCGTCTTTAGTGGTGATCTTGGCCGGGCGGGTATGCCGATATTACGTAATCCCACCTTAGTCGACACCGCAGATTTAGTGTTAATGGAAAGCACCTACGGCGATCGTTTTCACCGAAGCTGGACTGATACTCTGGCCGAATTAAAGGCGATTTTTGCTAAGGCAGTCACCGAGAGCCGCGGTAATATTCTTTTGCCAGCCTTCTCTGTGGGGCGAGCGCAGGAGCTTTTATATCTATTTCATTTATATGCTAAAGATTGGGATTTATCTCGCTGGAAAGTCTGCCTCGATAGTCCAATGGCGATTGAGGCAACACGGGTATATGTTAATAACTATCCGTTAATGGATGATGATTTTAAGCGTTTTACTCGCCAGCATCCGGGGCAACATCCCTTATTATCGAATGTCGAATTTATTCAAACTACTGAAGAGTCTATCGCATTAAACGATGTGCATCAGGGCTTGATCATTATTGCGGGTAGCGGCATGTGTAATGGTGGCCGTATCCGTAGTCATTTGGAACATAATCTGTGGCGGCCAGAATGTGATGTGATTATCTGTGGTTTCCAAGCGCTTGGCACGCCTGGACGAGCCTTGGTCGATGGCGCTGAGGAGCTCACTATCCATGGTAATAGCGTCAAAGTTGCCGCCAAGTTACATACCGTCGGAGGCTTATCGGCCCATGCGGATCAGGCAGAGTTGCTACGTTGGTATCGGCACTTTGAAGATCAACCACCTTTAGTGCTAGTGCATGGCGAGGCCCAAGCACAACAGGGATTAGTGACCGTCATGAATCAAGATCCGAAAACTAAACCTAAGGCACTGGCTATTGCCACCCGTGGCGATAAGTTGGATTTGAACGCCTTACCCAAACTGATGTGGATAACAACTTAAGCGATAGGCCACAGCCCGAAGAGGGCTGTGGCAAAATGACTTGATTAGTCTGAGTTATTATCAAACTCTGTATCGTCGAATAACTCTAAGCTTGGATCGATACTAGGCACATCTTTAAATAGGCGGGTGAAGTGACGTTGCACCCCTTTCAGATCGATACCTGCCAATCCTGAGGCGAAACCAAACCAAGCATACAAGCCGCTGAAGTTGTCGAACATGGGCGGCAAATATTTTGGTGGCGTAATGATGCCTTCTTGGCAGGCTTGATAGAGAACGGGAATATCCTCAATGGCGAGTTTGCCCAAAAACAGCATAGGGATAAGTTCGGGTAAACCCGATGTGATGGCGCTGCGGATAAAGTTGATGTTCTCAACATAACCACGCACATAGGAAATATCTTTGGTAAAAAAGCTGCCGCCTTCGACCATACCGCCACGAAACACCCTTTGTGTGACTCGATAACTATCCTTAGCGCTAAGATTTAACTCTCTAAAATAGTTAAATACTTCAATAAAGTTGGCCCCATTTTCCGCCATATCTACCGCTGCGACACGGTCGCTAATACGGCGGGCACGGCCTGGGTTTGAGCTTAGGGTGAGCATTTCGAGTAATACAGCAAGCCCTTCTTGGGTGGCTGCTACGCGGGGAGAGCCGACGCTGAGCCAAGTAGCATGGGGTTGAGCTCGACCATTGAGCGTGGTGCCCACATGCACCCAACCTTCATGAACTTCGTACACATTGAGATCTGACTCGCTGAACATGGCTTTACTATTGAGTTTGACCGTATCGCCTCCCACTGCGGCGTCAGACACAATCCCGTCACTCAAACGCACCCGCATATCATCGCTATGGAAGTATTTTTCCAATCGCTGGCTCAGCACATTCACGGCTTCGGGGGCACTGATGATTTTGGGGTGATGCTTATTCATATGCCGCGCAGCGGGCAATGAGAAGATATAACTGAGTTTATCGCCCAATTGACGTAGAGTGTGGCGATCGCCATGTAATCTGTGGCTGGCGCTGCCGTAGAGTTCTTGGCTAAGCTGACCAAAGACAGGGGTCCCTCGATGACCCAGCATATCGACCACCAGACGATACTGGTCTACGTTAGCGACTAATATCTTGCCCAGCTTGTCTTTTTTGCCTAAACGTCGATGAATGTCTTGTTTGAGAGAAAGTAATTCAGCCTGTGTTTTTACGGGATCGAAGGGCAGAGCAATTTTTTGATAAAAATCCTGTGTAATTGCTGGCAGAACCGTGCCTTTACTAGAAAGAAAACGCTCCTCCATTTCCCGCGGCCATTTGATGGCGTCTAAAATCTTGATCGGGGTTTGAATGCGGATCAGCTCATCGGAAAAGCGACGTAAATCTTCTTGGTACTGGGCTAGTGACTCTGACATTCCCGAAATCCTGTTGCTACTTAGGCGCTAAAATTAGTTCAATCATAGCGGTAAAGTCGTTGTTTTTATAGGTTTCTTACCCAGAACAATTAAATCTTGTCGATTAAGTATCTTATCTGCTATCGATTTAGTGAATCATTTTGGTGCAATATGAATTGTTTTAGCCTGAAAATGGCGAATATTTTTTATGCAAGTAACTGTTAAATATTGTGTTATCCCAATGAGATGAAGACTAATTAGTTTATGCTAAAAGGTTATAAAGTCTGTGTGAGATGATTATGGCTGCACTGTGCTATTTGAGAAACGATGCAGCAGTGCATGCGTTGGTGGTGCCGATTTAACGGTAGCTGATAAAACTAGGCTGACACAGGTTTATAAAATGAGGAAAAGTCGGCTTGGTAAATCAGTGTTAACGTTTGCACCCAGCCCCAAGGAGCTGGGTGAAGGTTTGGATAACAGTCGTGAACTTAAACGACCATAATGCCTTATGGGAGTAGGAAGTTTAGAAAAAGTCATCATCTCCTAATGCGCGTCGTAATTCGGCACGTTCGAGATAATCTTCTAAGCGTTTCTTGATTTCACGCTTATGCTGCATTGCCTCTGCTGCTTTGCTATTTCTAGGGGTGGTCATTGCCTCAATTTCAGTATCGTTGGGCACGACTTCAGTAATATGAGCCATAACGAATTCCTCATGTTGTTCCTAACGCCTTTCTATCTAAAAAGAGTGTGGCAGAAAAGCAAAAAATTTTACTCATAAACGCAAATTTTTTTTCCCATACGACAGTGTGTTACTCCTATGGCATTACTGGATTTTTAGGGGAGTTAAGGCTATTTAAGTTTTTGCTGAATTTTGTGATTTAGCGCATAACACTTTCTTTTTATATTGATGTTAAGCCCTACTTAAATAGTCGGATAAACTTGAATTTGCATAAAAATCGAACAACACTTGGGGAAGACACTCAAATGTAACTTTGCTAGGGAAGCTAATATGGACACGGACCGTTTTCCTGAATCTTTCGGCCCCCCAAAAAGTTTTTTCGTTAGTGTGATTCGTTCAAGTTGGCTGATGTTATTTGCCGCGCTGACTTTTATGGGTATTTCTTGGTTTGTTTTAGAGGAATATTTAAGAGATCGAGGCGAAGAGCGGTTTAATAATAATGTGCAGGATTTGTCCGAAGCCGTTACCCGAAGAATGACGGCCTATGAGCAAGTTTTACGTGGTGGAGTAGGGCTTTTTTTGTCCTCCAACGGCGTCACTCGCAGTGAGTGGCATACCTATGTAACCAATGCTCGTTTATCTGATTATTACCCAGGTATTCAAGGTATTGGTTTTGCTGAGTTAGTTACGCCTACTCTCTTGGATCAATTTACCCAGCAAGTCCGAGAGGAGGGATTTACTGATTTTCGTGTCACTCCCACAGGTAATAGAGAGCTTTACTGTGTTATCAAATATTTAGAACCATTCGACTGGCGAAATCAACGGGCATTTGGTTTTGACATGTGTTCCGAATCAACTCGTCGCACTGCAATTCTAAACGCTATTGCTTCGGGACAAGTTAAGGTGTCTGGCAAAGTTACCTTAGTGCAGGAAACACCCGATAATTCTCAGGCTGGTGTATTGATGTATGTTCCTTTTTATCATGGTCAACCCGTGACAGAAGCGGAGCGTATACAACAGGCTATAGGTGTTATTTTTGCACCTTTTCGAATGGATGATCTAATGCAAGGGATTATGGGAAAACGTTTTTCGGGCCTAAAACTCGCCATTTATGATGGTTCAGAGGCAAATCATGCCAGTTTAATGTTTAGTTCCCACAAAGCGCTTCCCTCTCCGAAGGATGTTTTTTATCAATCAAAACTAGAAAACATGGAAGGGCAAGTTTGGCGAATAGATGTTTCTTCTGAGTCGCGCTTTATTTCAAGTGCTGAGCAAACGCAGAGTATATGGCTGCAAGTGATTGGTTGCGCTTTTATTCTCGCCTTATTTTACGCTGTTATCAGTATGGCTCGTAACCGTTACCAAGAGTCAATGTTAACCGCCGAATTAATTGCCAATGAAAAACGCTTTCGTCTAGTCATCGAGGCTTCTCCGAGTGCACTGTTTATGGTTGATAAAACAGGCGCGATAACCTTAGTCAATACCCATGCCGAAAGGCTTTTTGGTTATACGAGGGAGGAGTTACTTGGACGTTCAATTAATATGTTACTACCTGAATCGCTGAGGGAAATCCATCAAAAACATCTATCTCATTACTTGCTTCATCCCATCGCGAAGAATATGTCGATGCGGGATGATCTGTTTGGTTGCTGCAAAGATGGTACACGTTTGGCGATCGAGGTCGGATTAACTCCTATTCACTTTAGTAATGGGATCTACATTTTAACGACGATCAATAATATTTCTGAACGTAAGCGGATTGAAGCGCAGCGTATCGAGCATACGGCAGAATTGGAGCGTATTAATCAAGAGCTAGATAGATTTGCCTATATTGCTTCCCATGACTTGAAGTCGCCCCTCAGAGGCATTGAGCAACTAACCCATTGGTTAAGTGAAGATCTTGCTGATAACACCAATGAAAATGTCCAAAAATACTTAGGCTTAATTCAGAATCGTATCCAGAGAATGGTGTTATTGCTCGACGGGTTGTTAACGTTTTCACGCATTGGGCGTGTTGATATTGAAATGGTTGACACCGATTGTCGACAACTGGTCGAAGATATGTTCGCTTTGGTCGCTCCGCCTCAGGGATTTGAATTGGTCATCGAAGGTAATTTTCCACGATTTAAAACGGTTAAAACGCTCTTAGAACTAGTCGTTCGGAATTTAATTAGCAATGCCATTAAACACCATGATAGAGGTGGTGGTGTACTTAAGGTGCAATGTGAAACAAAAGGCCACTATTACTGGTTTAGCGTGATTGATGATGGACCTGGAATTTCTGCCCAGTTTCACCACAAAGTATTTGAAATGTTTCAAACTCTTAGACCAAGAGACGAAGTCGAGGGAAGCGGTTTGGGATTGTCGCTTGTCAAAAAGACGGTTGAAAGTCTAGGGGGAGAAATTCTACTTGAATCAGCGGGGCGAGGTTGTTGCTTTAGGTTTAGCTGGCCGATGCACATAGTCAACAAGGAGGCGGTATGAGTAATAGCCATGACTATAAACAAGTGACCATTCTGTTAGTTGATGATGACGATGTGGATTATATGGCGGTGCAGAGGGCGATGAAGCAACTGCGTTTGCTTAATCCTCTTGTGCGAGCGAGGGATGGGCTTGAAGCACTTACAATTCTGACGCATACCAACGCTATTAAGGGGTCATACTTGATCTTGCTCGATCTCAATATGCCCAGAATGAATGGTTTTGAATTTCTTGAACATATTCGTTCTGATCCGACGTTGTCTTCTTCCGTTGTGTTTATGCTGACGACTTCTAGTACCGATGAAGATCGGATGAGAGCCTACCGTCACCATGTGGCTGGTTACATGGTTAAAACAGATATTAAAGATGGTTTCCACAATATTTTTAATATGTTGGAAGGCTACTGGCGCATCGTTGAGCTTCCAAGCGTATAGGATGTGTATATGGATTTACTACTTATCGATGATGATGAAGTTGATAGAACCGCTATTATTCGAGCGCTACGACAGTCCAAGTTAGCTTTTAATGTGGTTGAGGCAAACTGTGCTTTTGATGGATTGAATCTTGCCTTGGAGCGTCATTTTGACGGGATTCTACTCGATTACCTATTGCCCGATGCTAATGGCTTAGAAGTGCTTATCAAGCTCAATTCTATGACTCAAGATCAAACTGTGGTGGTGATGTTGAGCCGTTACGAAGATGAAAAACTCGCTCAGCGTTGTATTGAGTTAGGTGCCCAAGATTTCTTACTTAAAGATGAAGTTAACTCAAGAATCCTGAGTCGTTCAATTCGTTACGCTAAACAGCGCGCCTCAATGGCACTTGCCCTACGAAATAGCCATCAAAAACTGAAAGAACTGGCGGAGCACGATTCACTCACCAAATTGATGAATCGTTATGGATTTGAGCTGTGTTTAAATCGCGCCATTGCAAGAGCAAAACGCAGTAATGATTTTTTAGCCGTGATTTTACTTGATCTTGATGATTTTAAAGCGATTAATGACACGTTAGGTCACCAGACAGGTGATATTTTGTTGGTGAAAGTCGCATCGAGACTCAGTGCCGTATTACGGGATGGTGATGTCATTGCTCGTTTAGGCGGGGATGAATTTGTGGTGTTAGTGACTGACAATGACTACAAATATTTCCCCATGATAGTGGCTAACCGTCTACTTAAAGCTTTTGAAGAAGTGTTTTGCCTTGGAGATAACGATGTGATGATTGGCGCCAGTATTGGCGTGGCATTTTATAATGAAGCCGCCTCCGATAGCTCTGAGTTAATGAAATGCGCCGATATCGCCATGTATCGTGCTAAGAAAATGGGGCGCAATCAGATCCAGTTTTATTCCGAGGCGCTAGATAAAGAAGTCCGCTACCGCAATCATATCGAGTCCAGCTTAAAAATGGCCTTAAGGCAGAATCAGTTTAAGGTTTATTATCAGGTGCAAGTTGACGCGCAAACACATCATATGGTGGGAATGGAGGCGTTAATTCGTTGGCAGCATCCCGAAGATGGTTTGATTTCTCCGGACCAATTTCTGCCCATAGCGGAAGAAATTGGGTTAATGGAAGAAATAGGTGACTGGGTATTGTATGAAGCCTGCCGACAGGCCCAATATTGGCTGAGCCAATTAGCTCCAACAGCGCATCGCTTTACCATTGCCGTGAACTTATCTGCATCTCAAATTGGGCATATCAACTTATATGAGAAAATCGCCCATGTTCTTAACGTGACAGGACTAGCGCCCAGTGCACTTGAGTTGGAAATTACCGAAAACTGTTTGATTGAAGAACCCCATGAACATGCCAAGATCCTCGATAAAATAGCCCAACTTGGAGTGCGATTTGCGTTGGACGATTTTGGTACCGGATTTTCATCCCTTGAACATATAAAGTTGTTCCCCATCAGCGTGTTAAAAATCGATAAAAGTTTTATTGCTTCTTACGATAAGGACGAAAAGGACACTCGTTTACTCACAGCGTTGCTTAACTTTGCCTATGGCTTTAACGTCACCTCTGTTGCCGAGGGAATTGAAACCCTCGAGCAAGCGGAGTTTTGTACAGTAAGGCACTGCAATCTATTACAGGGATACTTCTTTTCTCGTCCTCTAGAGGCAAGCGAATTTGAAGCAAGGTTCATTACACCGTTAGTCACTAAATTGTGAAGATTATCTTACGTTTGACTAAGGCTTAGGTTTTCGTCTGGTGAGGAATATTTTCTTGCTTTACACTGAGCAATAGACAAATATCAGCGCCCCTTTCTGATGCAATGTGCTCAGAGCTTCAATCACTGTGTTTAATTTGGTCATTTAGTAATGAAAATCGGTATTTTATCTCAGTTTCCAGAATTGTATTCCACCCGACGTTTAGTGGCCGCCTGCGAAAGCCGTGGTCATGAGGCTGTGGTGATTAATACCTTGAATTGCTACATGAATATTAATTCCGTTAAACCTAGCATTCATTATCAGGGAGAAGAATTAACAGGGTTTGATGCCATTATTCCGCGTATTCATGCCAGTGTGACCTTTTATGGCTGCGCAGTGGTGCGCCAGTTTGAAATGATGGGTGTATTTGCCGCCAACGATTCAATTTCGATAGCACGCTCGCGGGATAAGTTACGTGCTCTGCAATTACTTTCACGCAAAGGCATTGGTATGCCTATCACTGGATTTGCCAATAAACCCAATGATATTCCTGATCTCATTAATATGGTGGGCGGTGCTCCTTTAGTGATCAAGTTACTCGAAGGTACGCAGGGGATTGGGGTGGTATTAGCGGAAACGAAAACCGCCGCTGAGAGCGTGATTGAAGCCTTTTTAGGGCTCAAAGCCAATATTTTGGTGCAAGAGTATATTCAAGAGTCCAACGGCAGTGATATTCGCTGTTTTGTGGTGGGTGATAAAGTGGTGGCCTCGATGAAGCGTCAGGGGCCAGAGGGCGATTTTCGTTCAAACTTACACTTAGGCGGCTGTGGTGAAAAAGTGAAAATTACGCCAGAAGAGCGCAAGATGGCCGTTGCCGCTGTTAAAGCGATGGGATTAGTCGTTGCAGGCGTGGATATTTTACGTTCGAATCGTGGCCCGTTGATCCTTGAGGTGAACTCAGCTCCTGGTATCGAAGGTATTGAGCAAACTACGGGTATTTCGGTAACTGAGCCTATTGTGGAATATATTGAGAAAATGGTGTTAGCACGTAAGTCGAATCGGGCGGTGATCGCTTAATAAAAAACGCCGCGATTAACGCGGCGTGTTTCTTAGTTCTTTGTTTTATAAATCAAAGCTATAGGAGTAACCTAAAGCGATTTTAGCATCGTCATCAGCCAGATCAGTATCTGATACCATAAAAGAGACTGTGCCCATGCTGGTATCTGCACTAAGTGTTACGTTGTAATCGGCATAGTTATCCTCACCAAACCAAGCTTCAACCACATCGCCCGTGGAGTAGCCATAGTGGAATGACAGGCTAAGTTTCTCGGTTAAAGGGAAAGATGCTGTGGCGGCAAGATAACTCATATCTTTGTTATCGAGTGGTTCCGCCGCTACGTCATCACCCGCATTGATCACGTGGGAATAACTGAGTTCGACCCACTTCCAGGTAATAGCCCCGTGGAGCTCACCAAAATCGATGCTGCCTTCGGCATCGGGGTAGGCATAATAGAGATAGCCAAAATCATAGCTGAGATCGTCGGTGATGTTGCCACCGTAACCAGCATAGAGGTCTAACTCGTAGCTAGTGTCATTGCCAAAATCGACATTTGATGCCCACGTACCCGCATAAAATCCTGAGTCATGACTGTAGTCAAGACCGCCTTGGATCGCGACCGCATCATTGGTTTGAGTCACTCCGCGCCATAGATAGTTTGATGTGCCGCCAATATTGCCGGATACCGCCGCAAAGACGTTAGTGGTTAGTAATAATCCCGTCGATAATGCCAAAACGCTGTACAGTGATTTTCTCATACTCATCCCCTCGATTGACTTATTTATCGATTCACTCATGCCACTTAAATACGGCGACATTGGTGCATCATGGTTTTTTCTGATAAGGGAGTTGCTAATCACATGCCATTATTTGAACATCTTTAAAAACAATTGGTTACATAATTTATGTTAATTAAATGTTTTAAAATGCTCAAAAATAGAGCGGTGGACGCACTGTGTTTGTGCAAAAAATCATCTTTCATGCTTTCGTGAGGGCAAAAAAACGCCTCACAGAGGAGGCGTTTTATAAAATCAATGTCGAGCGAATTAGTTCACACTATCACGCAAGGTTTTACCCGCTTTAAACTTAGGCACAATGGCTTCAGCGATCTGGATTTCTTTGCCCGTTTGTGGGTTACGACCAGTACGAGCTGCACGAGTCGCTGTTTCAAAGGAGCCAAATCCGACGATAGAGATTTTGTCACCGTTTTTCATTGATTCAGTAATCGCCGCTTCGAAAGATTTCAATGCTCGTGCTGCTTCAGCTTTAGTGATATCGGCATTTTCTGCAATTTTGGCGATAAGTTCAGTTTTGTTCATTTTTATTGTCTCTTCTTTCCGTAGATTTATGTAAGTCAGCGAGCCTAACATGCCACAAGGTTAAAGCGTTGGAAAGCCCTTTGCTGCGGGCTTGTGTCATCGAAGTAACAAAATTGGAGGGTATTTGCGCCATTCGTGACTTAGGTTTTATTCTTCGAGCAACTGATATAAGAGTTGCTTAACCAATTTGGGTTCGAAGGGCTTGTCGCACAGGGCATTCACCCCAGCCTGAGATACATTACTTAAATGTGTATCGTTAGCCTCAGACGAGACCATTAAAATAGGCACGTGGGATTGTTGACTTTCATTGCGGATAAATTGCGTTAATGCCAGTCCATCAACGCTGGGCATATTGTAATCAGTGATAATTAAATCAAACATATTATGACGCATTAATTCAATGGCTTGCGCACCATCTTCTGCTTCGGTAATCAGTTTTATCCCCAAATTACCAATAGTTCGCTTGATCACATTACGTGCCATGCGACTGTCATCAACCACAAGCACGCGTACATCGTGCACATCGAAGTGGCTTAAGTCGAGTTCATCGTGGCTGAGCAAATCGATGGTCGCATTTAGCGCCTTGCCTAAGTGTTCGGCATTAAAAGGTTTTGGCAGAATCGCGACTACGCCAGACTGGCGGAAAATCTCCAATTGTTCACGGCGACATTCACTTGAGATCAGCATAAATTGAATATCTTTATATTCATTTTTGCTGCGCAGGTAGTTCAAAAACTCGGTCGCTGTTCCATCTTCAAAATGCATTGCACTGGCAATGAGATCGGGTTTGTGTCGAGCAATGAGTCCTTTAGCCTCTTCAATATTGGCAGCATTTTCGATGCTAATAATGCCTTCTTGCTGTAAGCGCTTGATGATAATGCGGCGCTGGGTTTCCGATGGCTCAATAATAAGCATCGATAATTCGTTAGGCGATAAATGAGTCATAGTCACAAGCTATTGGGCTTTTTTAGAAAGGCGTTAACTTAGGCGAGAAATAACTGCTTCGCAACACATTAAATCAAGCTTTCAATTTTGCAGTTAAATAATCACGGGTTACCCGTGAAAATGCGATCCAATACTGTACTAATAGCAGGGCAATGATAGACAGCACCAGCGGTAACATCGGGATGTTATGACCCTCTACCACCACTTTAACGTCTTGAGGTGTAATCTGATAGGCGATAATGGCAGTAACCCCAAGTGCTGACAGGCCTAAGGTTTGTAATCCAATATAAATTTTCAGCACTAAGCTAGACCAAGGTGCTTGTGTCAGTATGCCAAACAACACGAGCAATACACCTAAGCTAAAGAGATCGAATGAACCCGTGGCAACCGCACGTAGCAGGGCAACAATGGCAAACAGAGTATAAAGGGTTATCAATAGGATTAGGCGTTTAGGCATAAAGTTAGGGTTACTGGCTAATGTGAAGTGGAGCAAGTGTAGGAAAAGCCCAGAACTGAGTCCAGCATAACCGTATTATCATGTAGAATACGCCTTTGCTTGGGTATTAAACATTAGGTTAAGTGATGACAGAAGTAGAATTTTGGGACTTAGTGACCCGCAGTGAACCAGCGCAATCCCAAGAGTCTTTGGTTGAGGCATTAAAGCTGAAACTGAGTAAACTGAGTGATGAAGAGCTAAAAGTCTTTGATAAGCTGTTTGGTCAACAGATGCGCCGAAGTTATTTATGGTCGGTTTGGGGGGCGGCTTATATCATTACGGGGTGTGATTCTGATTATGCCTTTGCCGAATTTCGCGCTTTCTTGATATCACTTGGACAAGCCAGTTATGAGGCTGTGATTGCCCAGCCTGATTCGTTAGCGAAGTTAACTGCATGGCCAGAAAAGGATGGTTATGCCTATCCCTTTATTGAAGATTACGATCTTATTGCAGGGCAATTATACGAAGACCGAACGGGTAAAGAGTTGCCTTTTATGCCTTCGGGTAAAGCGACTCCCGTAGGCAAAAAATTTAGCACTAAACCCAAAGACTTAAGACTGCAATATCCTGAGCTTAGTGCGCGTTTTCCGTTTTAATTCGCCCTAAGAGCGCAAACATGCGTTACTGGTAACGTCGAAGGTCATGCCGTATTGGGTACACGTTTGGCGCATGAACTGATGCTCCTCCTGTGCTAATTGGCGGGTAAATTCTTGATCGAGCTGCTCAGTCAGGCGTTGCTCTGCAACTTGCTGTGACTGGGCCAGTTTATCGAAGTGCGATTTTACTGCTTGTTGCTGTTCGGCCGTCAGTGTCGCAGCATGGCTGGATAAACTGATCAGTGTGCTGAGTGTGAGCAGAGTGCATAAGGTAAACTTTGTTATCACTGCATGGCGTATGGGGGCCGTTTTTAGCTTCATAGATAAACTCCAAATTAAAATCACCAGAACTCGGTTGGTTTTTAAATCGTCGTTTGGCTTTCATCGTGCATCCATGACCAACAAAACCAAAGGTATTGCTTAGAAATTAAGCTTACCTGGGATATCTTGAACCTTGGCTGAACCATAATCTTACTGCTCGTTACGCATCTCTTGGCATTGAAATCCCTGTTTACGGGAGTCAAAACCACATTTTAGACCGCATTCCCAAGGCACGTTATCGTAAAAAGATGATTGCTCTTTGGCAAAGTCTCGACAGGCCTCATAGCTATTGAAATTATCAGTTTTTTTATACTTACCAGAATCATAACCATGGGTATAAATAAAAGATGACCAAGTTTCTGGGCGCGTGTCTTTCTCCCCTGAGGAGATAAACCAAATCGCGCTGGCAAAACAGGAAAGTAGGATCAATACAAATACAGGTACAACGGGGAATTTCATTTTTAATTAGAGGTCATAAAACAGTGTGCGAAGGATAATACTTTTTTAGGTAATATGCGCGTTAAAAAGTCACAAATTAATAACTTTATCCCTTATTGGGTATTGGATACAAAAAGATACGATATCATCTGAAATTTTCTATCATATTTACTAATTTATACAAAAGCTTACTGATTATGTGCTGTTAAGGGGAGCGTTTTGCATTAAGCTCGAGTTCAGGTTAGATTTTGTACGGTATAACGCAGAAACTATTAGGCCTAGGAGGCAAATATGAAAGTCCAGTTCCTATTACTCGCCGGTGTGTTGAGTTGCAGTAGTGTGTGGGCCGCCGATGAGGCGAAAACTGACCCTGTGACTGAAGACGGAGTGGTGAAGATTGTTTGGCAAAATCCAAAAGATTTTCGTGATATTAAATCTTCGGGCGAAATTCAGTCCCGTTATGAAAAGCGTTTATTCGATACCTTAACCACCAATATCAATAAAGAAGCCGTAAAAGTCTTAAAACCGAACCAAAAGTTGGAGATGACAGTTACTGATGTCGACTTAGCGGGCGATATGCGTCCAACCTTTGGGGCGACAGCTGATGATTTACGGGTGATAAAAGATCTTTACCCACCCCGTATAACCTTTAGTTATCAAGTGCTTGAAAATGACAAAGTGATCATCGCGGGGGATGAAAAACTCTCCGACATGGGCTTTATGTCCGGCATTCAGTCAGTGAATGACAAGCCATTTATGTATGAAACAAAAATGCTCAGCGATTGGTTGAAAAAAACCGTTGCGCCTAAGTTGTAGGCATTAGTCCCATCTAAGCACTCAAGGCTTGAAGAGTCTCTTCTTGTTCTTCTAACAAGCAAAATCCGTTACTTGCGGATTTTGCCTGTTTTTTTGCCTTGGCACTTAAGGTCGATAGGCTGTGTTCATTGCAGTTAAAGGTATGGGCTGGTGTGAGTACGCCGACGCATAGGCTGATCAACTTGTGATAACAAGCTTGTCCTTGCCTGTCATCTGCCAGCATCTCTTGGGCTTGCCAATGTTCGGCACTATAGAAGAGAGGTTTATTGGTTTCAAAATCCGTCAATATCCGTTGGCAACGATCGATAAGTTGATTGCAGGTACTGATCACCACAAAGTCATCGCCGCCCACATGGCCAATAAAGCAGTTGTCCGTCTTGTATTTCACTAATAGGTTGGCGACCTCGCAGATCACCTCATCGCCGCGGCAAAAGCCGTAAATATCGTTATAAGGCTTGAACTGACAGAGATCAAAATAGGCCAAGTAGAAAGGCTTTTGTTGAGTTCTGAGACGTTTTAGTTCTTCTTGGATCGGCACATTACCGGGTAAATCCGTTAAGGGATTGGCATGCCTTGCCATTTTGATCCTGTGCTCTGTGATCCGCTGGAGCAAATCTTTGGTGTGGCCAATGCCGAGCAACTTGCCACGGCGCAGAATAATAAATTGCTGGGCGACGGTATTGGCGCTCTCTGAGGTCAATAACTGACTCACAATGGAGAGCGGTTCGTTAGCTTCAATTTGTAGCACTTGGTGATCCATCACCTCGCTAACCGCATGATTTTCATGAAGCGCCCGACCATAGGGGGTACTGAAAAGTTCGAGCAGAGTGGCTCGGCTAATAATCCCCAGCGGCAGTTGATCTTGCGCCACAACGACAGCTTGTAAGGTGGGTTGGGCGCTAAAGGTGTCGCTTAGGTGCTTCAGCTTGAGTGTCGGCACCACTGTTATTGCACTGGTACAGAGGCTTTCAGCGGATTCGCTATATCTTGGCTGAATTTGGGTGTTGTTAGGGACTAAGGTCGCTTTCATTGCGCGACTTGGTTGTGCCTCAGGACGTCCAAGCAAATAACCTTGGCAATAAACAATTCCTAGCTGTTTAAGTACGGCTAGTTCTTCTTGGGTTTCAATTCCTTCGGCAATCACTTTACAAGTAAGGCTTTGACAGAGTTCGACAATCGAGCGCACAAACTCTTGTTTAACTGGGGTCGAATCAATTTGGTGGATAAAGTGCCGATCGATTTTTACATAGTCGGGGGATAACTCTGACCATAGCCGTAAACCCGAATAGCCTGCACCTAAATCATCAATAGCCGTCATAAATCCTTGGCTACGATAGTGATTCAGGCAAGATTTGAGTAAATCAATGTCATCGGCGGGATATTGCTCCGACAGCTCAATTACCACTTGTGAGGGTGAAATCCCGAGTTGTTGCAACAGTTGCAGCGTCATACCTTTAGGGTGAGCCGGATCGAGCAGGGCTTTTGGGGAAATATTGATAAACAAGCGCCCTTGAAACTGACGTAGCTTAAATTGCTCCAGCGCAATACGGCGGCATAAGGTTTCTAACTCACTCAACTTGCCTTGATGTTCGGCGGTTTTAAAGAGGGGAACGGGTGAATAAAGTGGGCTGTGTTCTGGCCCACGACTTAGCGCCTCAAAGCCGTGGATCTTATGTTCCAATATATTGAAAATGGGCTGAAATAGGGGGCTGATTGCCCCCTTCGCAATTATCTTATCAAGCTCTTGTGCTAGATCTAAACTCGTCATTACTTCTGCCCCCGCCACAATGTTTGCGGAGTCTATGACTTAGAAATGACAAAATGATGACAATTTGTGCGGCTGAAAATCCACTCGTGGAAATGGAATTAACTTTGCTTTTTAAAGGCGTGCAGCGTTTGCAGCAGCGCGGCCAGTTGACGCACTAAGGTTTCGAGTGCGACGGGGTTAAGGCTAGTGTGTTGCTGCAATTTAGTTAAGTCATCGACCAGTTCTTGCACGTATGGCAAAAAGCGATTGCTTGAAACCATAAACCCTTGTTCGGCTGTAAAGATACTCGTGAATTTTCCATGGCCAGCTTTTTTCAATTCATCTAACTTAGCGTCGGCATCGATGGCTTGGCGATAGGCGATTTGAAGATTTTCTTTCAGTTGCTCTATAACCTTAGTGTGTGGCATAACAGCGTCTCATTGCAAAATTTGCAGGAATTATAAGGGGCAAAGGATATGGCAACAAGTCGGTGGCGACTATTACTCGTACTCTTAAGTGTTACGCTGTTTGCAAGTGGGATAACTTGGGCTGCGCCTTCGGATAAGCCGCCATTTTATCGTGTGCAATGGCAGGGGAAATCTGCTTATCTGCTGGGCTCTATTCATATTGGTCGTGCTGATTTTTATCCTATGCCTGCACAAGTTGAGGCGGCGTTCGCCAAATCCAAAGGACTTGTTGTCGAAATCGATATGAATAAGGTTGATAGCCGCGCCTTATTGCAAAAATACGGTATGGCAAATTCAGCGCAAGGGCTTGATTGGCAAAGTAGAGATAAACAAACAGTCACTACAATGAACCAATATTGTGGGGATAAAGCGAGTTTATGTCAGTCAATTCAAGCTTTCGCGCCTTGGCTACAGGCATCTCAACTTAATCTATTACGCTACAATGGCTTAGGTTTTAGCACCGATTATGGTGTCGACATGCAGTTGCTTGGGCGCGGGGATAAGCCGGTTTATGAGTTAGAGACGGCTGAGTCACAGTTTCAATTACTTGCCTCCTTCGATAGTCAAATCCAGTGGGCAATGGTACGTGAAGCTATTGATGCGCCGGATGCTGAGCTGCTCTCACTGGTTGATGCATGGCGCAGTGGTGATGAAGCCGCGCTGGATACGCTAATGCAGGAGCAACTGGGTGGCGAGGGTGATACACAGATGCTGGATAAAATTCTCTGGCAGCGTAATAAAGTCATGGCTGATGGGATAATAAGATTGATGGGTTCAGTAACTGATAGCGAGCCTTTATTTGTAGTGGTGGGAGCGGGCCATGTGGTTGGCGATAAGAGTGTGGTGCAACTCCTTAAGCAGAAGGGCGCGACAGTAACCGCCTGTTGGCGTGAGCAATGTGACTGATCATACTGATATTTAGTGATTTGACTGGGATTGTGCTTGGGACTCTGAGTTTTAACGCACTTGGTGCACTGAGTTAGGAGCAAATCATCGGGTGATTTAATAATACAGGACGCCAAGGCGTCCTGTATTATTTCGCGATATTACTCAGATGCTTGGGACGTTGCAGCGCTTTGCCCTAAAAAATGCACATAACGACCGAGCGAAATATAGGGCTCGCGTTGCGAATATTCGAGCTCCATCGCCAGCAGTTTTTGATAGTCAAAATCCGCAGCTTGCTGTTTTTTCAAATAATCGTGAATGACTCGCACGCCCGACTCGCGCAGCAGGGTCATGTGCCATTCGGCAAACCATTGTTTAACATCATGGATATAAAGCGGGTGCGTTGGCGTGAGGCGCACCTTCTTCTTCACCTTTAGATCGGCAGCTACATAGTCGAAATTACCCGACACGAGCGCATGGAATCGCATCGCTTCTTTATTATAAAACATCAGCGAAAACAGCCCATTGGGCTTAAGCATGGTCAATAAGCCTTCCATGGTGGTCTTGGCATCGACTAGCCATTCAACCACGGCATGGCAGAGGATGAGATCGAACATGCCATGTTCAGCAATCGATAAGGCTTGAATGGGCGAATGTACTAAGCTGATGGCCAATGGCGTGTCGCTGGCATCGATTTGCTCTTTCGCTTGGGCGAGCATTTCGGCGGAAATATCGCACAGTACGACTTCATGTCCGAGGCGTGCTAGCTTTTGGCTGAAGTAACCAAAACCGCCGCCGGCATCTAAAATTCGTAATTTTTTATCGCCAAATTGCGCTAATGCAGGAGCAAGATCGCGCCATAGCACGGCAGCACGGATTTCACCTTTAGGCGTGCCATAAATATTCTTCGCGAATTTTTGCGCGAGTTTATCGAAATTCTTATCTTGCACGGGTTAACTAAGTTAAAGATTGGGGGCGATAGTGTCGCACAGGCGGCATATTTTCGCACTTTTCCTGTAGCTGCGATGATTGTTGCTTTAGGGGGTGAGTGTAACTTTTTGATTTTAAAGGTAGTAAAAAATCCTACTTTACTTAGGGATACCCAGAACTCGATCCTCTAGGGTATAATCATGTCGTTTTCGATAAACCTGACTCTAATATACCCAAGCGACCTGAAGATATGAGTTTCAGAGCGTCTAGGGGGCTTCAATTCAAGGCGCATCAATGAAGGAATGTGAACACCTTGTGAATTGATGCAACACCGAAGTGGAGTGCCCTAGGCGCTCCGTCTCGGCGGGTTTTAACGCTCTTTATGCTGTGTTGGTTATTTTTAACTTAGTCCACTAGGTCCGCAAATAACCGCCTTGCCTAAAGAGCGTTACATTCCCGCTGAATCCTCATCTTCAGGTTGTTTGGGGATAATTGTCCATTCGGAGAGTCAGCATCAGCCCTTTTAAGACACTGTTTTGCCTGTTTTACACTCGTGATTTTTTGATTTTCCAGATGTTATGCATCTGTCCGGGGGTATTGCTGGCTATCCGTGCATAGGGATAGTTAATTAAAAGGTACTCAGACTTGAATAATGCATATTGTGTTGAATTGAACGCGATGCCGTCGCTGTTTTCTCTTTATCGCAAGATTTTCTTTGGCCGTAAACCCGGTTGGGATCAACAGCCGCTGCCTTATATCAAGGTGAGCGCGCCCAATGTGCAGGTGTCCGAGGCAAAAGTCAGCCAATATGCGCAAGTGTGTGGTTTTGATTTCGACGGTAAAATATTACCTCCCACCTACCTTTATGTGATGGCATTTCGCCTGCACGCGGTGATTTTTACCCATGATGGCATTACCTTCCCGTTACTTGGGATGATCCATTTAAAGAACCGTATTCAAGTTTATCGCCCGACAACGGTCGATGACGTGTTTTCCCTGGAATGCGCGCTAACAACCAGTCGTGAAACTGATTCGGGCTTAGAGTTTGAATTTGTTTCTAAGGCCTTTGTGGGCGAAGAATTGGTGTGGGAATCGCTGTCGACTTACCTCTATCGCATAGAGACTGCCGGTCGTCGCGTTCGTCCACCAAAGGCACTTGAAATGGCTTGGGACTCGCCTCAATCATGGGAGTTAAGTGAAGATTTAGGTCGTCGTTATGCCAAAGCGTCGGGTGACTATAACCTGATCCACCTGCATCCCGTGCTGTCGAAACGTTTTGGTTTTGACCGAGTGCTGGCCCATGGTATGTGGTCTAAGGCGCGCTGCTTAGCGGAATTGATGCCTGAGATTGGTGAGCGCCCCTTTGTGGTCGATGTTGCCTTTAAGCTGCCGTTACTGATGCCCGCCGAAGTGGGATTTGGTTACGAAAAGTCGCCAGACAAGTGGGTGTTTGAGCTGCGAGACAGTAAAGGTCGCAGACCGCACCTCAGTGGTGAAGTACAGCTTTAAGCATGATCAAGATAACGGCGCCAAGTGCGCCGTTATTGTTGGTGTTGTTTGAGGGGGATTTGCGTGGGTTAAGGCACGCTGTGTCCGGTTGATGCTTGCCAGATACTAAACCATTGCTGCCGGTCTAATGTGAGCGTCCGTGCGGCCACCGCGGTTTTTATCCTCGCGATATTACCACTGCCAATAATCGGTACGGGTCGACTCGGTAACATCCGCACCCAAGCATAAATCACTTGGCTGATATCTTGGGCGCCAATCTCATCGGCGATGACTGCTAAGGTTTGTTGCAAGCGAATGGCCTGTGGATGGCTATTGTCAAAGATTTTTCCGCCGCCTAAACAGGACCAAGCCATCGGCCGAATGCGCCGCTCCTGACATAAATCGAGACTGCCATCGTGTAAACTCGCCATCATTAGCGGAGAGATCTCCAGCTGATTAGTGACTAAGGGCTCAGTTAATCTCGACTGCAATAATGACAACTGCGCATTGGTGAAGTTAGATACCCCAAAATGTTGCACTTTCCCAGCTTGTTTTAAGTCAGCAAAGGCATCGGCCACTAGATCGGCGTCCATTAAAGGATCGGGCCTGTGGATCAGCAACAGATCTAAATAATCGGTTTTAAACGACTTTAGTGATTGCTCCACGCTGGCAATAATATGCGCTTTGGAGGTGTCGTAATGGTTCACGTAGCGCTCGGGACGGCAATTGAAGGCGGGTTTTATGCCGCATTTGCTCACTAATTGCATCTGCTGTCTTAATACTGGTTTTAGCGCTAATGCTTCGCCGAACAGGGCTTCGCACTGGTATTGGCCGTAAATATCGGCGTGGTCCATAGTGGTCACACCTAGGTCTAAATATTGTTCTATCAGGTTAAGTCGCTCGGCGGGTGACATTTGCCAACTGTGCATTCGCCAAAAGCCGGCAACAAACTCTGAAAAAGTAAAAGGGGATCCGTTCATGTTGTTTCTCTTTTGGGAATCTGTATTTTGTAGGGTGAAGGGCCTTGGTCTATTTATTTGATGCAGATTAAGGAATCGCTCATTAACCCTTTCGATGGCTATATATCTTAAAGCTAATCACCTACTATCCGCCATATTCAATCAGCGGTGGCTGATACAAACTGTTTGCACGCTTTTGTTCCGTATACTCATTTCCTATAAAAGTTTGTATACCAAAGTTCCAGAGGAAAATATTACCCATGCTAACCGATATGGAGATTTCGCGCCGCGCGCATCTAAAAGATATCGCACAACTTGGTGCAGAGTTTGGGTTGTTGCCCGAAGAGATGCAGCTATTTGGTCATACCAAAGCTAAGGTGGAGCCACAAGTACAGCAGCGCTTAGCCGGGCAACCAAAGGGGAAGCTGGTTATTGTGACCGCAGTGACGCCAACGCCCCATGGTGAAGGCAAAACCGTGACGACTATTGGTTTAACGCAATCGATCAAGGCGCTCGGCAACAAAGTCTGTGCCTGTATTCGCCAGCCCAGTATGGGGCCTGTATTTGGGGTGAAAGGTGGCGCCGCAGGCGGTGGTTACGCCCAAGTGGTGCCCATGCAGGAGCTGAATTTGCACCTAACAGGCGACATTCATGCTGTGAGTAGCGCACATAATCTTGGTGCGGCGGCGATTGCTTCTCGGCTTTACCATGAGATGCGTTTGGGGCGGGCGGAATATGAGCGTCAATCGGGATTAAGGTATTTAGATATTGATCCTAAGGGTATTCGTTGGCACAGGGTGGTTGATCATAACGACCGTTGCTTGCGGGAAATTGAGGTGGGATTGGGTGAAAACAACGGTCCCGCTTATCATTCAAGATTTGATATTACTGCCGCTTCAGAGTTAATGGCGATTCTGGCGCTGAGCGGCAATCTGGCGGATATGCGCGCACGTATAGGTAAGTTAGTGCTAGCCCTTAATCGTCAAGGGGAAACCATTAACGCGGAAGATCTTGGTGTCGCAGGTGCGATGACGGCGATTATGGCGGAGGCGGTAAAGCCCACTTTAATGCAGACCTTAAACGGCGCTCCTTGTTTAATTCATTCGGGCCCCTTTGCCAATATCGCCCATGGCAACTCATCGGTGATTGCCGATGATATTGCGTTAAAATTAGCCGATTTTGTGGTGACCGAAGGTGGTTTCGGCTCCGATATGGGCTTTGAAAAGTTCTGTAATATCAAGGCGCGTCAGTCGGGATTAACCCCG
The DNA here is from genome assembly GCF_023475945.1 of Shewanella sp. 8A. Taxonomy (NCBI): domain Bacteria; kingdom Pseudomonadati; phylum Pseudomonadota; class Gammaproteobacteria; order Alteromonadales; family Shewanellaceae; genus Shewanella; species Shewanella sp. 8A. The sequence continues at coordinate 278,071 of NZ_JAMDJP010000002.1, forward strand.
AGCGCCGCGGTATTAGTGACCACTTTGAAAGCACTTAAGGCCAATAGTGGCCTAACGTCCGATGCGGATATTAATGCACCAGACCAAGTCCGTCTCGAGGCGGGTTTTGCCAACTTAAACTGGCATATCAACAATGTAGCGCGTTACGGAATTCCCGTTGTGGTGGCGATTAATCGCTTTGCCACCGATACGGACGCCGAGCTTAACTGGTTAATTGAGGCTGTAAGTGCTACCGCGGCATTTGGTTGCGAACTTAGCGAGGCCTTTAGCCAAGGTGAAATAGGCGCCATTAGCCTCGCACAAACCGTAATCCGTGCCTGTGAGCAGCCAAGCGAGTTTCGGTTGTTATATCCTGATGATATGGACTTAGAAGCTAAATTATCGACCTTAGCTGAAGTGGGTTATGGCGCCGCAGGGGTGAGCTTATCCGATGTGGCTAAGCTGCAATTACAGGAGCTCAACTCGCTTGGTTATGGGCATTTACCTGTTTGCATGGCGAAAACACCCTTATCCATTAGCCACGATCCTCAGCTTAAAGGTGTCCCTCAAGGCTTTATGGTACCCGTGCGTGAATTGGTTCTGCATGCGGGGGCTGGGTTTATAACAGCATTGGTAGGTAACGTGATGACTATGCCAGGGCTTGGGTTAACCCCTGGTTATTTAAAGGTAGATATCACCGCAGATGGTGAGATTACTGGATTAGGTTAGTTTGTTAGCCATTTGAATGTAAAGATGAAAAGGCGCAATCAAAGATTGCGCCTTTTGTTAAGAATTTGCTTTGACGAAAGACTATTTACTGGTTTGGTAAATATGCACATCGCGCTGCGGGAAAGGAATGCTGATACCCTCAGCATCAAAGCGCATTTTCACTTCGCGGGTGATATCCCAATATACATCCCAATAGTCTTCTGGTTTTGCCCAGGGGCGGACGATAAAGTCGACCGAGGATTCTCCTAATACGTGCAACTTGATGAGTGGAGCCGGTACTTTTTGCACTTTAGGATGCGCCTCAACAATCGATTTTAGTACCGCTTCGGCCTGCTCAATGCTATCGCCATAGCCGATGCCAAATGTCATATCGACTCGGCGCTGGTGCTCGGCGGTAATATTGTTGATGGTATCCCCCCAAATCTTATTGTTGGGAATGATAAGTCTCTGGTTATCTAATGTTTTAATGGTGGTAGAGACTAGGCTCATATGGCTAACGCGCCCCGATACGCCAGCCGCATTAATCAAATCGCCGACATCATACGGACGATAGATCAAAATCATCATGCCTGAAGCAAAGTTGGACAGAGTATCTTGCAGGGCAAAACCGATGATCACACCCGCGATACCAAAGCCAGCCAGTAAGGGGCCTAATTCGATACCAAGCTGGGATAAAGCAATCAGTACGCCGATAGTAAATACTGCCTTGCCCGAGAGTGAGGTAAAGAAGTCTTGTAGTAACTTGCTGAAATTCAACTTAGAGTTGCTAACGGTATTACTGACAATTTTTTTCACCAGTTTGCCTGCAAGGCCAGCGACAAACAGGATCAGAGAGAAGATAAATAACTTAAAGACCAATGTTGGTCCATGATTAATGGCTTGATCCTTCGCAGTATTTAGCCATTGCTCTATTAAGCTCGATGCCACATCAATGTTTAATACGTCCTGCGTAATATCACCTGAAATACTAAACAAGGTCTTTTTGAGCAAGGCGGTGTTTTGCCCTAGTGCATCCAGTAACTCGATATTGGTGCTGAGGCTCTGGCTGTTTTGTGCTAAACGTTCTTTTAGTTGTATCACGCGACTGGTTTGCGCTGCGGTAACGTCTTTCCCTGCATTGGTGGCATCATTTACCGCATTTTGTAACTGCTGTTGGGTGTAAGTGACAAAGCTGTCGAAGTTATCGGCGCGGTTAAGCAGGAGTTGGGTGAGCTGTGTTTTTTCAGCTGTTACATCTTGGCCAATTTGGGTTAGCCAGTTTAAGGTCTCAAGCCGTTGCTTGTAGTTATTGTCTTTGTCGAGTTCACGTTTGGAGATCTCGAGTAAGGTGGCCTCATCATCCGCCGTGCCAAGTTTTTGAGCCAACTTGGTGATGAGATCATTAAAGTAGTCGTTAATTTTCAGATTAAACTGCAATTGCTCTTGGATTAGAGCCAGCATAAAAGTTTTATCGTAAGTATTATCATCCAAGAGTGCTTTAATCTTATTGCGTAACTGTAAGGTCTTATTTTGAATGCGATATTCAACAATGGTGCGTAATTCACCTTGGTATTGAGCTAAGCGCGCAATGTCCTCTTTAATGGCGGTCTGAAGTGTGGTTAATTCACTTTGGGTTTCGTTTGATGCCGAAGCGGTTGGGCTGGTCGTAATGGGGTCTGGATCTGCAGCGAATACCTTGGCACTCATCAGTAGCGGAAAGCTTAGGGCAAGAATCAATATTAGCGAGCGGCGCATAGACGTTATCTTCGACAAAAAGAGGTAGGTATATGATAGGTGTCGAGCTAAACCCTGTAAAATATCAACAGCATAATAGACTAACAATGTTTAAAATTTGTGCGCCAGTTTACAGCTTTAGGCCATAGAATGAAGCTCTGAAACTACGACGCTAATTAGTTCGACTGAATGGGATAAGGATCTGATAAACTTAGCGCCCCATAGTTAGGAATGTACTTTACATGCTGTGCTCCCATTGTCATCAGTCGATTAAAATTGCCCAAATTACCCAGCAGCGCGGAAAGGGCTTTCACGCCCAAGTCCAATGTCCCCATTGTTCAGCGTGGCTTGGTCATAGTCCTAAGTTATTGAAGTTAAAATTGTTTGGTTTTTATGCGAGTGCCCTGACGGGCTTATACAGTTACTTCGATGCCTCGACGCGGCATTTTTTGATCCCTGTGATGATCTTCTGTGTGATGTTGCTGCTGGTGAGCCATTTTATGGATCAGCTGCAAACGATTGAGGCACCAGAGAAGGAAGACGATAGCGATAAACGGCAAAAGTATCGCTAGAGATGGGATGACACTGGTTTAACCCTGTCGAGCCGTTTAGGGGCCTACCACTGAGGCTCGACATTGTTTTACAGGGTGAACCTGTTATTGAATAACCTGTTCTTGACTCTCTAATGAGTGTTCTACGTAATAAATCCCGCCCAAAATGACTGCGCCGAAAATCACTATCCCTAAGATTAATCCTAAGTTTTCACGAAAGAATGCTAGCATTTTGGTTGCCTTTTACTGGGTTGAATAGAATTAAATATTTAGCCTGTATAACACTGGGCACATAATAGATTCACTGACTTAAGCTAATCTTAAATAACTCTTTTTGCCAATAATGTGCTCTTTTTAAGGCGTCATCAGTTGCAATGGTAAATATCTTGTAACGCATTGCTTGACCATTACCTTATTGCAACTTACTAGCGGCCTGACTTAAACTTGTGCCACTTTTTTACTATGGGGACGACTGAGTGAGACTAGATAGTCACTTAAGACGCACAATTTCGATATGGCTTGCCGCCGTATTGATACTGCTGTCTTTTGTTGCCTCAGCCCATAGTGTGACTCACCTTGATGATGGGGCGAAGACGCACTGTACGCTCTGCTTCCATCAACATCAGCTAAATAAAATTCTGTTCACAGCTCCGCAGACGCTAAATTTAGCGATACAGCGATTTGATGTTTGTGAGTTTGTCTTACCCGTTACCTTCTTCGAACACGTCAGTGTTTACCTAAGCCGTGCGCCGCCTATTCTCCATTAAATCAACTTTAATATTTTAACTTATTGTATTTCTTGATGACTTAACTTAGTCATCGAGTGCTAGTTGTATTTTGGAGATATCATGACTGTTTTTAACAACCGAATTTCTTTGGTGGCCTTGGCGTGCGCATTTGCTTCGCCGACGTTATTTGCCGCTGACTCAAGTTTAACCAATCCAGCGATCAGTGCGGTGCTGAATGGCTATTATCAAACGGCTGAACGCCCATTGGCAGAAACCGCCGAAGGATTTGGTTTAGGTGAAACTGAGTTGGCGATGAGTGCCAATATTGACGACATGTTCTACGGCAAAGTGACCGCCGTCGTTGAGATGCATGATGGTGAAACCGAGCTTAATCTTGAAGAAGCCTTTATCCAAACCATGGCAATGCCTGCGGGTTTTTCCATCCGTGGCGGACGTTTCCTGTCGGATATCGGTTATCTAAATAACCAGCATTTACATACCGATTCATTCACCGACCGTCCGATTGCTTACCGTGCATTTTTCGGCGGCCACTATTTCGATGATGGCGTGCGCTTAAACTTTGTTGCTCCAACTGATCTGTATTGGACCATTGGCGCTGAAGCGTTCAAGGGCGACAGCATGCGCGCCGCCGATGAACATGGCGAACGTGAGTTTAAAAATGTCGGTGTGTACACCTTATATTCAAAAATCGGTGGCGATATAGGGGATAATAGTTCATGGCAGGCGGGATTGAGTTACTTACGTAACGAAAATGGTCAAGTCACAGCCCATGAAGAAGGGGATGCGCACGAAGACGAAACCGCTGAGGAAGGTCATGACCACAGCCATGCGGCATCTTACACAGGTAAAAACACCTATGGTGCTGATTTTGTGTATAAATGGGCACCAAATGGTAACTATAAATACCAAAACCTGACGTTAAGCGGTGAGTATTACCGCGTGACTGACTTTGTGCCTACCGATCTTCATCCCGAAGATGCACCGAGCAAGGACTATCATCAAGGTTGGTATCTGAGCAGTGTGTATCAGTTCACTCCTAGCTGGTCTGCGGGTGTGCGTTACGGCGAGGTGGATACCCAAGAGCTCCATGGCGAGCATTTTCATGGCCAGAAGTTAAAGGAATCTGAGGTGAGTCTAGCGTGGCATTCGAGCCATTTCTCGACAGTACGTTTCCAGTACACCAATCAGAAGGGAACTAACTTCGATGGAATCGAAGACGACAATGTTTTCACTATTCAATACATTATGTCTCTGGGGGCTCACGGTGCGCATCAATTCTAATGTTGTTAAAGCGGCCGCAGCGGCCCTGTCTTTCGCTTGTTCAGGCTTTGCCCACGCAGAGCTGAATGTGTTTGCCTGTGAACCCGAATATGCCGCATTGGCAAAAGAGTTGGCTCCAAACGCCAGCATTTATTCGGCAACCACGGCCTTACAGGATCCGCATCAAGTGCAGGCGCGCCCGAGTTTGATTGCTAAAATGCGTCAAGCGGATCTGGTGGTCTGTGCAGGTGCCGATTTAGAAGTCGGTTGGCTGCCGATGCTGCAAATGAAGTCAGCCAACGCCAAGGTTCGCTCTACCGATCAAGGGCTATTTTTCGCCGCCGATCAAATCGATACCTTAGATAAGTTAGCGAGTGTGGATCGCAGCATGGGCGACGTGCATGCTCAGGGAAATCCGCATATCCACTTCGATCCGCATCGTTTGCTTAGCGTCGCGAATGCGCTCAGCGCTAAGATGAGCCAAATTGATCCGAGTGAAGTGGCTAATTATCAAAAGGCCTTAGCGGACTTTAGCACTCGTTGGCAGGCGGCGATCCCTCGTTGGGAAGAGCAAGCCAAACCGTTAAAGGGTAAAAAGGTCATCGCCTATCACACCAGTTTTAGATATCTGTTCAACTGGTTGGGGATTGAACAAGCCGCTGATCTTGAACCTAAACCCGGTCTAGCGCCGACCAGTGGCCATTTAGCAAGTCTGCTCAGCCGTGCCGAGCAGGGTGATATTCTTGCGGTGGTTGTGGCGTCCTATCAGGACGAACGTGGTGCTAAGTGGTTGGGTGAAAAAGCGAATCTTCCAGTACTGATGTTACCTATGTCTGTAGGTGGAAACGATAGCAGCCAAGATCTCTTTAGCCTCTACGACAGCGCGATTTCCCTCTTAAACGGGGTGAAATAAGCCTATGTTGGATCTGGAACTGATGTCGATCCTGCTGCCTGCACTGGCAGCGGGGATCTTAGTGCTCTCAACGCACATTGTACTTGGTAAACAAGTGCTTAAACGTGGGATTATCTTTATCGATTTAGCCATTGCGCAAGTCGCCGCGTTGGGAGCAATTGTCGCCCACATGGACCACAGGTTAGAAGACATGCCATTTTCTAATGTGTGGATGCCGGCCTTGTTCGCCCTTGCGGGGGCGGGATTTATCGCTTGGTTATCTAAGCGAATGGCGGGTGAGTTAGAAGCCATGATCGGTTGTTTTTATGTACTATCGGCCGTGGCCGCTATGCTATTGCTGGCGAACGATCCCCATGGTGCAGAGCTGCTAAAACAATTGATGTCGGGCCAGATCCTTTGGGTGAGTTGGTCGCAATTAGTGTTACCGACAGTGGTTTATGCAGGGGTGTTGGCGTTGATTTTTTGGCGGCCACAAATATTAAATGGCGCCGGATTCTATCTCCTATTTGCCCTAGTTATTACGTTGTCGGTTGAGCTGGTGGGCGTCTATTTAGTGTTTAGTACCTTGATTTTACCTGCACTTGCCCTGAATAAATACCAAGGTAAAAACGGCTTGTTTTACGCCTATCTTGTCGGCCTTATGGGTTACTTACTTGGTCTGGTATTATCGGCAACCATGGATTTACCGAGTGGGGCGGCGATTGTCGCAACCTTGGCAGTCAGTGCACTGGTATTTCGTGTAGGCTTAAGCAAAATGGCTACAGTGAGTCAGATCTAACGCTAGGTTTTATGCTGAGTGTTAGGCGTTGATATTGATTTAAAAGCCCATCGATACGCTTATTGCGTGAGTAACGATGGGCTTTTGTTTGATTGTTAGCAACTCAGCTAACAGATGTAAACATTATATTGAGTCCCTAGGGCTGGGTGGCTATACTGTCGCCACTTTCACCCTTGGAGTATGTCGTGCTATTAATTGTCAGATCTGTGTTGTTGGCGGTGTCATTGTTACTTGCATTTATTTTTGGTGGTTTGGTTTGCCTATTACGACCTCGTCACCGTGACAATGTACATATGTTCGCCAAGATCTTTTCATCCGCAGCGCCGATTTTAGGGCTTAAAGTCATAGTACGTCGGCCTAAGGAAGTGCAGGATGGCCCCTATATATTTCTTGGAAATCATCAAAATAACTTCGATTTATTCACACATACTAAAGCGGTACCTAAAGGCACTGTGAGCTTAGGGAAAAAGAGCTTAGTGTGGATCCCCTTGTTTGGCCAGATCTATTGGCTTTCAGGTAATATTCTGATCGATAGAAAAAATCGCAATAGTGCTTTTGATACCATGGCGAAAACGGCGGAAAAAATTAAGCAGAATCGTCTTTCCGTGTGGATTTTCCCTGAGGGTACGCGCTCACGGGGGCGCGGACTGTTGCCCTTCAAAGCGGGAGCTTTCCACACTGCGATTGCGGCTGGTGTGCCAGTCGTACCCGTGTTGACGTCATGCCAAAGTCATATTGATTTGAACCGTTGGGATAATGGTGTGGTGATTATTGAGATGATGGCGCCAATCCCGACTGAAGGTTTGGATAAAGCTGATGCCAAAGCCTTTTCGGCACAGGTGCACGAGATTATGTCGGCAAAATTTAACGAGATAAATCGCGAAGCGGCAACATTAATGGGTAAAACTATCCCGGCTGATGACGTATAATAACGCCAATTTGAGCCAGTTTTATCTTAACGGAGACAAGTCCATGTCTATTGAAAGTCAGTTAAAAGCCCAATTCGCCGAGAATCGTGACATAGTGCAAGCCTTGCTCGACGATGGCTCAGAGCCAGATGCTGAATACACCATTGAGCACCATTTTTCATCGAGCAATTTTGAGCGCTTAGAAAAGGCTGCGGTTGATGCATTCAAACTTGGATTTGAAGTCAATGATGCTGAAGAAATGGAATTGGAAGATGGTTCGGTGATTTTCTGTTTTGACGCTGTTGCTTATCACAAGTTAGAAATTCCATTATTAGACAAAGCGACTGAACAGTTATTGCAACTCGCAGCCAAGCAAAAAGTGGATTATGACGGTTGGGGTACTTACTTTGTTGGCGATGAAGAAGATGAAGACGAAGAAGATGACGAACAGGACGATGGTTTTCCACATTAATACGTTGTCATAATTCTTATAAAGTAAAAGCCCATCAATGATGGGCTTTTACTTTATTAAGCCTAATTAAGTGGAAATTGCTGCTGCATGTAGGACGCTACAATTTCGGCCTTTCTGTTTGGCCTCGTAAAGCGCTTTGTCTGAGCAGGAAATCCAACTTGAACTGCTCGTAATATGTTTGCCTATTTCACATACGCCAAGGCTGACAGTCACTTTAATCTTCAGCCCCTCATACACTACGGTGGATTCAGCGATCTTTTCCCTCAAACGCTCGGTAAAGTTGAGGGCATCGGTGCCACTGGTATTGGGCATGACTACCGCAAACTCTTCACCGCCATAGCGACCGACACAGTCGGTTTCCCGCAATGAATGACTCAGAAGATGGGCGATATGTTGAATAACCTTGTCACCTGCAAGGTGGCCGTAGGTGTCATTGATATTTTTGAAATGATCAATATCAATCATCACCAAGCTTGCTACACCGGAATAGCGGGCATAGAGATCGTACTCGTGTTCCAAGCATAGTTGCCAATGGCGGCGATTATGCAGTTGCGTTAATCCATCGGTTTGGCTGAGACGCTCTAACTGTTCGTTGGCGGCCTTGATCTGCAACTTATTGACGGCGATATCGGTGACATCATAAATAATCACACTGATATGGGTAATTTTGCCAGTTAATGAAGCGAGAGGCAGCAAAGTCACGTTCTGGTACATAAAATCGGCGCGCCCAGTAATTGGGCGATAGTTTTTAAACTGAAACACGTAAGGTCTTTGTTCCCAGCTAATGAAAGCTCGATTTTTAAGCATAAAAACCGATTCCATTTTTTGTTTTAACCAAGTGGCTGGCAAATCAGGGAAGCGGCTAAACAGGTTTTGACCTTTAATGGAATTGGGTGAAACGCCACTATGGTTTTCCATAAAGCCGTTCCACAGTTGGATATTATAATCGCGATCTAATACCACGAGACCCACTTCTATGGTTTGTACCATATCGATTAGCCAATGGAGTTCGTTCATTGCGCTTTGATCGTTTGACATAAGGTAAAGTCCAACTGATTAATCGAGTAAATAACCGAGTTTGTAGCTCAGTGTCGGAATAGAGTCTTCGGTAAAGAGCAACAGTAAGTCGCATTGAATATTATGATTTTCAATACGATAGTTGATTTCCATCGCTAATGTTCTGTGCCATTTTTCCGAATTATCATGGATAAGATCATTCACTGTACAGTGACGGCCCAACACCACAGGATGGGCTTGGCTGAATTTCATATCGAGTTGTTCTGAGATCCCATTCAGGAATGCACCAATCAATACGTTTCCAGTGTCGATCAGTACTTCAATCTCGGTATTCTTATCCTCAGGATTTGCAACCCCCATGAGCTTGGCCATATCTTTAAAGCTTGAATCATGGAATAACAACAGTGCTTCACCCGCAACGCCTGCACCAATAAATCCTTGGCAAAGCGCTGAAACAGTTGAGCTTTCTTCTGTTGCTTTCAGAGCCATGGTCAGTTCGCTGACTTCGAGCACGTTCACATTGGGGATAGGTAATAGGACAAATACGTCGAGTAATTTGGCGAGCAAATCGGCTGCACGGCCCATGGCAACGTTAGCGATCTCTTGGCAGGCATCACGCATATCGACTTTGATCATCGGCGTGTCTTCCACCTGATCTTTCTGCGTTAGGGTAAGAATGCCGTACTCTTGGAGGATATTACTGATGGCATCAGCACTGACGGGTTTTTGGATAAAGTCCAATGCACCTAGAGCTTTAACACGTTCATGAGCTTTAATTTGTATGTCACCCGAGACCACAATGATAAGGGCGGGGAGATCGTTTTGTTGAACGGTTTGTAGTACTTCATAACCATCCATTACGGGCATATTGAGATCGAGGAAGACCACTTCGCCTTTACCTGCGCGAATGGCATCTAATCCTTCGGCACCATTGGTCGCGTAGGTAATCTCGACATCCCATTCTTTGGGAAGGGTGCGAGCCATTTGTTTACGCGCCATAGCGGAATCGTCACAGATGAGTACAGAGATTGTCATGCTGACTACAGATCCTTATTTGCCCATTTATTGAAGATAACACTAATTCTTCATGTTTGAGTGACGAATTATGTGCTTCGGGCAAGTTTGATTTACATCATCTATATATAACTTATAGATTTAATTAGCTAATTTTATTTATCTTGCCATTAAATTCTAAAGGCATAGTGCGATTAAAATTGTGGTTAGCTAAGTTAACTTCGTTATTTATCGCAAAAAATACCTCGATTTTGCGACCATCTATATGCTTAATCCATCAACAGATGTCTACAGTATCGATCCTCTATCATGCACAGATATACATGCTGTAGGTAAGCGGAGTTGCTAGAGATGCATTTTATTCAAATTAGACGCTGGCATGGGCTGAACAGCATCGTAAATATATTCTAACAGCTTCATAAATCAGAATTTGTTAGGTTTTAGATTGCAGCCTAACATAATCGCACACTAATACTTAACGGTGACTGACAATATTTTGACTAAAGTCAAAATTCGGCCTTATGTTACATGTTTTGGTTAATCATGCCAAACATGTTAACATTTGGTCTGGACTGACCAGTAGCAGGATATTTCATGGGTGAGCGTTGTGTGCAAGTTACGGTTGAGAATGGCATCGCAAATGTTGTGCTTAATCGTCCAGAAAAGTTCAATGCAATTAATTATTTGATGTTTAGCGAACTCGATAAAACCATCAAAAGGATTAAATCAGATCCGCGTATTCGGCTAGTAATTTTATCTGGCGCTGGAGGTAATTTTAGTTCTGGCTTGGATGTCAAAAGCGTGATGTCGGCGCCGATGCAAGCAGTTAAATTGCTGTTTAAAGGGTTGCCAGGCAATGCCAACCTAGCCCAAAGAGTATCCCTTGGCTGGCAGCGTTTACCTGTACCCGTTATCGCGGTATTGGAAGGCTGCTGTTATGGTGGAGGAATGCAAATCGCTTTAGGTGCGGATTTTAGGATAGCAAGCCCTGACAGTAAGTTATCCATTATGGAGGCCAAATGGGGGCTGGTGCCCGATATGGCAGGCCTAGTGGCATTGCGGCAAATTATGCCAAAGGATCAAGCGATGTTACTCAGTCTCACGGCAAAAGTGCTCTCTGGCGAAGAGGCTAACACCTTAGGTTTAGTGACTCAGTTAAGTGATAACCCAATGTTAAGCGCGCAACAATTGGCGGAAGAACTCCTCAATACCTCCCCCGATGCGGCTGCGGCAATTAAGCTGAGTATTAACCGCAGCTGGACTGCTTCGGTCCGTGCGTTGCTATGCCGCGAGTCATGGAGCCAAGTGAGATTGCTGCTTGGCAAAAATCGTACTATCGCTGCGGTTCGTCAGTTAAAAGATCCCACTAAACCCTACAAGGATCGCCAGTCTGGCTGGTAACTTGGTTGATGCCCTTAGCGAGAAAGCCATGGTAAAGACTTCCTTAATGCTGAGGCAGCGTTGATGTGTCGAGCTTTATTTTGTACTAGCAAGCCGTGCTCGTAAAATCAGGGGATTCAAATTTCAATAGGCGCCGCTCATTCGGGCGGCGAATCCTCTTATGGCCGTTAAACAATTCTGCCAAGCGCTTTCATTATCCAGATTCAATGCCAGCGTTGTCTGCCGATAATTGGGTGCCTCTAAGGTCACTGCCAGCGTTTTACGTTGTTCAGCCGTTTCTAATGAGGCGGGGTGACCATCGGGTGATTGAATATCGAGTATCGGCATCGTGAGTTTAGCGAGCTTCTCGGCTATGGCTTGGTTGCGCGTTTCGTCTTCACTGTAGGGATTGATGACAATCAATACATCGGGATCGGCAATTTTCTTTTGGCTTAATAGGCTTATCAATAATCCAGCACTTTGATCGGCGGTGATCAGTACTCGTTTGCCAGGATAATCGCTACCAACGCTGTCGAGCTGTGACATGCTTTTAACGAGAAAGTCTTCTTGCTCAAGGAGATGCTTATTACTGTCTTCCGGCTTTACCTTTTGACTTGGTTTATTGGAAGGCGCGGTTAATTGCGCTGACCCCGCAGTCGCGACTTCAGTTGCTGGGGTGGCAAAATTGGGCGCTGGTGGTTCTGTTGGCGGCGTGAGGCTTAAGCTCGCCCAGCCAGCCGCATTGATATTACGTCGGACAAAGGCCATTAATCCGGGCGCATCGGCGGTGCCATTAGTGGCGGGTAAAATAATGGCTGCACCGAGTTTTTTCCGGCCTTCCCACGAGCGGACTAAGAGTTCAAGTGGTTGGTCATCTATGGTGATTTGTTTGATCTCATTGGCGGGTAAATAGCTGCTCGCTCTTTTAGCGGGCGTCGGTTTGTTAGGATTAGACTGAGCTGCTTCGGCGCTAGGCTCGGGAGTTTGGTTACTGGGATCGGCGGCGAGTAAGCTCGCACTGGCGAGAGCTAAGGTGAGGCTCAATACCGAGGGAATGATACGCGCCATAGAATTGATAACCACCTGTGTAGTCTTATAAATTCAATTATCTAGAGTATAACCTTAAGCGGCGTAGCAGAAGCAATTTTTGCTTGAGCTCGTGACGGCGACCGCGCACTGCGGCGCCTGGGCAGGCTTATGCGAAAAAAATGTTTATACAACAGAGAAAATAAAAACGCCCAGCGATTGGCTGGGCGTTTGTGTTTTAGCTTAAGCGAGCCGGATCAGGCTCAGTTTAATGCCAATCAAGATTAAACATGGCTAACTAGCACCATACGAATCGCATCAAGCTGCAACTGACTCGCATCGAGGTAAGTCGTCAGCTCCCGCATTTGGTTGCGTAGGTATTCTAATTCTTCCTCACGGATATTGGGGTTGACCGCTTTGAGAGACTCTAAACGTTCGAGTTCGCCTGTAAGCTGGCTGGTCATTTTCTCGCGCGCTTGAGCCACTAACTCATTGACGGCCACTTGGGCATACTCTTCGCCCTTAGCAAATAACGGATGCAGAATTGGCTGTGAGGCCGTGACTAACTTGCTACCAATATGACGGTTTACTGCGCTTAACTGTTTGTCAAAACTGCTGTAATCGACCTTGGCTGACAGATCGTTGCCATTTTTATCCAGCAGAATACGGATAGGCGTAGGCGGTAGATAACGATAGAGCTGGCTCGATTTAGGCGCCGAGGCATCTGCCATATAAATCAGTTCTAAAAACAGGGTGCCCGCAGGTAATGCCTTGTTTTTTAATATCGCAACACTTGTAGTACCGGTATCCGAGCTGGTGATCAAGTCGAGGCCGGTTTGCACCAGTGGATGCTCTTGGGTGATCAAGGCAATATCATCACGGGAGAGTGCAGTATCACGGTCGAAGGTGACGGTAACGCCATCCTCATGCAGGCCGGGATAAGTCGGGAACATCATATGTTCGCTTGGACGCAGGATAATCGAGTTTTCGCCTTTATCTTCCTGGTCGACACCGATAATGTCCCACAAGCGGATCACTGAGCCAATCAGTTTAGTATCTTGATCGCTTTGGGCTAAACGCTCGACAATCGCCTTGGCTTTATCGCCACCATGGGAGTTGATTTCCAGCAGTTTATCACGGCCTTGCTCCATGGCGTGTTTCAGTTCTTTGTAACGGCTTTGGGTGTGGTTGAGCAGATTGGTTAGCTCATCTTCATCACCGCCGACAAGGACATTTAACAGATCTTCGGCAAATTCACTGAAAAGTATATGGCCGCCGGGGCAGGTAAGCTCGAAGGCATTTAGACCTTGGTGATACCATTGGAGTAAACGCTCCTGCGCCGTATCTTGCAGATAAGGCAAGTGAATTTGGATATCGTTCTTTTGACCAATACGGTCCAAACGGCCGATACGTTGCTCCAATAAATCTGGGTTTAATGGCAGATCGAACAACACTAAGTGGCTGGCAAACTGGAAGTTACGACCCTCGGAGCCGATTTCTGAACAGATTAATGCTTGAGCGCCGCCTTCTTCTTGAGCAAAGTAAGCACCCGCTTTATCGCGCTCGATGATCGACATGCCTTCGTGGAATACGGTCGCTTGAATGCCTTCACGGGTACGCAGGGCTTCTTCTAAGCTCAGGGCAGTATCGGTGCCACTGGCGATAATCAGCACTTTCTTGCTGCGGTGCGACTTTAAGAACTCGATTAACCAATCCACGCGAGGATCGAACTTCCACCAACTGGCGCTGTTGTCTTCAAATTCTTGATAGAGTTTTTCAGGGCTTAAGGCTTGTGCCGCTTTCGCTTCTAAGGTTTTACGACCGCCCATCATCTCATTCACGCGTGCAGCGGTAAGATACTGCTCAGGCATCGCATGGGGATAGGCGTTGAAAATACGTTTCGGAAAACCTTTTACCGAGGCGCGGCTGTTGCGGTAAAGCACGCGGCCAGTGCCGTGGCGATCAAGCAGTTCTTGCAGTAGTTCACTGCGGGCAGCTTGTTGCAATTCGCTGTCGATGCCTTCGGCTTGAATTAATCGAATGCTCGGCGCTATGTCTTTTTCGCTGAGTAATTCGGTTAAGCTGTTGATAGCGGTATCGGATAATTTGCTTTCGCCCGCTAAAGCTTCGGCGGCGATGGCGACATCTTTGTAGCTGTTTTCTTCAGCAAGGAAGGCGTCGTAGTCATAGAAACGATCTGGGTCGAGTAGGCGCAAGCGCGCAAAATGGCTCTCGTGACCGAGTTGATCCGGTGTTGCGGTCAGTAATAATACGCCCGGTACGACTTCGCTTAAGGCTTCAACCACTTGGTAGGCGCGGCTTGGGGCGTCTTCGGTCCACTCTAAATGGTGCGCTTCATCAACCACTAACAGATCCCAATCGGCATCGAGTGCTTGGTCGAGACGTTTCTTTTTGCGCAGTAATTCGAGTGAACAAATCACTAACTGTTCGGTATAGAAAGGGTTGTCATGGTCGGCAAAGGCTTCAACGCAACGGTCTTCATCAAACACCGAGAAGCGCAAGTTAAAGCGGCGCAGCATTTCCACTAACCACTGATGGCGCAGGGTATCCGGCACAATAATCAATACTCGTTCGGCACGGCCTGTCAGCAGTTGTTGATGGATAATTAACCCTGCTTCGATGGTTTTACCTAAACCCACTTCGTCGGCCAGTAACACCCGCGGCGCATAACGACGACCCACTTCATGGGCAATCCACATTTGATGGGGGATAAGACCGACGCGTGGCCCTTGTAAGCCGAGTAAATCAGAGGTCGCCAGTTGATTGCGCAGTAACTGGCATTGATAACGAATGCCGAAACGGTCGAGGCGGTCAATCTGACCCGCAAACAGGCGATCCTGCGGTTTGTTAAAGCGAATATTGTGGTTTAACAGTGTCTCACGCAGGCTGGCTTTTTCGCCTGTTTCGCTGTGGATACCGTGGTAGACGACGAGGCCGTCTTTTTCGGTGAGTTCTTCGACCGAGAGACTCCAGCCTTCATGGCTTTCAACCGTATCGCCAGGGTTGTATATGACGCGGGTCAGCGGGGCTTCGTTACGCGAGAACATACGGTTCTCACCAGTCGCAGGGAATAACACTGTGACCATGCGGCCTTCAACTTGTACGACTGTTCCTAAACCAAGCTCTGACTCGGTATCACTTATCCAACGTTGTCCTAAGGCAAACGGCATCTTAAATTCTCATCTCTGGGCGGACTCTAACAAAGGGCGCGTATGTTATATCAATACTAGGGATATTTGAATCGCCCTCTCAACCGTTAGAGACTAATTCTCCACACAGCAGATTACAAATTGAACAGTGAAGAAAATTCTCTGTTGCAGCTCGAGGTTTTGTCATGCTTCTGTCATATCGAGGGACCTACACTGCTTTCGAGTCTCTGATGATTTGGTTGGCATTCATTGAGAATGGTGCCAATATTAGTGTAAGCCGCTAGCTATCTTTATTCGGTAGAGGCTTGAACTTAAAGATCATTCTTAACCTAACGCCAATCAGCAAAGGAGCCATATCCACTCACTGGGAACGAGATATAACATAAAATAATCGAGCACTCTGGAGGCGCCATGGAACAAGACGACAGAAAGTTGTTTGTACTGGATACCAATGTGTTACTACATGAACCTTTGGCGATCTATTCGTTTAAAGAGCACGATGTAGTCATTCCGATGACTGTGCTAGAAGAGCTAGACCAGATTAAAGATCGAAAGAGTGATGTGAGTCGCGATGCGAGAGTCGCTATTCGGGCGCTGGAAGATACCCTCGGCGGCGATACAACACCTGAACAAATTATTAATGGCGTCCCTTTGCCAAGTCGAGAAGGGCATGCCGATGCAATAGGCTCACTTTCTATTTTCCCTGACCATCTTGTCGATTTTACCTTAGGTGCCCTGCCGGGGGATGGCAACGATAACCGCATTATCAATACCGCACTACATCTACAAAATCTTCACCATCCACGCACTGTGGTACTCGTCACTAAAGATATCAATATGCGTCTTAAGGCCAAGGGCGCGGGTATTCAATTGGTTGAGGATTATCGAACCGACCAGCTGATCGACGATATTCGTTTCCTCAGCAAGGGCTTTTATCAGTTCGAAGGTAATTTTTGGGAGCATTTAAACAAAGTGTCCACCGAGCGCCACGGTCGGCATACGATTCATGAAGTCCCGCTGAAAGATTTAGACAACGAACCTTTCTACATTAACCAGTATCTGATTGATACCGAATCTGATTTTTGTGGCCGCGTCACCGAGCGTAGCGATACCCATCTGCATATTTTAGATCTGGGCCGCGAGCGCTTAAAAAACCTCGAGGCTTGGGGCGTTAAACCTAAGAATGTTTACCAAGGCATGGCGCTGCAAGCCTTGCTCGATCCCGATATCGATCTGGTGATCTTAACGGGGCCAGCGGGTTGCGGTAAAACCTTACTAGCAATGGCGGCTGCGCTTGAGTTGGTAGTGGAGCGCAATCGCTACGATAAGGTAATTGTGACTCGTAATACGCCGGAAATTGCCGAATCGATAGGTTTTTTACCCGGCACCGAAGAAGAAAAGATGATGCCATGGCTCGCGGCCATTACCGATACTTTAGAAGTGCTGCACAAGAATGATGTCAATCCGACCGGCAGTTTGAACTACATCATGGAGAAGGCGAATATCCAATTTAAGTCGATCAACTTTATGCGCGGCCGCTCGATCCAAAACTCCATTGTGCTTTTGGATGAATGTCAAAACTTAACGGCGTCGCAGATCAAAACCATGATCACTCGGATGGGGGAAGGCACAAAATTGATTTGTTGCGGTAACTTAGCGCAGATCGATTCGAATTATCTCACCGCAGTGACCTCGGGTTTAACCTACATTGTTGAGCGTTTTAAAGACTTTGAAGGCAGTGCAAACTTATATCTGAATGGCGTGGTGCGTTCACGCTTAGCTGAATACGCTGAAGAACATCTCTAACCATTAACTAAATTGTTACAAAAGGTCTCACTTGTGGGACCTTTATTTTTAGCCATTTCTATGATTTTTCAAGTAACTAATCATCGATTTTGACAGCCTTCGTACGGCAATTATTTGATGTGACTCGGGGTTTCTTCCTGCTAATATAAGGACCCATAAATGAACTCCGTAACTTTTGCCACCGATGGCTAAATCAAGTGCTGCAATCAAGGGTAGTGGATGAAATCGAGTGAGCCGGATCTCCAGCTAAAATCGCCGATCCAAAAGAATTATAACCGTGCCGTTTTTTATACTTATATCGGTGTAATTGTCCTGTCGTTGCTGACGGCGTGGATGTTTTTCGATCGCCAGAAAAGCCAGCAGATGGATCAGCGTGAAGAGCAGGTTGAACGCCATGTATTGCAAATTGACTTACTACTGGAGTCGAGCATTCGTGCGGTGAAGAGCTTGCGGGATGTGGCTGTGGATCACCTACGTTTAGGTGAGTTAGTGCGTAAGGATCGCTTACCGCAGTACGGCAAATTTAACGAAAGTGGTCAGTATTTTACCTTAGAGCCTAATTACGCCAAAGGTGGCAAGCCATTCACTAATATGGGGCGGATCACGGGCGCGGGTTCCCTCGATGGTCGCAGTGATAAGTTCTACCAAGAGCTGGAAATGCTGTTCGAGTTATCGCTGTCTTTCCCTGTGGCCAAAGAAGCCGCACCCAAAGCCTCGGCAATTTATTATCTATCGCGCCAGCGGATGATGTCCTACTTCCCTTGGACCAATGATGATCAACGTTTTAGAGACGAGTTGCTCAATAAAAAACAATTCCAATACGCGACGCCAGCGATGAACCCGCAACGCAGCGTGTTTTGGAGTGAGGCCTACGTCGACTCCACAGGTAAAGGCTTATTGACCACCTTAGGTGTGCCCGTTTACCTCGACGATGAGTTTATGGGCTCGATAAACCTCGATATGACCTTAGCCTCATTGGCGCGGCAAATTCGGGTGTACTTCAAAATGCCGGGGACGGTGATCCTGCTCGATCAGCAGAATAATATTTTATCCCACAGTGATTTTGATGGTTCAGATATCAATCGGGTGTATCACATCAGCCAGCGCATTCCTTCTGAGCTGCATTCGTTGCCTGAGTCAGAATTGTTCGATGCCCACGAAGGCATTATTCGTAACGGTTACTATATCCACTCGGTTGCGCTGCATAATGCGCCTTGGCGCTTGTTATATCTGCAAAATGAAGACGACCTGTTCCAAGATTCGGTCGAAAAACTGCAACTGACCTTTATCCTTGTGGTCATCGCTCTGTCGGTGCTGGTGACCATAGTACACTGGCAAACGCGCCGCTCTTTTGTGAGCCCTGCATCGCGGCTGTTATCCCACTTAGAGGGCTGCTCCCAAGAACCGCGTAAACCGCCGGAAAAAATCACCCCTGGTTGGGAGCCTTGGTTCCTATTGGTCAGCCGCATTTTTGAGGAAAACAAGCAATACACTCACCATCTGGCCGAGCAAAATAAACGACTCGATAAACTGGTCGCGCGTCGTACTGAGCGGTTAAAAGATGCAACCGAGCGCCGCGAACGTGAATATGCGTTATTGCGATCCTTACTCGACTCTATCCCAGAAGCCATTGTCTTTAAAGATAAAGAGGGCAATTACCTCGGCTGTAACAAGGCCGCCGAGCGGATGTTGGGTTACACCGAAAGCGAGATGATCGGTCTGTCGTCCGAGGATTTAACCTCGCCAGAGATGGGCATTCGTATTCGTGCCGAGGATGAGCAGATCCTAAAAGATCGCACGCCGCTGCGTTATCAAGAGAAGGTCGAGTTAGCGGGTAAACCTGTGTTGCTCGACACCCTGAAACTGCCTTTCTATAACCGCCGTGGTGAGCTGCAAGGCTTAATTGCCGTGTGGCGCGATGTCACGCGTGAGTACGAGTCCGCCGAACAGTTACGTCTGTCGGAGGAGCGTTACCATTTAGCGATGGATGCGGTAGAGGATGGTCTATGGGACTGGTATCTGGATTCGGAACATATTATTTGCAACCCATCCTATTATTCGATGCTGGGGTATAAACCCAATGAATTCCCAGCGTTAGTGTCGGCTATCGACCAGCTAACACACCCCGACGATAGAATTCGGGTCGAAGAATATCGTAATCAGTATCTGCAAAATCCCGTCGATGCGTATGAGATCGAGTTTAGGATTTTAGGTAAAAATGGCAGTTATCACTGGGTGCTTTCCCGTGGCCGGGTGGTGGAATTTACTGCCGATGGTCAGCCTAAGCGTATGGTCGGTACCCATAAGGACATCACGCGCCATAAGAGTAACGAAGTGGCGCTGTTGGAGGCGAAGCAGGATGCGGAATTGGCCAACCTGTATAAGAGTGAATTTTTGGCGAATATGAGCCATGAAATCCGCACGCCAATGAACGCTATTATCGGTATGTTGCAGTTGGCGCAGCGCACCTCGCTGACGGCGCAGCAGAAGGATTACCTCGAAAAAGCCGGTTTCTCGGCGCAGTCGTTGCTGCGGATTATTAACGATATTCTCGACTTCTCTAAGATTGAGGCGGGTAAGTTAGAGTTGGAGCGGGTGCCGTTCCCATTGGATAAAGTGCTCGATCATGCCCTCGATCTCAACGCGCTTAAGGCGCAGGAACAAGGCGTTGAATTATTGCTGTATGCGCCAGTGACGGCTGGACTCATTCTTAAGGGCGATCCACTGCGTCTAGGCCAAGTGTTGATCAACCTGTTATCGAACGCGGTGAAGTTTACTCAATCCGGCGAGATTGAACTGGGCTGTGAAGATGTCGGCGAGCGCGATCACCGGATTACCTTAAAATTCTGGGTGCGGGATACCGGTATTGGGATCAGTAAAGATCAGCAGGAAAAGTTATTCGATGCCTTTGCCCAAGCCGATGGCTCGACGACCCGTAAATACGGCGGCACAGGCTTAGGTTTGTCGATCAGTAAGCATTTGGTCTCCATGATGGGTGGCAAGATGCAAGTACAGAGTGAGTTAGGCGTCGGCAGTACCTTTAGTTTTACCATCAGTTTTGAAATTGCCGAAGAGGCCAAGGTTGAGCCCTTAGTTGTGCCTGAAAAACTCAATAATTTACGCACACTTGTGGTGGATGATAACCCAACGGCACTGCAAATTTACTCGGCCCTGATGCGCGATTTCCACTTCGAGGTGGATACTGCCGCGAGCGGCGCCGAGGCGCTGTATAAGTTGTCGCGTGATCCTATCGATTTATTGTTGCTCGATTGGATGATGCCAGAAATGGATGGCAGTGATGTGATTAGCGCCATCGACACTATGGTGGCCGAAGGTCGGATCGCGAAACGGCCAATCATTATTATGATGACGGCCTATGCGGCTGAACCTTTGCAATTTGAAGTCGATAGTGCCAACGTGTTTGCTGTGTTGCAAAAGCCCTTTAAGGCCTCGAGCCTGTTCGATGAAATTATTGCCGCCTTTGCCGACGAGCCAAGGCTCAATGTCGCACAGCCTATTGCTGAAGTGGCTGTTGAAGAAGGTGAGCACACAGGTTTAGTGCTCTTGGTTGAAGATAACTTTATCAACCAACAAGTCGCGACAGAGCTGTTAAAGAGTGCGGGTTACGAAGTCGTCGTTGCAGGAAATGGCCAAATTGCGTTGGATATTATCGACTCGCGACCCTTTGATGCTGTATTAATGGATATTCAAATGCCAGTAATGGATGGTTTAACGGCGGCGCGGGCACTGCGTGAACGTTACAGCGCTGATGCCTTACCGATTATCGCCATGACAGCCCATGCGATGTCTGGAGATCGGGAAAAGAGTCTCGCCGCAGGGATGAATGCCCATATTACTAAGCCTATCGTGCTATCCGAATTATTTGAAACCTTAACCCATTGGATTAAGCACAAACATAATCACCATTAATTGTTCGCCCGGGGCCAGTGATGGCCCCGCGTGGTTAGTTTCATAGCGTGACCACGTAGACAGCCAGTTCAGGAGGAAAGATGAAACCCCATAGCCTAGCCCTCGCCATCCTGCTCTTAGGTTTGCCAGCCCTTAGCGTTGCCGCTACTCTGCCGAGCACTAAAATTGTTAAGCAAAGCCAAGTAGCCAAGGGATTTCTCAATTTTTACTATGAACCGAGCGAAGGGGAGTTATACCTTGAGGTGAGTCGCCTCAATCAACCCTTTCTCTTGGTGACTAGCTTACCTGAAGGGGTTGGCTCTAACGATATCGGCTTAGATCGTGGCCAGTTAGGTCAAACCCGCATGGTGCAGTTTGAGCGCCAAGGCCCTTATATCCAACTTAAGCAACTGAACACCCAATATCGCGCCAATACCCAAGATGCCGCCGAAAAGCGAGCAGTAGAGGAAGCCTTTGCCGATTCGGTATTGTGGCAGGGAAAATTACTCGACGGTAAGCCGGATATGGTGGCGATCAGTGAGCTAGTGCTTAATGATCTGCATGGTGTCTCACATGTGCTGCAACAGACGGGACAGGGAAATTATCATCTCGACTTAACCCGCTCGGCGATTTTGCCCGCAGGAGTTAAATCCTTTGAAAACAATAGCGATATAGATGTGCAATTGACCTTTAAGGGCGATGTTGCTGGCGAGCAAGTCGCTAAGGTCACGCCCGATGGCACCTTTATGTCAGTGCGGATGCGTTATTCTTTTGTTGAATTGCCAGGCGAAGGCTATCAAGTTCGCGCCTATCATCCGATGAGCGGCTATCTATCCGATGAGTACCGCGACTATGCGACGGATTTTTCTGAGCCTCTAGTGCAGCGGTTTATTTTGCGCCACCGCCTGCAAAAGGTGAACCCAGGCCCTGCGCCTAGTGAGGTGGTTAAACCTATCACCTATTACCTCGACCCAGGTGTGCCTGAGCCTATTCGCTCGGCACTGCTCGATGGCGCACGCTGGTGGGAAACAGCCTTCACCCAAGCGGGGTTTATCAACGGTTTTAAGGTTGAACTGTTGCCGCCCGATGCCGATCCGCAGGATATCCGTTATAACATGATCCAGTGGGTCCACCGTGCGACGCGAGGCTGGTCCTATGGCGCAGCGCTCACCGATCCGCGTACTGGCGAAATCATCAAAGGCCAAGTGACCTTAGGGAGCTTACGGGTACGCCAAGATTATTTGATTGCCAAAGGATTAACCGCAGGGTGGCAGGATAGAGCGGCGGCAGAGAAGGCCGCTAATGAGCTGGCTTTAGCGCGTATTCGGCAACTTGCTGCCCATGAGGTCGGCCATACCTTAGGGTTAGATCATAACTTTGCCGCCTCAACCAATCAGGATGCCTCTGTGATGGATTACCCCCATCCCAAGATCCAGCTGAAAGGCAATGATATTGATATTTCAGCACCTTATACTGTTGGTGTTGGGCCGTGGGATAACTTTGCCATCGCCTACGGTTATAGTGATGAAGGTGATGTGACTGCCCAGTTGACGCTGCAAAATCAGTTGCTGGCCGAGGTCGCGCGTAAGGGGCTGCGTTACATTGGTGAAGCTGACTCACGCCAAAAGGATGCCAGTCACGCCTATGCAAGTTTGTGGGACAGTGGTGATGATCCAATCGCTCAACTATTGGAGCTAAATCGCATTCGTACCAAGGCGATTGAAGGTTTCAGTCGAGCGGCCTTATTGCCGGGCGAGCCACTTGGTGAATTGGTCGATGCTTTTGTACCTATCTATCTACTCAATCGTTACCAAATCGAGGCTGTCGCAAAATTTATTGGCGGCACCGACTATCACTATTTGTCTATCGGTGAGGGCGGTCGCTGGAGCTATATTGCACCGCCATTACAATTGTCGGGTCTCGATGCGTTGTTAAGTACTTTAGATGCTGCCAGCTTAACCGTCCCGCAAGCCTTAGTTGATGTACTCGTGCCTAAAGCGGGTAATTATCAGCCAACGCGGGAGTCGTTTGAGTCTGGGCTTGGGGTGATTAGCGATCCCCTTGGCATGGCTGAAGTCTCAACGCGTCACACCGTTAGCTTATTGTTGATGCCAAAACGCTTAAATCGTGTGAGCCAAGCATCGATGGCCGATAATGAGCAACTCTCGGTTGAGACCCTACTGAATAAGTTGTTTGCCGCGACGTTATATCAGGAAGATAAGCTTGGCTTAGTTGAAGGTGTGTGGATGCGCGTTAATGCGGTGGTGATCGATGAACTCTTGTCGACCTACCATGATCCGCAAACTGCGCCAGAGGTTAAGGCTGCGCTCTTTGAACGTGCTCAATTTGTGATAAAGCAGCTCAAAGCCAAAGCTAACAGAGCCAATGCTAAAGTGGCTGCCCACTATAACGGTTTGGAGCAGGGCCTTAGTGCGGGGCTCTTGGATGCTAATAAAAAGCTTATCCCTAAGCCCTTAACTTTACCGCCAGGCTCACCTATCTAGTCTAGGTTGGGCCGTCAGCATAATAGGCGCTAGCGAATAGAATCGTTAAGCGCCTATTTCTTTTGGATTTTTAGGATAAAAATACTCGGGCTTACGTTCAATATGGGTAAAGCGACGGGTATTTTTATAGGGCAGTTTCATAAAGCCGGAAACGCCATGACCTTGAATTTTACCGACATAATGCAAAATGCGGTCGAGGCTGGCGCGAAACGCCGCCTGTTTACGCGGATTGAGCAGTTTTAAGTAGCTGTGGATCTTTAAGTGGTTCGGTAGGGCTTCAAAAATAATGCAACCGGTATGGTGGATTTGGTTGATCCGTGCCAATTCCTCCATGATTTCGCTCGGTAATTCGAGGTTTTCATCCGGATCCTTACCGTCTTCAAAGTAAGAATGCAGCCGCGATTTATCCTCGAGGGTTGGCACATCGCCCACTTCAAAGGGCAGTTGTAAATCGGCACTGGCGACAAAGGGCTCGTTGATGTTGTCGCGCTCGATATGCAGTGTATCTCGGGCATTAAAAAAGCAGGCCTTAAAGACGCCGATCCGCTTAATCCCTCGGGCGAGGGTCACCATATTATTAACGGCAATAATCAGCGCGCTTTTTTGTTTGGCATCGTAAATGGCAAGATTGGAATCAATAAACACGCCGGTTTCTTGCCAATGGATGGCAAGGCCGCCCACGATTGGATATTGACCGAGGCGGCCCACTGCGGCGATAAAGCCTTTTTCGGTATCGCCCATTCCCGCTAAAAAGTTACGGTAGTACTTTTCGAGTTGAATATCGTCCATTTTGGCGATGGGATCGTAGGCATTATGTTCTTTTAAGAATGATTTACGCGAACTGTAACTGACGGTCTCGACATCTTTTTCACGGGATTGGACCCAGACGGGGATGTCCCCTATAAGCTCAGCTTTTGGCAATTCAGGTAAGTGCAATCTATGGCTGTGGCGCATGCTTTTGAGAAAATAATCCCCCGCTAGATTGCGCTGCACGGCATCACTACTGAGCATGCCTTCCAAGGTGCGTGCTAATTCCATCGGTAAGCCAATGCTGGTAGGCGGGATAACCTGCGCACCGAACCGACTGGCTTGTCCAGAGGCTAAGGTATATAAGGTTGCTGCGACGCCTTGCTCGTCAAAGCGTGGGCTGGAGAGTGCGCCGTTTAGCTGTTCTTCGCCAATAAAATACACATCTCCCATGCGAGCATTGGTGTGTTGCTGATCGCTCGACATCAGCGTCATCACATTGTCTTCGACGGCCTTGTTATATTCATCCCGTTGCGCAAACACGGCAGAGCCCCAGTCGATTAAGGATAAGTGTTGGCTTTCAATATCATAAACAAGATTAGAGGGTTTAATATCGCCATGTACTAAGGGTTTGCCAGTGCGTAGATAGTAGAGAATATCGGCGAGTTGGCGGGCGATACTCATTACCATTGCGGGGGGCAGAGCGCCTAAGCGGCGGCAAAGCTGCTCTAAATCTTCGCCCTTAGCCCGCTCCATCACTAAAATCCCTTGTTTGCCGACCCGCTCAAATTTGATCGCCCCAGGAATGTTGGGGTGTTTGAGCAAGGAGAGCATAAAGGCTTCTTCCTCTAAGCGGTCTTGAATATGCTGCGGCAGATTAATTCTTGAGAATTTAAATACATGGGCTTCGTCGGCCTGATTAATTCCCGCAAACACAAAGCCATAAGCCCCCTTACCGATAAACTCAATCTCTCGATAACCCAACTTACTTAACTGTTGTTTACATAAACGGATCCACGCCTTGTGCTTGCGGGCATCGTTAGCCTTGAGCAAATAAATCGATTGCTCTTCGGAAATGTAAAAATGTTGTAGTTGGGGTGTTTGCAATGCGAGGCTCCTTGTTTGGGTTATTTAAACAGCAAGCGGGTATGTTAAGCAAATAGGAGCGGAGATTTATTTTAAGAAGATAAAATGCGCACTGTTTGCGGCTCACCTATCCCATCATTTCGTCGCTGACTTTGATTTATATCAAGTTAAATCGTATAGAGTCTAGGTAATCTTAAGCACATTGGATTGGGATATATTTTTGTTAAATTTCCCGTGGACAAAGTGGAT
This sequence comes from Shewanella sp. 8A, assembly GCF_023475945.1. Lineage (NCBI taxonomy): Bacteria > Pseudomonadati > Pseudomonadota > Gammaproteobacteria > Alteromonadales > Shewanellaceae > Shewanella > Shewanella sp. 8A. The sequence goes on from NZ_JAMDJP010000002.1 coordinate 304,031, forward strand.
TTAAGGAGGGCATATGCCCGCCCCAGATAAGGCTTTATTGATCGAGTTATTAGAGTTTCCGCGTAAGCGAATTTTACAGTCAATGGAAGTGACTCATTGTCCACATGCGGTATTTTTTAATGATAGCGATGAGCAGTGTCTAACATGCCACCAAGGTATGGAGTGTATCTGGATGAACCAGAATGATGAGCTGGTGGCCGTCGAACAAAAATCCATCTCCGAGCTTAAGCAGCAATTGCTTATTGCCGTCGACTTTATTGATTCTTCACTCAGCCCACACCATCTTTCCCGTCGCCAATGCCAATGTGATAACTGTGCTTGGTTACGCCGGGTGCAAGAAGCATTGTCTTAATCATTAACTATTTCCATCGCTATGATTAACTTGCCGTATTTGAGATTTTGCATCCACTCGTAAATGCCATTAGAGTAAGGATAACTTTAGCCTTTTGAGATATACCTATGGAACCTGGTTTTTGGCACGAGAAGTGGCAGCAACAACAGATTGGTTTTCATCAACAAGACGTTAATCCTTTCCTCGTCACGTATTGGCATCAATTGGCGCTTCCCGCCGATGCCAAGGTTTTTGTTCCCCTGTGTGGTAAGTCTTTGGATATGTGTTTTTTAGCCGAGCAGGGGCATCAAGTGATTGGTTGTGAGTTGAATGAACTCGCTGTTCAGCAGTTTTTTAGCGATAACCAATTGCCAATGCAGCAAAGTGCAGAGGGCGAACATCAGCATTACCAAACCGAACAGATAAGTTTGTATCAAGGCGATATCTTCACCTTACCTCAGTCTATTACGGCGCAAGTGAGTGGTTTTTATGATCGCGCTGCCTTGATTGCCTGGCCTGAGAGTATGCGGGCGCAATATGCCAAGCAATTAGCGCAGTTATTGCCTTCGGGCAGTGTTGGGTTATTGGTGACCTTAGACTACCTGCAGGACGCTTTAAGTGGGCCACCTTTTGCGGTGTCGCCAACTTGGGTAGAAACACATTTAAGTGACGATTTTGAAATCCAGCTCTTGGATTGTCAGGACGTGCTTGCGGACAACCCGAGGTTTGTTAAGAAAGAAGTCCCTTGGTTGAATGAAGCTGCGTATTTATTAAAACGCCGATAAACAGAGTGAATCCCATTGAGCGACAGCATTTGTGCTGTTGACTGAGTGGGATGTCCCATTAAGGGGATGTGCGGCAATATCTGTTTTTAAGCTTGATATTGTGCAATATCTCAAAACGATGTGGATGTTAGCGATTAGGAATAGCAGTTAACACAAAAATGATGTTTTGCTTAAAGGGGTTGAAGATTCTAAGTTAAGCGACTTCGTAGTAATTAGGTTCGATTTCGAGTTGGTTTTGGATGATTTGTACGGCCATTCTTGCGCATTTGCCGCATTGATCGGCAACGCCTAAACGCTTTTTAACGTCAGCAAGACTTGTATCGCCTTGGCTTACTGCGTTTTTGATCTGAGTATCAGTGATGGCGTGACAAAGACAAACGTACATTTTTGGAACTCCAACATAGGTTGGGCTAATTCTAAATGAAAACGCTTATCAAATGCAATATTGTTGGTGGTCTTGTTTTCTCAATTTTCTATTTTGTTACCTTTAGCACATTTTTTGAGCTAATCTCAAAGAGCGTGAACCAAGGCTGAGTGTTTAGATCAAAATGGATGATTGAATTGGTATCAGGGAAGGATAGCTCATGGATAATGGAATGGACCCATCCACTTTAAATCGGCCTCGCAATGGGCCACGATGTAGTCGCTAAAACTCATCAGAAAGAGGACGGGTCCACCTATGAAGATTACTAC